>JAOMTZ010000016.1 GCA_028356125.1 Candidatus Poseidoniaceae archaeon
GAAAAAGTTCCTGGTTGAGGACAGACAATTTTCACAAAAGAGATTTGACAACGCTATGGAATTATTGGAGACAGCTGGCCTTGTGAGGACCGGTGGCCAAACTTCACTATTTTCTTTCTGAAATAAATCGTAAAGGGCTAGATAAAACATCTTCTTCGCCCCATTTACTGACTACTCCGCGGGCGATGCTTTGGATGTCAGCAAACGCTTCACTAATCTTGTTAATTGGCGAAGTTGGAATGCCCTGAAGCAATTTGACAACTTCAGCCCTAGACATTTCAGAAACCTTTGATTGAACCTTAGCATTAACCTCAGCTCTTGAATCCACTCTGTTTTGGTTGGTTGGCCAAGTATTCTCGAATTCTAATAATTCTGACAACTTTGAGAATTGTGCATCTGAACCCACTGCTACTACAACCCATCCATCATTGGCTTGGAAAGCCTGGTATGGAACAAGATTGGGATGTCCGGAACCTAGCAACCCGGGGTCGGTTCCGCTTACTAACTGATTTTGCCCTTGGTTAGCCAGAGAAGCAATTGCACAATCCCACAATGAGATGTCTAGGTGATTACAAACTCCTGTTCTTTCGCGATGAAATAATGAAGCCATAATCGCATTTCCAGCATATAGGCCTGTGATAATATCAATCCAAGCCACCCCCACTTTCACTGGGCCACCATCTGGTTCTCCTGTGATACTCATTATCCCACTCATTGCTTGGAGAGCTAAGTCGTACCCTGGCTCTTGAGAGCGAGGCCCAGTCTGTCCAAACCCAGTTATCGAGCACAAAATTACATCTTTCGATATTGGACCAATTAATCTCTCTAATTGGCCTGGCCGAAAGTTCTCGATTACCACATCTGATTCAGAAATAAGACGTTGGATTTCCGCCTTATCTTGTTTCAGGTTATGGAAGATTATCTCTTTGCCCCGATTACAAGACAAGTGGTATGCTGCGGTGCCATCATCTAGGAATGGAGGACCCCAGCCCCTCGTATCATCACCCCAAGGCGCCTCAACCTTGGTGACTGTAGCGCCAAGATCGCCTAACATTTGAGCGCAGTATGGTCCAGCCAATATCCTCGATAAATCGAGGACTTTTATTCCATCAAGGACACCGTTCATTCTCTTCACCCCATACGTACAACTCATAACTATCGCTAACCTTCTCCGAGCCTTCGAAATCGACTTCTATCCAACCTTCGGGTAAAATTGGGTCAATATATGGATAGACGATAATCCATTCAATATCTTTGAGAGTTTCACATTCTGACAATTCGGCTTCCCAGCCACTATCCTTGTTCCTCCAGAATCCGAGATTATCAACATCACTATCCGGGTCCATTGCGAACTTTACAGTATATAGTCGGTGCACAGAAAGAGGTGAATTTGCTAAAAATAGTACATCGTCACCATCTTCAATTTCATTTCCTATGTGAGCGCCAACCACGTCTGTACCTCTGTGTCCTGACCCGGCTAAAACATATGAATTCAATAATAACATCAAACAGATAGTCACTACCATTGTATTACGGTTTTTTGCGAGACTTACTCCCGATGTATCGGTTCGTAACATTCTGCTAAACCAAAGTGGAACAATCAATAGTGACAAATATCGTGGATTATTGGTAAATGAATCTATTATATCGAAAAACTCCCTTTCCAATGATACTGCCTCTGTCACCCATAATGCAGCTATCCAGCCAATTAAACAAGCCGATATCATCAATGAACCTCTAGAAACAATTCTTGATTCTTCGTTTTCTGTTCCATCCTGCTTTGTGAAAAATAATACTCCACCTATTACGAAGAAGAAGTAGGCCATAAAGGCTGTAAGTAAAGATGGTATGATATCTGGATTAGACAGAGAAACTCCATTACGATAAAGAATTGTTAACTGGACAAATAATGCAATTATAGCGATTTGAATCTGATTCATGCGTAGCCGGGTTGATGCCGACAATGCTAGTCCTGCAGGTATTACATACCATACAGGCATTCCCTTGAATGACAGTATAATGGCTGCACAGACGATTGGTGGAATCAACCATGAACTTACTATATTCTTACGCCGAATTGCTTTGATTATACAGTATGTTGAAATTGCAACGAGCATTAATATGACACTTTCTTGATAGAATCTTCCTGTTGCTCTCATCAACGGTTGATATATTGATGCAAGTGCCGATAAACGCAGGGCCTGATCATGACCAAACAAATCTCTTGTCAGAAGGAAAATTGTGGCCAAGCAACCCAATCCTCCAATTAATCCTAGGACGTGTAAAGTTGCTGCCGATGGAGAGAATATTGTAAACCACATTTCAATAATCGAATGCCAAGCAAACCATTTATCGTCAGCAGGGACTTCTTTTGGAGTCGAACCATTGGCTGAGTCTGGTCTGAGTTCACCCCATTCCAAATGGGCTTCACCATCTTCCATCCCATCGCTGACATAAGTTGCGTGAACATGAGCGTCTAATCCTAGTGGCATCAACATCGCAGCAAGTATGTGCATTGCAATGCCGATTAGAAGAAGACCTTGCCAGAATCTCTTCTCCATGGTCGCCCCTAATGCAAAGGTGACTTGAGCCCTTTGGGCTCATTCAATCATAAGAGGCGGTTTCCACTGTCCATTCTTTTTGCCGTGGTCAAGAATATGCCAGTATACTGTGTGTTCGGCTTCGTCAGGGAGAACAAACGGTCCGAGATTGCGCCAGGCTCTTCTTGCATTCCATCTTAGAATCGGTATCGATAATGCTGGACCGCAGGTCGGTAGCGAAAATTTACAAAGCCATGGTTTGCTTATCAGGCCAGAGTCCTTCAATGCATTCTGAACAGAGTTCCAATCCTTCCAAGGCCCTGCCTTTTTCCTAACTAGCCATGATGGATTAACGCTCGTATCTAATTCAAATCCTGCTTTTGCAATTACTGGAGCCATCCATGGGGCGATATAACCAGCGGGTGCTCTGAACCAAGGGCGCCATGCATCTCCTGCAAATTTGTGTAATTTTACATCTGCTTCAACTATAGCTGCTAAGAAATTATCCGGATCTTCTGGGAATGCAGACCAGCAACGGTGAGTTAGGCCGTGGCAACCTATCGTAACTTGCGGATGGTTTTGCAACAAGTCTGCAAGCCATTCACTGAATACATCATCATCTAATTGATCTGCAATAACAAATATTGTCAGAGTTACTTGAGTTCTGTCCAACCAACTACGGAATGCATTCATCGCTTCCTTCATCTCGTTAGATGTTCCTTTGTGTGCAACCCTTTTCGATCTAGTTGGGTGGCCTTGAAATCTAGGGGTATGACGGATGTCGTCAGAATCAACGGTCAACCAGACCGGCTTCATCTAATCACCACGGTTTAGTTGAACTAGGTGCAGAACATGAGGAATTGTTCTCTCATCTATTTCAATTGGGACAAAGCCTTCGATTGCCAACCCTTTCCATTTTCCACATATCGATTTGCAAGCTGCCAATCCTGCTTCGTTATGAGGATGAACTGTTATTTCGATAAGAGATTGCTCCGTCCTCTCTTTTTGCCAAGTAAATATCGCATCTACACAAGATTGAGCAATTCCTTTGCGTCTCCAATTCTTTCTAACCCAATATCCTAGATTGTATGCAGAGGCTGCTAATTGAAGTTCGTCGCCTAAGCCGATTAGACCTACAAACGAATTATCTGCCAATGAATGAATAGCCCAAAAATGAATTGAATCTCCATTGCGTTGAATCTCAAGGTCTATCATCAAGTCTGCGATTTGACGGCGTGCTTTCTCACCTTCTTTCAACCAAGGAAGGGCTGCCTTTGCTGCTTCAGGGTCTTCAAGATACGACTCCATTACTTCTGGAAGAATTCGGCGACTTATCGGCCGAAGAATCACAATTTCGTCAACTTGCAATTCCGGCGTATCCAGAGAAAACCCCCCTCTTCAAACTCCGAGATAGGCTACTGCTGATGAAACATGCTGATTGTCGGGCATCATAATTTTCGCTCTTTCCAGCATTGATTTTGCATCTTCTACTCTGTCTATCTGCTTCAGGACCATTCCAATATGATATATCAAATCTATATTTTCATCGGTCAAATGCGGACCCAGTGTGTCGATTGTCGCCTTTGCAGCGTCGATTTGTCCACTCTTTGTTTGTTCGAGTGCAGTAACAACTTCGCGATGGACTTGCCTAGCATCCCAGGCCTCTCCTGACGGCCAAGGCCAGATTCGTTGTTCGATTGGCGGAAACACCACTTCAGCAACTTCTGGTTCTGTTACTGTTTCAGGTTCTGGTTCAATATCAGGAGTGGGTTCTGTAGGAACCGGCGTGTTAGTCACTGGTTCTTCCACTGCTGGTTGAATTTCAGGCGACGCCACTGCTTCGGCTTGAGGTGTGACAACTGGCTGAGCGCTTTGAATTACAGCTGTTTTTGGAATGTCAGGAATTGATGGTAAAACAACAGCAGGGGTTGGTGGTGGTGCTTTAACCGCATTCAGATTTATCTTATTTTCATAAAGATCATCTGATGGTAAAGATGGTAATTCAGAACCTCCAATGTGCCCTTTCAAATCGTCATCCATCGCTGATGGTGTACTTGGTGAAAACACTGCACCTCTTCCTTGATGCACAGGTTCAGGGATTTGTGCAAACGGGTCTTCTTTAGCAAACTCGATTTTCTCAACACCTTGAATCGCCTCGCCCATATCGTCTGCAGTCACATCCAAGGGTTCGTGAGCCACAGTATTGTGAAGCTCTGGTGATGATGATTCCACATATCCTACCTTTTCTGGTTCTTCGGATTCAAAGTCTGTAACGCTGTATTGATCTACATCTACAGGGGCTTGGTCCATAGTAAGTACAACGTCTAGCGCATCGACTTCTTCCCACGAGTCGTCTTCATCAGACATTAATTCGTCGAAGATGGAGTTGCTTACTTCGTTAGAAACCGGTTCTCCTTGGTCTCGTGGGGCTTTGTTTAATTCGTAATAACATTGGGCGCAGGTTGCTGAACCTACTACGTTAACGAACTCGCAATAAGGGCAAACTTCGCCCTCAATATCTACGGCCTCCTTACGTCGGAACATCGTCACCAGCAGATATTCGGCGACTCATTTCGTAGTTAAGCCTCACCTATTCCCGAGCACCGACAGCATGCTATACAAGCAGTGCTACCGTTTTGTCATGGCCGAGAAAGGAGGGGTGCGAAGAATGAGTACCCGCTCTAATGGTAAAAGGGCAACAAGTGTTGCACATGAGGCAAAGTGGAGGAAGTCACAGGACCACTTTCAATGTTTTACCAACCTCATCGGCATTGAACTTGAAGATGAATTGAATCAAGTGGAAGAAAGATGGAAGAATTGGTCGAAACAGAAGATGCTTGGCGCAGGTCTTGCATTATTCGATCTAGTAGGTAGAACATCGGGTAGGTTCTTTGGAGACCCGATTATTGTATTCGAAGCAAGAGGCGGGGGTTCACTACCGTTCCACCGCTTTGGCCATGGTGACATGGTGATTATTTCCAGAGCAAGACCTTGGGGTGAGAAAGTCGTCGAAGGTGTAGTATTGGATAGAAATAATCGCCGAATTAGAATTGTGGCTAAAGAAAAACCTGGAGATTTACGTAAAGGTGGATGGCGACTAGATCGTGGTGCCAATAGAGTAGCGCATGACCGTATGCATGAAGCATTGGTATCATTCCACTCAACTGAGGGAGACGGTGGGACTGTATTGAGAGACTTGCTACTTTGTCAGCCTCATGATTTAGTTTCCTCGGCTCAAAGGCCTCCTGAAATTCATGGGCAAAAAATCCGCCCTGTTAATTTGAAAGGGATGCTTTTAGACGATAGTCAGGCAGAGGCTATTGAAACTGCAGTAGGGCAAAGGTTGACCATGATTCAAGGCCCGCCAGGTACAGGAAAAACCCATACGGCAGTGCACTTACTAAGCGCATTGATAGAAATGGGGCGTGGCCCGATACTGGCTTGTGCTGAATCAAATGTCGCCGTTGACAATTTGCTAGAGGGTTTGCTTGATTTGGATGTTAAAGCAATCAGACTTGGTAGGCCGGTTAAGGTTCGTGAAAGTCTTAGAGAAGCCACTTTAGATGCCCAAGTTTCTAGTCACCCAAAGCAAGATGAGATTGCTTTCATACGTGAAGAGACCGAAGGTATGAGATCCAAACTCCATGACTTAAAGGGTAAAGATAAGGGTTTAGCGCACCGCGATATAAACAAGAATTATCGCGAAATTAGAGAATTGGAACAAAGAATAACTGATGATGTTTTAGCCAGCGCTCAGGTCTTGTGTACTACAAATATTGGCGCCGGCCATTTCACTCTGACTAATCGAAAGTTCTCCATTGTACTAATCGATGAAGCTACCCAAGCTACCGAACCCTCTGCGTTAGTACCTATTGTGAAAGGTGCTCGACAACTAATCCTTGTTGGAGACCACCGTCAACTACCACCAACGGTAACTAGCCGCAGTGCTGAAGAAGGCGGATTGGATATTCCGCTATTCGAGCGTTTGCTATCAAATGGACTTCCTGCCCACATGTTAACCACGCAATACAGAATGCATCCTACGATTCGTGAATTCCCGTCTTCTAGGTTTTATGAGAATAAATTAGAAGATGGTTGCTCTTCATCCGATAGACCACCAGTGGCTGGATTTTTATGGCCAGATTGGGATAAACCTGTAGCGTTTGTACCAGTTCATGGTTCCGAGATCGAAGAAGAATCAGGATCGTCAAGATCGAATATGGACGAAGCCGCAATTGTTGTGCAAGTTGTCAATGACCTGCTGGCACCAGGTGACTTAACACCAGAGGATATTGGAGTAATATCACCATATGCTGGCCAAGTAAGACTGATTCGAAGTATGGTAGACGATGTTATTGAAGGACTTGAAGTGAAATCTGTTGACGGATATCAAGGCCGAGAAAAGGAAATTATTGTGCTATCAACTGTAAGGGCAAACGATGCAGGTAAAGTTGGTTTCTTGTCCAATTATCGCCGATTAAACGTAGCGCTCACAAGAGCAAAACGCGGTCTAATTGTTATCGGAGATGACAGGACTTTGCGTAATGACCCTACATGGGCAAGTTGGCTTGATTGGATATCTGAGTCCAATCTCATGGCATGGCATGTTGTCAATTCTTGAGCACATCCTTTCAAAGGCGCGACCCAACCCCCCGCCATGGCGGACTCACCTGTAAGCGTGCACAAGCCCGGAACAATGGCTCAAGCAGCCATTGCGGCTACTTCTCCAGAAGGGATGTTAATCGCTCCAATTTGGAAACGAATTGTGGCCATAAGTCTCGATGCTTTTCTGATTACATTATTGATTGCATTACCTACAAGTGGTACATTCTTCCTCTACCTGGTAGCGGTTGATTTACTGGTTACCCAACAAGCAGGGTATGTTCTAGCAACATGGATCATGCATCTCACCTTCTACTGGCTTTACTTCAAGTACACCGGTCGGAATTACGGAAGATCGTTGGGTCAGAGAGCGATGAGAATCGCAATTGTTCATGACGATGGTAGTCTACTAGGGGAGGCTCATTGGGGTCGAAGGGCCGCTCACAAAACAAAATATGTCATTCCTTTGTTTGGAGTTTTATTTGGCCTTTGGGATGTTTTCAAAATATACACTCATGAAACCAAAAGAAGCCCGATTGACTTAGCAAACCATACTGTTGCAGCTGTTGATTGGTCGCTCCCTGTAGAAACTCGCGGTGGGCTAATCTAACACTCTTGACATGGTTGTCTTCAAGTATGGCTGCGTTAGTCGCAAGTCAGGCGAGCGACATGAGTGTACCAACTTCCGGAAATAGTGGTTCGTTGCAAGCAGAAGTTCTAACTATCAAAATGGACATCAATGATGATGACGAAGATGTCATAGTTGCGAATGTCTCGATTACTAACGAGGCGCCTGTTCCAATGGGTGGCCTCGATGTCAGTGTGATTACCAATACTGGTCAAAAATTTCCATCGATTGAGGGGGTTACAAGTTTAGGCCCTGGCGTCCAGAGAGATTGGACATTTGAGTTCCCTCTTGATTCAGGAGAATGGACATTTGTACTGAGAGGCTCTTCTGATGAAATTAAGATGGGCCCTTATGCCTTCGATTTCGAATACAGTGTTACTCAGGGTCGCAAATTAGCCAGCAACATTGGCTCTTCGTTGTTCTCAGGTGCATTTGATAACCACCTAGGTGACTTTGGAAATATCAAAGAAAGGGAAATGATTGACCCTACAAAGGTACAAATGACCTCATATGCAGCTGAAAATTCGTTAGGTGGAGAGACATTAATCAAAACAGACCTTACCGAATTGTCTACTGGACTGACTGCAACATCTAGCCAAGGGGCACTCGATGCCCCAATTCTCAATTCAAATCCAGTTAGAGAAGCACCTCTCCCACAGCCATCTCGGTCTGAGGACCCACTTCTTGCACATGTTAGATCATCACCTTCTGTCAGAGACTACGCTGCATCAGAACCTGCTTCAGAGAATGTTGCTCTGCCGCCTGTGAGTCCATCTGCCACTCCGCTTACTCCACTTAATTCCGTGGCAAGTGCACCTACTCCCTCAAGTGTTCCAACTACTTCTACGCTTACTCCTCCAAGCAGTCCACCTAGTCCCCCCAAGCCACCGAGTGGGCCATCTACCCCTCCGCCAACCCCTCCAAAAAATCCGCCAACTGGCCCTCCCGCAGGGCCTCCTTCGCCTCCAAAAGGCCCACTAGGTCCCCCTTCAGGACCGCCTTCGCCCCCTACAAGTCCACCGGCAGGCCCTCCGGCAGGCCCACCTTCTCCTCCAAAAGGCCCGCTTGGGCCGCCTTCAGGACCGCCATCACCCCCAAGTGGGCCACCAGCGGGCCCGCCAACTAGCCCACCTGCCAAACCTGAGATGCAGGAAAATACAGATTTGTGAGGTGAGGATTTGTCTGATGATTCGTTTGTAATGGAATTGTGTGGCAACAAGTCTGCCTGGCAAATAGAAGTTCGGGGCATTGACAGAATTGAACTCGAACCTGTAGGCCTGAATATTGAAGCAGCAGGTTATACCATTGGTCTCAGAACCCGGCTTGCTTGGACATTCTCAGGTCCTGCTGAATTAACACTCTACCCGAGTGGTAAGTTGTTAGTGAAAACTGAAGACAAGGATTTGGCTGCACAGATTGCGGAAAGCCATGTCAATGAATGGGTACAGGTGTGAAAGATGAAGCATCGCCTGGAAGCAGGTGGATTGGTTGTATACCCAACATCTACGCTGCCAGGATTAGGATGCATGCCCACTTCCGAAGGATTGGACAATCTGTTCATTACAAAGTCTCGCCCAGAAGATATGCCTGTTAGTTTAGGAGTTGCAGCATTACAACAAGCTTCGTCGCTTGTTAAGATTCCTGGATTCTTACCTGTGATGTTAGATCAATTCATCCAAGGAGGAATTACAACTATCCTTCCTGCAATTAATGAATTAGACTCAAGGCTTGGCGGCAATCAAGTTGCAATAAGAGTGTTCTCTCATCCGGCTGCGGTAAAACTTGCAGAGGAATACGGGCCAATAACTGCGACAAGCGCAAACGAATCTGGAGAAGATTCTGAATGTGATACCGAAATTGCTGCAAAAATACTAGGAGTGGCCGATTTTATTCCGGGAACCTGCCCAAATGGCCGTGGAAGTACAATTATCCGGTTAGAAGTAGACGAATCTGAGACTCGAGGCTGGAGGCTAACCGTTATGAGAGAGGGCGTTGTACCTCCCTCTGACGTGATGACATGGTGGACGATTCCAGCCTAAAGTATTGGCACGATGCGGGCCATGTTGCTCGTAGAACTCTAGAAGCAATGCGCGAAGAGATCACCGTGGGCAAAACTTGGGATTCTGTCATCCAAACTGCTGAGAGATTCATAAGACGTAATGGCGGAAACCCGGCATTCCCAGTCACAATTGCAGTCGATGACCTTGCTGCTCATTACACAACCGACCATGGAGCGATCGCTCCTGAAGGCTGGGAGAGAGATATGGTGTTTGAAAACGGAGATTTAGTCAAACTAGATGTCGGAGTTCATATCAATGGCCATATCGGAGATAATGCATTGACTTTGGAAGTCGGCAACAAGGGAAACCATACTGACCAAATCAAAGCATCAAGAGACTCTAGAGATGCTGCGGTAGAGATGTTACACCCTGGAACTCCTTGGTACAAAGTAGGAGCTGCAGCGGCTCAACCTACTATTGATGCTGGATTCCAGCCTATTCGCAATCTATGTGGCCACCAACTAAAGCCATGGGAACTGCATGCTGGAGTAAGCGTCCCATCATATGCTTGCGGTGCTGAAAATCCAGGATTCAGAGGCGTTGTGGAAGAAGGTAGCGTCTATGCAGTTGAGCCTTTCAATACGACCGGAGATAGTGGCCTAATCAAAAACATAGGTGAAAGAAACTCATCAAATATTTACAGAGTAACAAGTAAGGGATTGTGGAGAAAGGCGCTTTCACGCAAGCAGTTGAAACCTCTGGGTGCACAATTGGCTAGAAACCTTGAGGAACGCTACTCAACCCTACCATTCGCAGAAAGATGGGCGTTCCCAATGCTCGAAAAGCCATTCCCTGAGGCCGATGAAGCGAGTAGACAAAGTAAGTGGAATGCACTTGTCAAGAAATTGATCAGTATAAGATTCCTTGAAACATACCACGCTTTAGGTTGTCAAGATGGCGGCATGATAGGTCAATTCGAACATACTGTAATGGTACATTCAGGCGGACCAGAGATTCTTACTGTTGAGTGATTTAATTATAATTCATATCTCTACAGAAAGTGCTAATAATTGAATTAAATGTCAAAACGGTTATTTGCCGTGACACCTTGGGACTAGATTGAACAGGGCTGTAGAAGTTCCCGTTGAGTGCATCCCATCCCCTCTCCGTTGGCTCTCACCCTGTTCACCTTTTTACTCGAATTAGCCGTAAGGCTGGATCGTTTTGTAAGGTATTAGAAAGGTAAAGATAGATTTCACATATTTTCGCGCATACAAATTGTATGTACCACTCCGCTCGGTGTTACTTTTCATGATAGGTCTATGTTACGAACATTAGAGCAGTAACCCGTTTTTTCGACCTGAAATAGACATTAGGCGGCAAAGAGATTAAATACTCCGGCTGCTGTCGGGAACATATCCCCCGCTTGGGGGAGGAGGACAAAAATATGAACAACGAGAACCGAAACGATGAGGCAGTCAGCCCAGTTATCGCTACCATTCTAATGGTTGCAATCACTGTAGTTCTGGCTGGAGTACTGTATGTATGGGCATCTAGCCTAGCTGGTGAATCCACCGGCGGCGGACTAGACACTTACACATTCAGTCACAGAGATGCGAATGGCGATATGTCTGATGCTGGACTAGATGACCTAGTACACATTCAGATGACTTCTGGTGACGGCCTAAACTGGGCTAACCTGAAGGTATCGATAGTAGTAGATGGAGGCGTATCGTCTCTATGTGTTGAAGGCGGAGACGCTGCAACATCTGACTGCACATGGGACAAGGATGAAGACAAGAGCTGGGACACCTCTGAAGAGATCACAATCTCTGAAGGAGACGCAGACCTATGCGACGGCACAGAGCCATGCTCAGTCGTTGTTACTCTTACCAAAGTTGGCGTAGGCGAAGAAGATGACAAGGTCATCGCAACCGTTTCCGCAACAGCTGAAAACAACTGAAGTCAGACTATCTGATAATTTAGTATACGAGCGTTGCTCGAATCTGCCTCTCTGGGAACTTCGGCTCCCAGGGAGGCTTTTTTTATTTTCAAAATGAAACTCATTGTTTAGAAAGAGCCTCTCTTACATCTGTGTGTTGCTCCCACATGTGGAGACTCTTTCCACGCCCTGTTGTCATTATTGCAACAAAGAGATTCTCTAAGCCACATAGTATCGTACCAGCAGTTTTGATACCGAAGAAGGACTTATTGGCACGAGTAAGTAACCATGAGGCTAAACAATACAATTCGATAACCGATAGAGAATACATCAAATTCGAATTTGATGGAAAGGCAATGTTGCGAAGAAGAGCTAGAGCAGCCCCCGCAGTAATTGCAAGAGGGGAAAGGATGTGCATCCAAGCATTACGTCGAAGAATCTTAGAAAAACGCCCTTGCCTCTTAGAAAACCAAAACTTCCTTTTCCGAGAAAGTAGGCGAATTAGTCCCTGAGCTCTCCTAACTTTCTGTCGCCTTTGACCTTTAGAAGAAAGAGGCATTTGATCTGTAAATGTTAATTCGGGGTCCTGGATTGAGCGTAGCCCTCCTAGCCTAACCGCTGTTGAAATCTGTGCATCATCTGCATTTGCTTGTGCGTAAAGGTCGGATGATGAAACCGAACCAGCCCTCCAAGCAATAACTGAGCCCTCGAGAAATGGTGTGCTGTCAAACGATGATTCACCTACTCTTAGTAGAGTATAGAGGTCCCGATGAGACCTTTCGTTGTCCAGTTCTCCTAAGCGCTGTGGTGTTCCCCCCACTGCTCCAATTTGGGGATTGCTGAACCATTGATTTATTCTGCTTAATGCTGCAGGCATCAAAGTGGCATCAGCGTCTGTCATCACGATTATCCCCTCATCGTCTTTCATAGCATCTAAAGCGATCTTGACTGCTGTGGTTTTTCCCAACCTCTCTGGCATTGTGATAATATTTGAAGACTCGAAAGCATCTGGAAAGTCCTCTAACCAAGTTCTAGCTTTTTCTAGAGTATCGTCGGTTGATGCAGAATCAATTATCAATAGTTTCGATTTGAAATCTTGCTTTGCTAAATTAGAAAGTTTAGTTTCAATAATCAGACCCTCGTTCCAAACTGGAAGTAGAATTGTCATATCCATTCCAGACATCTCTTCAGGGCATTCGAGTTGTTGTTTGGCCCATTGCCCACAAGACAAGCGATGTAATGCAAATGGAGCAAGCCCCATGGCAGCCAAACTGATTTCGCCATATGCTAACCATTCACCTGCCATATTATACCGACTAAACTAATCTTTCTTCAACAAAACCCATGATTAAGCCTGCATCAATGCTATTGCTGTGTACCTAGAAGCATCCCACATGCGAAGGGTAGTACATGTAGGTCCTACGATGGCGCCGGGAGGTATGTCTACAGTAATCCACCTACTCGCAGCAAACCCTCCAGAAGGGTGGCGTTCGTCTTCCTGCAATACATTTTCAACTAAGGGTATTAGAAGAAAAATAAAGCGATGGAATATCGCTAAAAAGCAAATTAAAAATGGTGATTTCGACTTGGTACATATCCACAGTGCCTCGGATTGGTCATACCGTCGTAAATTATCAATTGCTAAAGTTGCGAAGGCCCCGGTAGTGTTCCATATCCATTCAGGAAAATTTGATATTGATACTAAATCCGACCTTAATGATTACCAAGTTGTATGTCTTACTGAAGGTTGGAGTGAGAGATTAAAACCTCTAATTGGGGATTCTATCTCTGTTCCTAATCCGGTTGATGCTCAATTGAAGGAAGGAGTGGCAAGGGGTAATTTCACATTACTCATGGGAAGGAATGACCCCGTAAAAGGGCATGACTTCGCATACTCATTAGGCCTGGAAGACCTTAGAGTAACTGGGGTTGATGATGCTCCTGAAGGAGTCACTGCATTAGGTTGGGTCAGCGAGGAAGAGAAGTGGAACCTTCTGCAAACTGCCGGTTGTCTGATAGTTCCTTCAGATTATGAAGGACAGCCAATGGTCATTTTAGAAGCGCTTGCGGCGGGTTGCCCAGTAGTTGCTTCAACTAATGTTCCAGATTTACCAGAGTGCGTTAAATCTGTCCCTCTTGACGACATTGCAGGTTGGAAGGAAGCAATTTCAAATCCAATTCAGTTGGGCTTAGAAGAAGCTGTGGCAAAGCATCAGATCGGTGTTGTAACTAAGCAATGGGGAGAAATCTATGACAAGATCATAGATTCCAAAACATCTACAGAATGAGACCAAGATAGGTTTTCTTCAGCATAGGCTCTGGATTCTTTCTGCAGTGCAGTAAGCAGTTGTCTGTCTAGTGATTGTAACCAACTAACAGTTTTTGAAATGAATTCAGCTTGGGTGAATAATTGCAACCATTTCCCTGAATCTTTGATTCTGTGCCCTTCATGGTCAATACCACATACAACAAGACCGCTACCCAAATATTCTGACCTTTTCAAAGGACTTGCTAAGTTCCATACTTTGTTTTCAGGCATCGGCAATAATCCAACATCATATTTCGATAATAGTTCAGCGACTTCATCTTGTGGTATTGCTTCAGTAACTTCCAATCCATCTAGTCCAATATTTTGTAAACGCTTTACTGCATCGCCAGAGCCGTGGATATGCAGGGTTGCGTCGATCCCTTGTGCTTGTAGACCTGCAAGTATCATTGGAAGAGACATAACGCCTCTGTTAACATCAACTCTGCCGTGGTAGACCATTCTAATCGGTACGTCTTTCTCGCCATTATGAAACAATTCTAGGTCGACTCCTGCAGGAATAACCCCTATCGATGCTTTAGGGGTCTGAGTATAATCTACAACAAATTCGCGATGCGCTTCTGAAACTACTGCCCCTCGGATTGCTTTAGACCATGCTTTGTTCCATTTAGGCCATTGTAACTTTGAGAATACTCCCTTGTCCGCAGGGGGGCTTCTATCCATCAGAATAACTGGCTTCTCAATCAATTTAGCCAATTGGAATATTGGCCAATCAATCAAAACTACATCGGCATCCTTGAATTCGTTCAACCTGTTACTGAGTTGTTTAGCAACGCTTCTTGCCTGGAACCCACGGATCTTACTTCTCTCGATTAGATGATGGGTGAACTTGTTCCCTACTGATTTCCCTGGAGAATAAAAGTCAACACTATGCCCTTTCTCAACTAATCCATTTGCTAGTTGAATCTGAGTTGTTGAACTCAGATCTCCTCCAAGAAAGCGAGAGGATAGCCATATCACTTTCATTCAATTACCTCAGGATTAATTTTGAAAAGGTATTGATTCGAACCGTTCGAGATGAAACAGCATCAACTCAGATATCTCGCCTATTGTGCTCTAATAAATCATATGTCATGAATAATTCTGAATCATAATAACAATGAATAGTTTTACACTTGCTATTGTTAGCGGACAAATGGAGGGAACCCTTGGTGCGAGATACTGAAGAAGAGTTGGATAGTGTTTCGATTGAAAAGTTGCTCCTAAGAGAAAACCGCCACTATCGAGAGCTCAACAGAGTTCGAAATTCTCTGGCCTTTAAATTGGGTGTCGAAATTGTTAACGCGATTAAATTTCCACCGCGAATAATTCTGTTACCTTTCATATTACCATGGAAGATGATCGACTATGCACTAATTCGGCTAGGAAAGAAAAAATATAAACAAATAGAATCACAATCACTTGACAGAAAGCGCCGTAAATCAATAGTAATGTTTCCAACGAATGGGGTTGGGTTCGGACATTTCACTAGATTGTTGAGTGTCTCTAGAGCGATAAAGAAGATTGATCCTGAAGTTGAAATTGTTTTTTTTACGACAATGTCTACCCTACATCTTTGTAAATCAGAAGACATTATCTCCTACAGAATACCAGGAAGGAAAGAATTTGAAGACTTAGATGCTGCTGGATGGAATGCACTTACCGAAGAAACTCTCTCGACTGTTTTCTCAGCGCATAGTCCTATGATGTTCGTATTTGACGGGGCGTTTCCCTACAGGGGCATGTTGAATTCTATCAATGGCAGAAATTATATCAAAAGAATATGGTTAAAGCGCGGAACTATGAAAAAAGGCGCAACTAACATTCCCAGAGACAGTCTTGAACACTTCGACCACATAATTAGGCCTCAAGATAGTGTTAATTTATCAGTATCAGATGAATTGCCTTCGGACTTAGATATTGTTCAATGTAATCCAATAATACTGTTAGAAAGAAATGAATTGTTTAGTCGAGAAATCTCACGCTCAAGATTAGGAATATCGCCCCACTTGACCGTTGTTTATATTCAGTTAGGGGCAGGTAATATTAACCAAATTGGAACGATAATAAATCAATGCATACAAATATTACAGAAAGTAAAGAATGTACATGTTGTTATTGGGGAGTCGATTATAGGTAAACCAGTAGAGATTTCAGGTCCAAGAGTTCAAATCCTGAGAGATTATCCTAATTCCGTTTATTTCAATGGATTCGATTTCGCAATTATCGCAGGCGGATACAACTCATATCATGAAACAATTTACCATGCGCTACCGGCAATATGCATCCCTAATACTAACACTGGAATGGATGACCAGTTGGCTAGGGCTAATGTAGCAGGCAAAAATGGATCTATGCTAGTATTAGAGGAACCCAACTTAGCAGACTTAGAAGGAAGTATTGAAAATATGCTTGACCCTGAATTCAGATCACGATTAAGAGCTAAATGTGCAGAAACATCGCTGAGCAATGGTGCAGAAGATTCTGCTAAGTTTATGTTAGAGATGATTGATGATTCATAAACCAATCAACTGTTTTCTTTATGCCTTCATCGGGTTCAACTATGACTGAATAATTTAATTGTTCAACGGCTTTATCGATATTGGCATGAGAATGAAGAATATCTCCGGCACGAGGCTCTTGGTGCCTGACATTTATTTCCATAGCGCTTGGATTGTATTGAGATACTGAATCTCTCAATTTAGTGAATAGTTGATTAATCGTAAATCTATCACCACAAGCAACATTGAATACTTCGAATCCAAAATTTTCTGTTCTCGACATTGCCGCCAGATTTGCATTTATTGCATTATCGATATAGGTAAAATCCCTTGACTGTTCGCCGTCACCAAATATTATGGGAGACTTATTATCCAATAATAGAGATATGAATTTAGGAATCACTGCCGCATACTGGCCATTAGGATCTTGCCGAGGGCCGTAAATATTGAAGTATCTAAGGCCAACGATATCAAGGCCATATGTTGCATTCATGACATTACCATAAACCTCACATATTGATTTGGTAGCAGCATAGGGAGAGAGTAAGCGGCCGGTCAAATATTCGATTTTAGGTAAGCTAGCCTCATCACCATAAACTGAAGAAGAACTCGCAAACACTACACGGTTTACCCCCTTAACGTGTGCTGCTTGCATGACATTTAATGTTCCGTTGACGTTGTGGTCATGAGTGACTAGTGGTTCAACTATCGAGCGAGGTACGCTCCCTAATGCTGCTTGGTGGGTAACATAATCTACGCCATCCATGGCTGTTAAACAAGCCTCGAAATCTCTAATATCTGCTTCAATAAATTCCACGCCTTGCTTGATCAAATCCTCAATATTACTCATTCTACCTGTAATTAGGTTATCGATAATTCTGACATTTGCACCAATTGAGTGGAGAGCATAGGCGAGATTTGACCCTATGAATCCGGCTCCCCCAGTAATTAGAACTGTTTTTCCCTCAAAGGATTCTCTAAATTTATCTAGATATGACATGTTTACACCTTGAATTTGTTTTCTACCAATAAATCTGCTTTCAAATCAAATATCATTTTACCATCATATTTTGATTCTTGCCAAGATCCATCTTTGTAAGTGAAGACGATATTTTCTTCATGCATGATTGTGGGCCATGTCGTAGAAGTTTCGACTAGAATGAAACCACCATCCTCATCCAATATCGCATCTCCTGCAAAAACAATTAGGTTATGTTCTTCTGTAATTGATTTCGCCCAATTGAGCATATTTAATATCTGTTCATTTAATTCATTTTCGGGTTTTCTTAGACCGCTACCAGATGCGAAAGGAAGATCTGGTTGATTTTGACGATGAATTATCATCGCATGCTTACCTGCTAGCATTATGATTCTCCAATCATTAGGGTTGTCCGGTAAGAACTTCTGCCAGAGCACATATCCTTGCTGGGTTAATCCAGGGTTGTGTTTGTCGTGTCTAGCACGGCCTTCATGGGAAAAGATATCTTCTAACTCGTTCATAGCCTGCTGCTTATCTCTAACCAGTCTGACGTTACTAGAATGTGCTCCTTCGATTGCTTTAGATATGAATGGATACTCAGTAGATTTCAAGAATTCTCTAGCTTCGTCAATATCGGTTGTATATATCGCAGGCGGCATATATTTGCCATATTCTAATTGTTGTGCGCCTTTATCATCGTACACCAGTAGTTCATTTAATGAGGGAATAAGATTAATGTTTTCGTTTTCATAAAATCCTTTAGCTTTTATCTTGTCTCGGTCCCTGAATGTTAAGTGGTCTATGAAAAAGTAAACATCGCATTTCATCCCGGGTGGTATGTCATTAGCGTCCCTAATCATTAAGCTGAAACGGCCTCTTCTTCGAATTGCCGCACTCAGTAAACCAGCCTTTCCGTTTCTATCATCAGCATAAACAAATATCGGATTTTCGACGCCCTCAGGAATAGTAATTGGTTGATATTCTGTATTTAGATTGCTGGATGAACTTTCAATTGAGGAATATAAATTAACGAAATTACTTGCTGCAGATTCGATTGAAAACTTGTCTCTAGCGTTTGCTTTCGATTTTTTAATTGCAGATTTAATCCAGTCCTGGTCACCCATTACCTTCACAATTAATTTTGAGATAGATTCTGCATCGTCTTTACTGGATAAATATCCTGTCTTCGCTTCAATAAAAGTTTCTTTGGCACCGCCTGCATCAGTCGAAATTACAGGCTTACCAAAGCCTTGTGCTTCGATTAAAACATTCGGTAAGCCTTCGAATTGTGAAGTCAATAGCACCAAATCCATTTTTTGTAACCAAAGGTATACCTGGTGAGAACGTCCAATGAAATGAATATTTGATTCAATGTCTAATTTTCTAACGAGGCGTTTAGCCTGGTCAAACAAAGGACCGTTCCCCAACATAATGAAATGAACCAACGGGTGTTTTTCAATGACCTTAGATGCCACTTCTATGAAAAGAAGAGGACGTTTTTCGGAAGAAAATCTCATTATACCTCCAACAACAAATGCATTCTCTGGAATATGCTTCCCCCTCCTTTCTAAATTGAACTCCTGATTTGAAGAGGATGTTGTCATCAAATCATAATCAGTTGAATTATACAAAACTATTTTTTGTCGTTCTTCTAAACCAAGCCATGAGTCATAAGATTCTGAAGCCGCTCGGCTAACATGGTACATTTGTATACTTGAATGCCTCAGAAGTTGTTGATAAGCCGCTCTATACCAAATTGGGCGTTTGAAAGGATTAATCCCCTTTTGATCATGCTTTGATACAGAACGTGTAGATACTACTATTCTTGGCACTCCTGCAAGTACTGCCGCAATACCTGCATTCACATTCAATCTATCATGGAAAGCGTGAACTATTGATGGTTTGTTCTTCTTAAACTGAGCATAAAGTCCAATTATTTCCTTACGAGCATTAATTGGAATTGCATTAATTGTTGATTCCCCATATAATTCCGTAAGTTCAAGCTCCGCATTGGCGAATACATCCGAATTTGGTACAATTGTGTATAATGAGATTTGGGATTCATCAATGAATTTCCTGTAAGATTCATTATCGTCTAAGTCATCCCATTTAGTGCAATATAACGACATTTTAGGAACTGGCGACAGGTGTTTCTCAAATCCTTTTATCGTATTTAGAACCTGTCGTTCGGCGCCACCAATTCCAATTGAATTTACTACGAAAGATACAGACTCAAGAGCCGGGGCATCGTATTTCTTGGTGCTGCAATTTGACAATAAATTGGTTACTGCCAATTCTGTTAACGAAAGTGGTTCATCGGACTCAAACTGTTCTAACAGATTGGTTTCATTCAATCCAGATAGATGCAACAAATTGAAGATTTTTACCATTATTAACCCGGCCTTACGTGATTTGGAATCACATGCACTAACAGCCTCTGCAAGAACAAATGCGATATCTGCGCGGTCTGCATCATAAAACCGGTTTGCAGCATCTAATAATGCCCCAGCGTCATTTTTTGCTGCATTAATAAATTCGCCCAAATATTCCTTAGTTTTCGATTCTAGATGTAAAGAATTGAATAACAATGAAAGTTGCAAACTTCCAACTATGCTACCTGAAAAATGCTTTTCTGCCTTTTCTAGATATTTCTCTGAGTCTGTAATATTTGAGAGACGGACGGATAGGGAAATAACATTGCTCCATAGATCGATTCTTGAAGGTTCATTTGACAAAAGTCGTTTGAATATTTCTAATGCGTCTTCATGCCTAGATTGTTTCCAATAAACTTGTCTAAGGAGGGTCAAACCGGTGACATTATCACTATCCCCTCTCATGCCACTACGCAAAATTTCCTCTGCCTTGATTAGTTGATTCAATTTTATATGACAATTAGCAATTTTGAATGGTATATCTGACCTTTGAGGCTCAATTACTTGAATCCTGGTCCAGATTTCGAGACTTTTTCTCCAATCTTCAACTGAAGCCAGGGTGTTTGCTAAAAGTGGTAAAGCATTCATATTTTTGGGATTCGTTTCCAATATTTTTTCTAGTGCTGCGATGGCACTACCTCTATCTCCGATCTTAGTATGGCATCTTGCAATAAAAATGAGGATATCTTGTCGCGTAGGGTCCATCTCTAATGCTCTTTCGAGATTTATCAGACCTTCCCTAGGGTGCCCGGTTCTCAGCAGGATTCGGCCAAGTAAAACATTGAAATCGGTATCGTCAGGGTGCAGTTCAAGTGCCTCTTCTAACATTGCCAGGCAGGTGTCCCATTCTTGCAACTCCATATTGGCTTTGATAAGATTCAATACAGCATTACGGCTCTTAATATCTGACTCAGAAATTATTTTCACCAATTCGGAGTGGTCTGCTGAATTATTAGAGCGACTTACGGAGCGCGCTGCAAGAATTAAATTCTCATTTTCTGCTTTGCGCATTGAATGTAATTGCAAAGACATTTGATAAGATTGTGAATATAAACCTGAATTAAATGAAGACCTAGCTGCCCGGTCTAGGTTCTTCTCAACGTCATTTCCGCCATCTAAAAGTTGTTTCCAACAATTAAGAGCCTGCTCGTGATTTTTCAATCGGTGCCAAGACCTTCCCTCCAAATCTATCAATTGGGTGGACGGTTGTGCTGTGTTTATTGCGTGACAAAGTAATGCTGCTGACTTGAAATTACTTAAATTAAAACATAATTTAGCAATTGTAACTGACTTTTTCCGATTCTTAATGAATATTCCAGGTAATTCTGTAGGCAGGTCATGTATGATTTCTTGATAATCAATGTCTCTTGCGCAGGCTTCAAGAACTTGCCATGACCAAGATTTATCAGTATTCATCAATAGAGAATGGTAAGCCGCTTTGTATGCTAAATCCAGATCACCATTTGATTTTGCAACTTGTCCAATCATTCTAAGTTTAGAATCGATATCCATTTTTGACAAATCAAGATGATGCCATTGCTTACAGGCCGTTAGTGAATCTCCTTGAGTATGATATAATATACCTAAAAGATATCTTGCTGAATGTTTGGTCGAACTCTTAGATAGATTTGCATCGAGTAATACTTTCGCCTCATTAAATTGACCTCGCTGAATCATGCGGTTTGCTCTTTGAATAGAGGCGGCGCCTATTACTGAATTGACACTGTTGGCTTTGCGTGATGGTCCTTTACCGTCGGCAACTATTTTTTCATAACTTTCAATCATATCTTCTGGTAATCCAGAATCGACTACTTCTCCATTGTCTATGATCAATACTCTATCACAAAGTTGAGTTAGTATTCCAGAGTTGTGAGTAACTATCACTACAGTTCGGTTTGCTTCTTTCACCATCTGGAAAATCTTTGTTTTAGAGCGTTCTCTAAATGAAGTATCCCCCACTCCGAAGACCTCGTCTATCAACAGAATATCGGTGTCTAAATTGGCGGCGACTGAAAATCCTAATCTTGCTCGCATTCCAGAAGAGTATGTTTTGATTGGGGAATCAATAAAATCTTCTAATTGTGAGAACATTATTATTTCATTCATTTTTTCGTTAATCAGCTCTCTTGGAATCCCTATAATCGACCCATATAAGTGAACATTTTCTCTTCCTGTAAGTTCCTTATTGAAGCCCACTCCAACGCTAGCAAGAAGCGAAATCTTCCCCCTTACCCTGACTGCTCCTGTTTCGGGAGGGTATATTCCTGCCATAATTCGCAACAGAGTACTTTTTCCTGCACCATTTCGACCAATAATGCCTACTACTTCTCCTTCGAGTACTTCGAAATCTATTCCTTTAAGCGCTTCAAAATCCTCTGATTTGCTTTTCTTAGAAAAAATTGTTACGACTTTTTTAAACAATGACGATAACCCAAATGTCTGCTTTGGGAAAATGAGACTAACGCCTGAAACTGAGATAGATACGCGCCTCATAGCATTTTCACCACCCTAGACTGTTGCTTAGAAAACACATACAAACCGTAAATGAATATTACCAGTGTAATGCAAATTGATATCATTAGTGACTGTGTTGAAATTAGTAACCCCTCTCCTTGAATCCCTGACCTCACAATTGAGATATTTGCCGCCATAGGATTCACAATTAAATACCACCAATGGTGTTTCTGAGGTATGAAATCCATAGTGTACATAATTGGAGACAAGAAAAACCCTACTCTAATCATGAAACCAATAAGGTGGTCTACATCCCTATATCTGACGTTGAGAGAAGATAATAAAAAACCTAACCCTAAAGCCAATACTCCGGACAAGAAGAGTCCGATGAATACGTATATTAGTCTCCAATTAGGAGTAATATCATAGAGAATTATGAAAGGTATTAGCACAAGCATGCTCATGATCGTTATCAAATAATTTGTCAAGCAATTCGCTACAAATAATACCGCTCTTGAAAAATAAACTTGTTGTATTAGACTTGCATTTTTGACTAGTGCATTAACTCCAAAGCGCGTCGTCTTAGTAAACATCGACCAAATCAATATACCCGATAACACCCATAGTGGATATCGCTCTTCGGCATAACCTCTGATGATAATGAAAACTGTGTAATACGCTCCTGCAAGCATTAGAGGCTCTATCAGTGTCCACAGATAACCCAAAATCGAGGAATGGTAGCGCAATCTCAGATCCCTGTGCATAATTGACCTCAGCATCGGCCCACTTCTGCGAACTGAGTTTATGGTTCCAAAAATTGTAGGTGGGTCAGAAGGGTTACGTAAGACTTCTGGAATTAAGTCTCCTGACGAGTCACCCATCCAAATCCCCTCGTTTCAATGCGAGTGTACTAGATACATGATAATATCCTAGCAATTATTACATGAATAATGATTTAGGTTAATGTTCTGATTTAACGACAGTATTGAAAAGATGAGCCGGCCCGCAACAAACATGGAGTGGAATGAGGCATTTTCTAAAAAAATAGTGTCCCACGAATTATCGGTCGCCGTAGTGGGATTAGGATATGTTGGTCTACCTACTGCAATTGGCTTTTATGAGTCAGGATTCAATGTATGGGGAGTGGACATCTCAGAAAGGACATTACGCATGATAAGGAATGGTGAAAATCCGACTGGCGACCCTGATGTTGACGATATTATTCCAGACATTTCAAATTCAAGATGGAATATAACTTCGTCTGTAAATGATGCAGTTGAGCAAAGCGATGTTATCCTTGTAACTGTGCCAACTCCCGTAACTTCTGACCTGAAACCGGACCTCTCATATGTTAGAGATTCTGGAATTTCAATTTTCAAATCTATAACAAAAAATTCGAGAAAAATTGTGGTCCTGGAATCGACAGTTTATCCTGGAGTAACTGAAGAGATATGGTTACCTGAAATCGAAAAATTAGGACTTGAAATTGGAAAAGATGTAGAAATTGCATATTGCCCAGAGAGATTCAACCCTGGCGATTCTAACCATGGAGTGCGACAGGTCGCCAGAGTTATTGGCTGTTCTAACCCCTTGATCGGACAAAATTTGGTCGAACTATACTCTAGGCTTACCTCAAATGATGTAAGATACGTGGGTAAAATTGCTGTTGCTGAAGCAGCTAAAGTAATAGAAAATGTTCAACGAGATATCAATATTGGGTTAGTTAATGAATTAGCAAGGATATTTCCTAATTTGGACATCGATGTAGAAGATGTCCTAAATGCTGCATCAACCAAATGGAATTTTCACCGTTACACCCCGGGAGTTGGCGTAGGGGGACATTGCATCCCAGTTGACCCATACTACATGATTCAGAGAGCGCATGAGATTGGCGTTCCTGCAGAGTTGATTACAGCCGCTAGAGCAGTAAATCATACTATGCCGATACATGTGTCGAATGTGATTAATGAGATTCTGTACAAGCAAGGAGTACCTGCACAAAGTGGGAAGGTGCTTTTCCTAGGGTGGTCTTACAAACCTCAAGTTGGCGACCCCAGGGAGACTCCAGCATCTCCATTAGCAGATTCATTATTGAAAAAGGGACTTTCAATATCAGCATGGGATCCACATCTTCAGAGTAGTGATTTCCCATCAGATGTCGAAGTGTTGACTGATATTAATTCAGCAGAAAACTTCGATATGGCAATACTAATCACCGCCCATAAAGAGTGTATGGAAATTGATTGGAAAGGACTTCTACAAAAAATGAATATGCCACTAATATATGATGGCAGGCGTGTTCTAGATCTAGACAATTTAGAGGCGATTGGATGGAAGACATTTGCAGTAGGAAGACCCTTAGGTGATTAAATGAGCAAATACAAGTTACAGTGTTTAGACACATTGGAGTACATTGAAGATAACTATACGTTGAAACATACTGGTAAGTCCTTGCTGAGGGCAGAATACAACCCTGCCTATATCGTAAATGATGAAAGTGGCGTCTGGAAGTTTTCAAATTGGTTACCTACAGAGAAAATTAGTTCTCAATCAGCAGGAACTCGCACTTACAAAGCTACTGAATTAGGACTGAAACTGGGCCTAGAAAATCTATGGGTTGCGTTTCATGGATATTGGCCAGAAAAAGATGGACTATGCCCTACTGGTACATTCAAAGATATGGAAGCAGTACCGACACTTCAACGGCTCAGAGATCATAATTGTGCTGGGGTGATATGCGCATCAGCAGGAAATACAGCCAGGGCTTTTACTCATTTTTGTGCATTAGAAGGGTTCCCTCTTATCGTGATAATATCTGAAGCTCAATCTCACAGAGTATGGTTACGTAAAGAAATTGATTCCAGCAGTGTAAAATTAATTGTCATTGAAGACGGGACTTATCAAGATGCAAAAGAAATATCCAAGCTGATTGCTAAAGAATTGCCAGGTTGGCAATTAGAAGGAGGCGCTCATAACATAGCAAGGCGAGACGGCATAGGCACTCTAATCCTCGAATCTTACAATGAAATCGGCACTATGCCTGATTACTACTTCCAAGGAGTTAGTGGAGGCCCTGGACCTATCGGAGTATTTGAAATGATGAAGCGTGTAAGGGATTCTGGAGAATATGATGGAAATTATACCAAAATCTTCCTTTCTCAAAACCTTGGACATTCACCAATACACAACGCTTGGCAAGATGGTAGAAACTACATTACAGATGATGATTTGCCAAGTGAGCGAAAATCGGTTTATTCGGATTATCTGTTAAATGAATCACCGTCTTACCAAATAACAGGCGGAGTTTTCGATATTTTGAAAGCAACAGATGGAGATACGGCTGTTGTGACTAAGGAAGAAGCCCTAGAGGCTAAAGCTGTTTTCGAACAAATCGAAGGAATTGACATTATGTCTCCGGCTGCAGTAGCACTTGCTTCGTTAATAAAAGCAAAAGAACATGGTAAAATTAAACGTGATGATATTATTCTACTGAATGTAAGTGGAGCCGGCGTTGATAGAATGAAAGAAGATTTTGAGACTAAGAATGTAGCCCCTTGGATTAAAGCTCGCAAAGAAAACATTCTCGAGGAGCTAATGAAAAAACTCTCATAATTGCCATATTGATATTACTAATGTTAGGATTAATGGGTTTATGCCATCAAGATTATGATTGATGGCTCTGAGTTTAGCATATGAAGAGGAGAGTTTCGAAATACGCTTTCCCTATCTTCATCATCATAATTCTACTAGCATTATCTTTTCAGACTATGATAAGTATTGATGATGAAATGATAATCGATGAATGCATGCTTTTCGAAGAAAGTAATTGTGAACATCAAAAATTCTTGGTTATTACACTTGATGACCGAAAACACTTGCAGTCATGGTGGAACAATCGTGATTTATTCCTAGAACACGACCTCACTCTTACTATGTTCATAGATAGAACATCAGGCTTGAATGAAACTGAGTGGGGGTGGTTGAAGCAATTTCAAACTGATGGCCATGAAATTGGAGTTCATGGATCTAACCACTCAAGTGTTACTGACTTTTTAGAAGAGGGAGGCAACAGTTCATCATATTTTGAGATTGAAATCTATCCTGAAATTGAGAGGTTTAATGCACAAGGGATTTACCCTACTGCATTTGCTTATCCTCATGGCCATAGAACTAGCGAAATCGATGAGGAATTGTTAAAATATTTTCGCGTTGTTCGTGCAACTGACCGCTGGAGTGGGAATGATGATCTTGGGATTAATCAGAGATTTGATGAAAAAGTAGTAAAGGGATATTCTACAGATAGAGAATACAATAGTACTGCCCAGTTAATTTCAGAACTTGACAGAATTGATGTTATAGTAACATACGGGCATCGGCTTGACAGCCGGGATAACCCCTATCATACAACTGAACCATCAGATATAATTGAGCTAGTAACTGCTGCTAGATCTAAGGGTTATTCGATGAAAACAATATCTGAATTAGCACAACCAAATCATAATCTTGGTTTAGAAATAATGTATAAGTTTCTTGACACTGGCTCAATAGATATCGCTGACAGAATGTTAGAGAATTGCTGGGCGATCCAAAGATTTGAAGAAACTTGTTTTGATGGAGAGTTTCCAGATTGGGACGAGAATCCATACGATGAGAACTATTGGATATTCATTTATTACAGTCTAAGGCCCCTTAGACACTTATTATATGCCTGGCAAACTACAGGAGATGTCGAATACAGAGACTACTTAATCGATGTAATCGAGTCGTTCGCTGAAGCCGCTGATGAAAGTGAATATATCTATGAGACCGTAGCTGACAAGCACGGGGCTGCATTCAGATTAATGGTTTTGATAAATGTAAAATGGAAGTTAGCACATGAACTTTCAATATCCAATGATGAGATAGGAATGATTGATGATTTAATTGAACAAACTACTTCTTATTTAGTTGAAGAAAGTAATTTCCAAAAAAATAGTAATCATGGCTACACACAAGCCGCTGCGCTATGGATTGCTGTTACTAATGAAAAGAACTTGAATGACCGCCACGGACGATTTCTGCTGACTATTGAACGTTTACAATATATGATGGAAACCATAATTGGAAGTGATGGAGTCATGATTGAAAATACTCCTTACTACCACTTGTACATACTAAATAAGGTAGGGGATATTTACAATTGGGGCAAAGAAAACTCTGTCCTCATTCCTTCAATTATGGAACAGAGGTTACCGTTAATGGTAGATTATGCTTTACGCTCAGTATACCCTGATGGGAAAATCCCTTTACTAGGAGCAGCAATCCCTGGAACAAATCTTAAATCTCAAAAGTGGGGGGATTTTGAGAACGACTATCCCGAACTAGAATGGGCCATATCCGAAGGAAAGAGAGGCACTCAACCGTCTCTCTTGGAAAGTTACTTCCCATCTGCAGGTCAGACTACTTGGAGGTCTTCCTGGAATAGCAGTAGCGCTAATACTTCACATCTATTATTCGATGTTGGAGATTACAGGACCGATCACTCGGATTTGGATGCCCTGACGCTAACTTGGTGGGCAGGACGAGAAATCATTATTGATTCAGGCCTCTATTCGTACGAAGATTCTTCGATACGAGATTACTTTCACGGTACCTCTGCACATAATACACTTGTAGTTGACAATTTAGACCAAATCGAAGGTGGAACCTTTGGCACTATTAGCGAAACTATCGGCAGCAATCTCCCTTATCACCTATCATTTTCAGCACATTCCCTAAATGATGTTTGGATTGGCCGTACCGTTTTAGCAATAGGGAACCATACATTGGTTGTAATTGATCACGCAGAGGATAATTCAGTGCATGACTTTGAATTAAATTGGCACTTGTCTCATGATTTATCTTTAATCGGTAGTGAAGAAGGATTGGACATTATGGAAGGTGATGAAAGAATTGGCTATGCTGAAATTGTTTCCAATCAAATTCTAAATCAAAATATCTGGAATGGAAGTGATGAACCTTTCAGGGGTTGGACTATTGATGGTTATGAAATACTACGACCTACAACAAATTGGGAAATTGAATCCGATGACACCAATGAATTTCAGACAATAACAGTATTCTCATTAAGTGATGAGAGGCCTATAATCGACCTTGTAGACAGTGATTCGGACCAAATTCAGTTATCGGTAGAATTCACTGATGAAATGTGGATATTGACTACTAAAGGGACAACTGATTACGATGGCAGTAATCCAACTGACGTCGAACTTAACGTTGAGCGGACTCGAACTGATAATCAGGCTTGACGTCCAGCATCAAACATTTCACGTAGTGAGCCATCATTTAGCATCTCTAGAGCAATGTCGGATCCGCCGATTAGTTCACCTTGTACGAAAATCTGTGGCATGGTAGGGAAGTCAGACCAAGCGCATACTGAAGGTATTGCACGAGGGTCGCTTAGAATGTTTACAGAAGCAAATGGCTCACCCATTGACTGTAGCACTTGTGCAGCACGATTAGAGAATCCACACTGTGGTTCTCCAGGTTCTCCTTTCATGAATAGTACGAGTGCGTGCTCGTCTACGATTGCTTGCAGTTCTTCTGGTGTCCAGTTCATTTTAGTCACTCCTTGTTTTGGTGTTTCTGAATCCTCTTTATGTGGATTCCTGTTCCTCCAGCGTGTGGATGGAATACTGTGTCTCCTGCAGTTTCAGCTTGTGCAGGTGTCATGCACTTGAGATCAATTGCATGTATTGGCCTTGGGATATACTCCTTGAAATGATTTAAAATCAATTTTTGGCGTTGCAGTGGTCTCATTCCGTCGAAAGATTCTGCAATAATCCTAATGTGAAAATGGTCTTGAGTGCCGTTCAAATCAACTGCCTCAACGGTACAATCTGGAATGACCCCTCGGATCTCTTCTTCCAACCACTCACATGTCACCATGTACAAACGACCGGCCGGTACTTCTTGAACATGTGCTTATGAGACTAAGCAAAAAGAAACTTCAACAACACAAATAACCATGATAAATTTACGAGATAATAATTTATTCCATTCCCATATTGTGATGAGGATTTATTTAGGTGAGGTTTTTGGATTTTGTAACCATTGATTACTACCTATTCTTCTTACCCGCTGTGTTTATTTTAACAATGTGGACCACTTTAGGAGTTCGAAGATATCAAATCTCCATGTTGCTAATAATGAGCTATCTATTTTTCTGGCTTGCATCGGGGTGGCACATAATTCTACTAATGATCTCAACTTGTTTAGATTGGACTGCGGGTTCAAAAATAGATGCTTCTGAGGATGACTTTGTTCGTAAGAGATGGCTTAGGACTAGTTTGATCACAAATCTTGGAATATTGGGTATCTTCAAGTATCTAGATTTCATTTTAGACTCTTTTAATCTAATATCTCTAAAATTTACGGATACTGTAGAACTAGACACTTATGGATTGCTGCTGCCGGTTGGCATCTCTTTTTACACATTCCAAACAATGTCTTACACCATAGATATTTATCGTAAGAAAATGAAATCTTACGATTCTTTTCTTGATTTTGCATGTTATGCCGCATTCTTCCCACAACTTGTTGCCGGACCAATTGTTAGAGCAGACCATTTCAGAAAAGAAATTGAGAGACCATTGAGTATAGATTCGGCGAAATTTAGGCTAGGTTTAACACTGATTATCTATGGAATTGTAAAAAAATTGCTTATTGCAGATAATGTAGCTGTGCACGCAAATTCTATTTTTTTGGAGGGTGAACACTTAGCTAATATTGGATTAATATGGTGGGGGGCGCTGTGTTTTGGAATCCAGATTTATTGTGATTTTTCAGCTTATACAGACATTGCAATCGGTTCGGCGTATCTTTTGGGAGTTAAATTACCTGAGAATTTCAAGACTCCATACGCTGCAACTTCTCCTCAAGATTTCTGGCGTAGATGGCATATTTCACTTTCAACATGGCTTAGAGACTACCTCTACATTCCACTAGGGGGTTCTAGAAATGGTGCGAACCGAATGATATTCGCCCTTTTGATGACAATGTTACTTGGAGGATTATGGCACGGTGCATCTTGGAATTTCGTCCTGTGGGGGCTAGTCCATGGGTTACTGCTAATTGTTCACCGATTTGGAAAAGACATTTCTTTCATTGACTCGTTTTTCAACATTACTGGAAGACTAGGCATAGTGATTTCATGGTTTATAACCCAAGTTTTCGTATTCTTCGCCTGGATGATATTCAGAGTTGAAGATAAATCAATTTTGATTCCTTCGATGAAGACATTCTTTGGCTATGGTGGGCATTTCGATTTCGAAGAGATGCTTAATTGCCTTCCTGAAATAAAATTATTGACTGCCATGATAGTTGTTTTATTCATCCTACTTCATGGCACAAGTGGGAAATTAGGAGGTGGTAAAATGTGGCTTACCCGAAGACATCCGATTATTTGGGGAACTATTTGTGGAGTGATGCTTTCACTCACATTCTATCTCCGCCCTGCTGAAACTGCTGATTTCATTTACTTTAGATTTTGAAAGGGGCAATATTATGGGTGAAAACAAAGAACTTGCATTATCTACAATAACTTGTATTATTGTCATATTATTGTGCTCGCAGATAATTGATGAACAGATTATAAAGCCGCGGTTGTATGATGGAACAATAAACCAACTGGGTCGTTATTCATTCACATACGATGGATATGAATATATTTCAGAAGAAAGTGATTTTCCTGTAATCGCCATAGGAACATCTAGAATGCGTGAAATTTTTGATGGGATTTCAATTGCCGAAAATAGTAGTTCAGGAGCGGACTTTTTCAATCTAGCATATGGGATGGATCTCCCCTATATTCGGATGATTGAAATTGACTATTTGATAGATTCTAATCCCGCATTAGTCATAATTGAAATGGGCCCCAGCTCTTTCTCTAAACTAGACGATAGCGTCTGGCATTACAACCGAACCATAGATTTTATGTCTCATTTAATTTCTATGAAACCGTTCTTGACAGAACCTGATTGGCTTGAATACATATCTGATGCTGATGCTGATAAATTGCCTTTAAAATATATGGAACAAAAGGGCCACTGGGCAGATTATGGGCAAGAATCCTTTGAGAGCACAATAGAATATGAATTCAACAACACTGAACTGCCATATGATTGTGGTCGTAACGGCCATGTCAGATGTGTTCCTCTGACCAGTAGTCAAGATTACGATAATTACATCAGATATCCGTTTCAACTACCTAATGTTTTGGCGCATGTCAAAGCAACTGGCACGATAATTAATTCAAACGGAAACCCATACAGCATGCCATTGGAGAAATACTACGGGCCATATCTCAACAAGAGTATCGAAAACCCTTACCATAATCCTGAAGGTGTAAGAAACATAAATCACGATGCATTAGATTTTATCATCGAGAAGTTAGTTAGTAACAATATTGAGGTCATGTTAGTTGGGATACCATATAATCCCGTACTACTCGATAGGCTAGAAGATGGGAAATGGGATTACTATAACCAAAGCATGTCTCAATATTCAGAAGATTCAAGAATAACTGTAGTTGATTTGATGTGGGAGGACGATTGGCCAGATGACTACTTTAGCGACTTAGCGCATGCTTCTAGAAACGGAGAGTTATACTTCACATCCAAAATCACTTCCAAAATAGACGAAATAATAGTCTAGAAGTAATTCGTTGGATTTAATTCTTACAATATGATAGGTTTTGCTTTGAACCATTGTCCTACTGGCCCAATCATGCGGAGGCCGAAATTAGCGCGCGATACCGTGTGGCTAGCGTCTTCCGACGGCCTGGCAATCATCTTCGGTCTAATCGGCCAAGTAATACTGGCAAAGGCTCTACTTCAGTCAGATTATGGACTTCTGGTCGTTATCCTTGATGCCTTTGCGACAATGTATATCCTAATCGATGCTGGTCTTCCAACAATCTTAGCAAGAGATGTACCTCGAGTTCCGGGTGCATCAAAGAAAGCGGTAAGGAGAGTTTTGAAATTACAAACAATGATTGCTTTACCGTTCATACTGATTAGCGCAATTACATCATCAATGATCTGGGATGATGTTCCAATTGCCTTACTATTGGCTTGCGGAGTTGTCGCTCTTGGACATATCATGTCATATCCACATCGTAGTATGTTGAGAGCTCTTGGAGAAGCCCGAATAGAATCGATATTGAAACTTGTTGAGAGAATTGTAACTACTGGATTATACTATGTTTTCTTCATCAAAGGATACGAATCTCCGACGATTTATGCGTTTGGATTTTCAATTGGCGTTTTTATTTCTCTAATTGGAATTTTACTCGTTGGTGAGAGGTTTGCTAGAGACGATGGTAGCGATTTACCACCCGACTGGAATTCGAACAAATCTCTGTTTATTGCAGCCCTTCCATTCGCAATAACTTTGGGCATTTTACCGTATGTAACAAGGCTCGAAAAGTTTCTTTTAGCCGGACTTTCATCGTATGATGATGTTAGTTTGTATCACGTTGCACAGCTCGCTTGGATTGCCGGCCTGATGCTACCTCAAGCCATGAGATCTGCACTGCTTCCATACCTTGGTGAAGCCAGGGATAAGCCGAAATTATTCTCGAAACGGATGTTAATCGCACACCATTGGACGCTGGTGTTGTTGCCAATCGGCCTTGTAGCTGGACACGTAATTGTGTCTCTCTCGATTCCTCGTTTCTTTGATTCTGATTACTCACAAGCAGTCGAAGTATTCGACATATTGTTAGCCGGTTGGGCGATGACATTACTGTCAATACCTTGGTATGTATCTCTTCAAGCAGGGCACAACCCCTGGAGATTTACAATATTGATTTCATTAGTTGTAGTTGCAGCAGCCATTTCAGGATGGATGCTAATCCCTGAATATGGAGTGATGGGGGCTGCTTGGGCGAGCCTTATTGGCTGCTCTTTCATGCTATCTTTCTCCAAACTTCTTTGCGAGGTTGACGAGAAAATGACTGACGGGTTAGCTCTTTTCTGCGTCGCAATTTGCTACTTGCTTTCAGTAGGCAGCCCCATGGCACTAATCGGACTACTCACATTGATTCCAGCAAAGAATTCCATTGATTTCTTACGCTCTCAAAAGTACAGTTCTGAGGAAGAGTGACGTCTTGGCCGTGTTCTAAACGGTCTTCTACAGCATCTGCTAATGCGTTCACTTCTGCAGCATAGACGTCCATCCACTCGCTCATATCGCCAACATCAACTGCAACTACAGGGCACCCACAGGTAATCGATTCTTTCGCAACTAATGGTCCAGATTCCCTTGTAGAAGTAATTAGGCATACATCTGCCGCAAGCATCCTGTCCCAGACCATGGAACGTGGTTGCTTCTTTAGAGTCGTAATACCAACTTTCCAACCTCGAGTTTCTAATTCCTCTCCAACTCTTAGGGCCAACATGTGGTTCTTCTCAGGCCTCCTAGGGTCTGAAGGGAAGAGGATATCGATTTTGGATTTACGAAATAGTCCTGAAAATTTCTTCATAGGCTTACGCCACTCTTCATCGACATTTACATGACACGGGATTGTAATTGAATCAAACCTTGAAAGGGAATTTGAAACCACAACTAACCTGTCTGCTGAACGGGCAAGGGCCTCTAGTCTAGGCCCGCGGTGATCGTTCAATGCAACGTCGAAGTCGTGGCCGTGAACGACTGCAAACCAGGGTACTGAGTGCTTTTTAGCAATCGATTTTGCAGCGTAGGCCGCAGGCCACAATGTATGGCAGATAACTAAATCGGGAACCCATTTTATTTTACTTCTCGACGCACTAAAGGCTGTTAATGAAGGGAAATCAGGAAATTCAAAATGGCGTTTTACTTCGACATTAAACTCACCGTGTTGAAAGGACCTGGGTGCTTTTGCAACCCCTTCCATTGTTGAACGGCGTGCCTCGTTTATCCTCAACATGCGTGGAAGTATGTTCAATACTCGAACTTCGTGACCTAGAGAAGAAAGAAGTTCCACATGATCGGAAACAAATGTCCCTCTTGCCACATTCTCTGGCAAAGGAAAAAGCCGGGTTACCAGCAGTATTTTCATATTCAATCACTCTAAGGCTTTGTGAATTACAGCAAGGTTATCGCTAACACTTGCATTATCATTAAACAATCCTGAGCCAACCACGCAATTGCTGACTCCCCAATCTCGTAGCATTGCAATATTATGAGATTTTACGCCCCCGTCGATTTGAATCTGAACCGGCCTTCCGCCTGCTGCAACCTGTGCATCAATGGCATCTTTCAGTCTGCGTATTTTGGCCTCGACTGTGGGAATGAATGATTGCCCTCCAAAGCCTGGATTTACGCTCATTATCAACACTAGGTCGATTTCCGTTAGAACTTCCAAAGCGGCTTCTATTGGAGTTCCGGGATTAAGGGTAACCCCGGCAGTAGCTCCTGCTTCTCGAATTGCAGTAACACACCGATGTAGGTGCGTTACTGCCTCTACGTGAACCGAAATATGATTGCATCCTGCGTCTATGTATTGTTGAAAACAATCTTCTGCATTTGTGATCATCAAATGGGCGTCAAAGGTTGGGGTATCGCCCAAAGCCTTGCGGAGTTTAGCGATAACAGGGGGTCCGAATGTAAGGTTTGGAACAAAATTACCATCCATTACGTCTAGGTGGAGCCAGTTCAATCCGGCTTCAACAGCCTCACTGCAAGCGTTTCCTAAGTCTGCAAGGTCTGCAGTTAGTACCGATGGTGCGATAATCATCGAAATCCTCCTAAATACGCCGAAGAGGGGGATGGCCAAGAGTATTGGGGTACAAGCAAAGGCTCATAGGAGGGCCCTCTTACCGAACCATAGGTGAGAAGATGGGAGAAGTCAAAGCAGTCGACGACGCTAATTTCAATCAAGCAATCAGTCAAGATGAATGGGTACTAGTAGATTTTTGGGCACCATGGTGCGGTCCATGCAAAGCATTAGGTCCGATATTGGAACAAGTTGCCGCTGAATCTCCAATCACAATTGCGAAGGTTAACACCGACACTGATTCAATGAACGCTGCAAAATTAGGAGTTAGAGGAATTCCTGCACTTTTCTTATTCCATAATGGCAAAATGGTTGCTAACCAAGCCGGAATGGTCCCTAAGCCTGCTCTGATGAATTGGCTAAACCAGCACATGTCTGCTGATGATTTCTGATTATTTCAGACTCTTCTTTCGTTTTGTAGAGTTTTTGCCGACTTCGCGCAGAAACCTCTCTCTGAGAGCCTCGTGTAGCCACATTCCATCTTCTAATTCTAGAAGTAAGCCGTAAGACAACAATCGCTCGGGAGGTTTGCCCTCCCACCCAGTAGCTGAAGACAATTTAGACCATGGAACTGGAGAGTCAGCAACAGCCAGTGTTGCGAGTAATTCATGTTCTGCGTCCGGCATTTGAGTAATGATTTCCTCATCCAAGAATTTTAACCAATCTCCGTGAGTGGCCTGGCCATAGATTTCGAGTAACTCTAGGGCTAACGGGTGCCCGCCTGTCATTTTGTGAACCTCTTCTGGCGTTGGTGGGGCGCCATCCATATTTTCAACCCAAGTAGAAATCTCTTCGACGGTTAATCCCTTTAGTGGCAACTCTTCAACAACTTCGCGAGTATGGACGTCTCTTCTATCATAGACATTCAACGTGGTTCTGGAAATGAATAACAAACGGAGTGGTGATTTCTTTGAGATATCGAGTAAAGCACCTAGTAGATCTCTTGCTTCTTCTGCCACATGATGGACATCATCTAGAATAATCAACCAATATGGCGGGGGGCCGCCTGCTTCGCCTGCGAATCTTTCACGAATGGCTTTTGCATCAGTGAGATACGCCAACAGTCTTCTTCGCCAAGAATCAACATCAAACTCTGCGCCCGGTGTCATCGGTAGTGTTTCCATTAACTGATACGGGTCGTGTTTGTCATCAACGCCAAATCGATGCAGCAAGGATACTGCCAAACCGACCTGTTTGTCCCATGGTTGGCAGGGGTACCAGCATACTGACAGATGGGGTACCTCTTCCATTCGGCTGTTCAACCAATCAGCAACAAGTGTTGACTTTCCAATTCCTGCTATGCCATGTATTACCATACACGGAGAATCATTCTCAAACCATGTGTCTAGTTCGTCACGAGATGTTGTTCTACCGTGGACTGGTCTGGTTTTAGGTGGAGAAGTGTGGTATGTGGCATGTGCTCCCGCTAAAAGTTTCAAACGCCCAGGAGGAGGTAGATCGTTTTCGTCTGATTTCTTGGTGACTAATCCAAACCTAATGTCTCCGAATGTGAGCACCCCTTCGTGTTGAGCGTGTAGAAGGATTTGGAGCACCGACATATCTGCCTGTAGCCTTTCAGATGCCCCCCCTGACTCTATTTCGAGAAGGGTGCCTTGTTCGTCACGAATTAGCACTTTGTGGGTGGATAGCGCTTCCAATCTGTTTTTTGCTAAATCGCGTCCGATGTTTGTTAGTTGCCAGGTCTTTTGTTTCCTGTCTTCGCCTCTAATGGTACGAGAATGTTCGCTAACCTGTTTATTGCGTAGAAGTTCACGCATTGCGCGGCTGACGTTTGGAGGATGTTGAGCACAGGCTGCCGCTATTCCGGGGCGGGTTAAAGAAGCACTGACGACGTACCTGTCCGCTTGTTCGTCCTCTTGTAAGAGGTGGAGTAGTATGCGGTCTTTGACCGCAATATTTACTCTTGGAATATCATCGGACACAATCTCGCTAAGCCGCTCTGCAATTCAACAATTCCCCTATTATGCTGATTTTCTAACGCACAACTGCACCACAAACCCTTTTGGCAGGAACATTACCGAAGGACATGGCATCCAGTTCATTCCGAGCGATTGCTCTGTCATTTCTGATGTTTTCAATGCTCGGACTTGGTCTTGTTTCTGGAGCCGATTCTGATAATGATGGAGTCGATGATTCGATTGACGATTGCCCTTACGCGCCTGGGAACTCAACTGTTGATAAAGACGGGTGCCCCGACCGAGACGGTGATGGTACCTCTGATGTAAACGACGGATGGACCTCCAGCAACCCTAGTTTCGCAAAGGATGTTGCACTTCCTTCAAACTACGATTATTGGGATGTTGATCATTCCCCTGATGGAGATTTTGTTGTATCTGCTGATGAAAACGGATATGTTAGAATAAGAAACGCTACCTCTGGAATAGTTGTTAGTTCTGTACAAGCATTTACCGATGATGCAACCCAGGTAGCGTGGTCCGGAGATGGAACTTACATTGCAGCCGCATCTGATGCCCAAGACGTTGTCAAAATGTATTGGTCGAGTAACCTTTCCAGCGTACATGGAGATATTTCATCGGATGTTGGAGGAGGAGATGAAACTCTAGACTTAGCATTCTCACATGATGGATCGATGCTGGCTATTGCAATAGGTCGCTCTGGCAACGGAGGGACAAATGGTGTTGTAAGAGTTATCAACACATCAGATGGAAGTGTAATCAATAACGCAAACCCTGCTGGTGAAGACCGCTTCTACAGTGTAGCATTCGCTCCAAGCGATACTCACCTTGTTGCGGGAGGTAATGGTGAAGCATACATTGTCGACACTTCTTCTTGGGCTACAACATACACAATAGGCACTCCTGCTGGAAGTGTGAATGATGTTGCATGGTCACCAGACGGGGAGCGCATTTCTGTCTGTGAAGGGTATACTCAAGGGCAAGGGGGCTCAAGACTGCGCTTGTTCAATACTGCTAACTGGGCTAATCACAAAACTTGGTCACATTCTACCTCGTGTCTCACTACTGACTTCTCACCAGATAGCAAACAAGTCGTTTATGGTGGGAGCTATTACGAGGCCGATGGCGGAAAGATGAGAGTATTCGATGTAGATACTGGAAATGCAGTAGATACTCTAGAGCAGCCTCGGCCAAATAATTGTCAAGGAACTCAAGGGAATAATTGCGGCCGTACGTATGGGGTATCTTGGTCTCCTGATGGCTCAAGAATTGCACAGGCTTTCGGAACACATGACGAAGGGTTGTATCTTTGGTTCGCAGACCTAGACCCAGATAATGATGGGTGGAATACATCTGACCAAGGTGATGGTAGAAGTGACGCATTCCCTGACGATGGAACTCAATGGAACGATACCGACAATGACGGATATGGGGACAATCCAATTCCTGCAACTCAAGGAGATGCGTGTCCTACAACGTACGGAACAAGTACACAGGATAGGTACGGTTGCCCAGACGGAGACGGCGATGGTTATTCCAACGATGGAGATGTATTCCCATCCGACAATACTCAATGGGCTGATTCAGATTCTGATGGCTTTGGAGACAATTACTACCATGATGTTCAACCAATCACAGAATGGCACATCAACCAACTGGGAGATGCGTTTCCAAACAATCCTACCCAGTGGAATGACACAGATGGAGACGGATGGGGAGATAACTATCACGAGTCTTCTTGGACAGCAATACGCCCAGTAGATGATGTTTCAACACCCGATACTGACGAATCGTGGCCGGGTATTTACGACTCTGAGGCGACTCAGGTTGACAAGTTCCCACTTGACAGATACCAATGGCAAGATACTGATGGAGATTGGATTGGGGATGAGCCAAATACGCCTCGCTCTGATGGATGTGCCAACACGTGGGGCAATTCATCTGAAGACCGCTTAGGCTGTGAAGACAATGATGGGGATGGATGGTCAAATCCAACTCCTGATTGGCCAGCTCATCCAACTGGTGATGCTGATGCATTCCCTGACGACCCAACTCAATGGCGTGATAGCGACGGCGATGGTTTCGGAGATAACACAAGTGGAAATGATCCGGATGAATGCCCTGGTGAATATGGGACTTCATCTATCGATAGAGTAGGATGTCCAGACGCTGATGGCGATGGTTGGTCAAATGCAGGAGATCCATTCCCAACCGATGGAACACAGTGGGAAGATAGGGACAGTGACAACTACGGAGATAACCCTGATGGAAATAATCCGGACATGTTCCCTGACGATTCAAGCCAATGGGCTGATACAGATGGAGATGGCTATGGAGACCGCCCAGTAATGCCAAATGGGGATTTCTTCCCTAATGACCCAACACAATGGAGTGATTTTGACGACGATGGGTTTGGAGATAATTCAGAGGGGAACAATGGAGACCAATGTCCTGAACTCTATGGCAAATCAACTATTCCAGCAGCTCGCGGTTGCCCCGATACAGATAATGATGGAGTCGTAGATCCGTTTGACGCATTCCCTGAAGACTTCTATCAGCAGACTGACAATGATGGAGACGGATGGGGAGATAACAATGCAGTTCCAAATGGTGACGAATGCCCAGAAGAATATGGCACAAGCACCAATAATTCAAGACAAGGGTGCCTAGATACTGATTCGGACTCTTGGGCAGATGTTGATGACAAATTCCCTGAAGATCCCCTACAATGGGAAGATATCGATTTAGATGGATGGGGCGACAATTACGGATGGATTAACACGACCATTGCTGATGAACAAGACATAGGTAATCTGATCACAATTAGAGAGCAGTGGGGCGATGCGTTTCCTACTGACCCTAGTCAATGGTCCGATACTGATGGCGATGGGTTTGGAGATAACAATACTGGCCGTTTACCAGATGCATTCCCTGTTCGTGCGACACAATGGGCTGATACCGATGGTGACGGATATGGTGACAATCAGAGATTAGGTTCTTGGCAACCTGATGAATGTGAACTAAAATATGGTGAATCATATGTTGATTATTTCGGATGTACTGACACCGATAAAGATGGTGTGTCTGATTCAACAGACCCTTGCCCATACGATGCCGAAGTGAGTGTAGGAATACGCGGTCAGGTACAGTGCGCATCATTTG
>JAOMTZ010000017.1 GCA_028356125.1 Candidatus Poseidoniaceae archaeon
CGCCAGTGCTGTTACCACCAGTGCTGTTACTGTTATTTGAGCCACCTCCAGTTGTCCAATTTGCCCAGAATCCTGTTATGTCGGGGGATTGGTCTGCTGATAACAAAATAGTGTCGTTTACATTTCCGCTATTTGTGATGCCAATCGATAGATTCAACTCATCCCCTGGAGCCATTTGTACTAGTCCATTATCTCCTGCTAAGTTTGCGTTAATAGCTGGCAAGTACATTGGTTGGACAGATAGCGTAACTTCTATCTCACTAGATACATTTGCATCCGGCTCATGAACAGTAATTATCAGAATGCCAGAATCACTTGGAATAGCACTAGTTGCCAGTCTGATAGCAATGGTAGTCGTTGCTGAATAAGTTGGTATCACATTGCTAACATTTTCATCAGCAGGTATTATTTCCCATACAGAATCAAATCCGGAAACAGCCACTGAGTATGTTTCGATAGATGATCCGTTATTGTGAATCGTCAGAGTAAGATTTGTCGCTTCACCGGGCGACAAAATGACATGACTAGAATCGGTTGACAGGCCGATACTAGGGTGTGCACTGGCTAGGGGTACTAGCGGTGCGAGGGCCATGACCAAGACCAAAATGAGAGCATTCACACGATGCGACATGATGTTTGCGACTATATGCTGACATTTCATCCAATCGGCCCTAAGGGCCGGATAGAATCAGTTCTGAAGAGAATCTAACTTATCCTGGCTAAGAACTTCCCACGGGAATTCTCCATCAATGCCGGGAGTCCTACCAAAATGGCCTCCAGCAGCGGTGGATGAGTAAATTGGACGCAATAAATCCAACGCTTTAGCAATAGATTTAGGGGTAAAATCGAACACTGAATTCACTCGCTTTGTTAAATCAGTGTCACTTAGAGTGGATGTACCAAAAGATTCAGCACGAACGCTAACAGGTTCAGCAACACCAATCACATATGCAAGCTGGATTTCACATTTTGATGCAAGCCCTGCTGCAACAACATGTTTGGCTGCCCACCTTGCAGCATATGCTGCCGATCTATCGACTTTGGACGGGTCCTTTCCAGAAAATGCGCCCCCACCATGGCGACCCATGCCTCCGTATGTGTCAACTATGATTTTCCTTCCAGTCAAGCCAGCATCGGCATAAGGACCACCTGGGTCCGCAAAGCGTCCAGTTCCATTTACTACGAGTCGATAACCATCTGCTAGTAATTCTTCAGGAATTGCATGTTCGACAACGTGTTTTTTAATTTCTTCAGTGATGTATTCTCTTTCTGCAACTTCATCATCACCAAAATCATTCTTCAAATTATCATCATGTTGGATTGCAATAACTACTGTATGGACCTTTGATGGTTTACCGTCGTGGTATTGTATGGTAACTTGGCTCTTGGCATCAGGTCTAGCCCATGGAAGAGTACCATCGTCTCTAGCGTTTGTCATTCTACGTGTTAGTCTTTGAGAAAGTGCGGCTGCAAGAGGGAAGTATCTACCTTCTAAGACATCGTAATTCTCTGTCTCTGTACATGCGTAGCCAAACATTAATCCTTGGTCGCCAGCACCTTGCTCTGAATTGTTTACCCCTTGGCTAATATTCGCAGCCTGGGCAGTAATCTTGACAATTACTTCGCATCGACTCTCAGTTCTTGAATCAAATCCAATCGAATGTGAATCATAGCCTATGGCAGCAGCAGTTTTTCTTGCTACGCTTTCGTAGTCAGGATGTTCACCAGATAGGGTGACTTCTCCGGCAAGGAGAATGATCCCCTTCTCGACTCCACCCTTTACGCTTGTCTCGACAGCAACCCTTGCATTATAATCGATTGATAAACAGGCATCTACTATTGCGTCGCTTATCGCGTCACAAAGCTTGTCTGGATGGCCAATTGCCACACTTTCAGAAGTGAATAACTCATCAGCCATGGATAAATGGCCCGGATTATCCTCTATAAAATCTATGTTTTAAGCAGCGATGACTTCTTGTTGGAAAGTGTCACGCCCCTAAGCATGGCGAGCGACACAGTTTGGCATCCGACCTCATTTCGAACTCATACTTTAGACCAAATTCAAACCGATGGTGAATCCTTAGTGGGTTCTGAAGTAACCATTTGTGGATTCATGGAAGCAAATCGTGGGAAAGGGAAGATATGCTTTATGGACGTTCGCGATGGGACAGGGCGAGTACAAATTTTCCTTAAGCAAGGAGCGATTAGCGATGAGGAGTTGGAAATGGCCCAAGGACTATCTCGTGAATCTACAGTTCAGATCGTTGGAGAAGTTGCTCAGAAAAGGCCTCCAAAGGTTGCAGAAGGGGAACCGAATCCTCCACCTACATACGAAGTTGTGGCTTCGAAGTTTACTGTTCTAGCACAAGCGGCAACACCATTGCCACTGGGTGTTACTGACACCGTTTCTATCGGATTAGATACTCGCCTAGACAACAGATTCCTAGATTTACGAAGAGCTCACGTCAATGCAATGTTCACTCTTAGGTCAAAGGTTCTTCAATATGGAAGGGACCATCTAATTACTGAAGGTTTCAAGGAGATCAACTCTCCAAAGATTATCGCATCAGCATCAGAAGGCGGAACCAATCTATTCCCTATGATGTATTTCGACACACCAGCATTCCTTTCACAAAGCCCACAGTTGTACAAGCAACTTACAATTCTAGGTGGAATGGAGAGAGTTTTCGAAATAGGCCCTGCATTTAGGGCTGAAAACCATGATACATACCGTCATCTTAACGAATTCATATCCTTCGATATTGAAGGTGCATGGATGAACGATGACGACGTAATGTGTGTTCAAGAGAGAATGATTCACCATATTTGGAGTCAAGTTGCAGAACATGACCAAGACCAAATTGAAATTATCAATCAATACAGAGAAACCCAAGGTGATGAGGCAATTACAGTTGATGTACCAAGCCTTCCTTTCCCTCGAATCGAGTACTGTGATGCTATCAAGATGATTCAGGATGCAGGAGAAGACATTTCTTGGGGAGATGACATTGATTCATCTCACTGTGACATAATTGCAGCAAAGTATCCTGGTTTCCACTTCTTGCCTCGCTGGCCAATGGAAATGAAACCATTCTACATCCACCACATTCCTGGTGATGTTGGGGCTACTGGCGAGCAATTGTCTCGTGGATTTGACCTGAATTACGGTAGAGATGAAATGACTAGCGGAGGCCAAAGAGAACACAATGTCGATGTTCTAGAGCAGAATCTTCGCAACAAAGGATTAGATCCTGCTGATTTCGCTTTCTACACAGATGGTTTCCGTTACGGCGCCCCTCCGCACGCTGGCTGGGGACTTGGTGTGGCTCGCTTGTTGATGGTATTGACCGGTTCACGAAATGTTCGTGAAACAGTTCTATTCCCAAGAGATAGAAGCAGAGTTACTCCTTGAGTTGGTGTTTTTGGCAGTAGATCGCATGCAATGGGGTGCCGAAGATTGGCAGTTCGCTGACTTGTATATGCCAGATGAACCATCTCCTTACCAAAAGGACCAGGGAGTTCCATGTGTGATGCTAATTCACGGTGGCTTTTGGAAGACTGAATATACTCTGGAATTGATGGCACCAATCGCTGAAGACCTTGCTGAGCAAGGAATTGCGGCATGGAATATTGAATTCAAAGGATGGTCAGATGGGGATGAAGGTGTATGGGTTGACACATTGTCCGATGTTATGCGAGCATGGGGTCAACTAGCTTTACTCCCTGGAATCGACATTGTTCGTTCTATGATAATGGGTCACTCTGCAGGCGGTCATCTCGCATTAATGATGGCTGCAGTTGCAGATCGAAAACCATGGTTGACAATTGCACAAGCACCACTAACAGATTTGGTTGCAGCGGACCATGCCAAATTATCCGATGATGGCGATGCCGTTCGCCGCTGGATAGGTTGCAAGCCTGAAGGCAATGAAGAGATATGGAGGCGAATAAATCCAATTGATAATCCTCCTCAAACCGCAGTTCTAGTCATGCATGGTAAGGGCGATACAGATGTCCCATGGACACAATCCGAATCTTATGCTAGGGCGATGGATGCTAAGGGTATAGAAATTCAAAAACTATGGTTGCCAGGTGACCATTTTTCAATCATCGATGTTGCTAGTGATGATTGGTTAGCACAAGTCGAAACAATACGTGACTGGCTGTGAAGGTTCAATACCATGCGCCTTGTGGCGTTGGTATGGACTGGCTAGGAGACGACTACCCTTTCTCAACAACAGCATTGTCTGGTAAGCACGCAATCGTGTGTGGGGCATCAAAAGGAATCGGTGCTGCTACTGCACAAATGTTAGCGAAAGCAGGAGCTAAAATCACCGCTGTTAGCAGAAACCCCCATGAGTTAATCGCCACACTTTCTGGCTCTGGACACACCGCTGTAAGCCTTGATTTGGAAGACCAAGGCTCAATTGGCAAATTTATTTCTTCAATTGAAGAATGCCACATTCTAGTCAACAATGCAGCAGGTCCGCCAGGCGGCCCTCTGTTGGCAAATAACATCGAAGATTTCGAGGCTCCTTTCAAGCGCCACTTACACGCTGCACATTCTCTTGTGAAAGGAATTGTTCCCAAGATGGAAGCAGCAGGAACCGGTAGGATCGTGAACGTAATTTCTACATCGGTGAGGGAGCCGATTCCAAATATCGGCTTGTCCAATACTCTACGAGGTGCTATGGCATCATGGTCAAAATCACTTTCCAGTGAATTACCATCTTGTATTACAATCAATAACGTGTTACCTGGTTTCACAGATACTGACAGACTAGGTTCATTAGCATCCTCAATAAACCAGAGAACTGGAAAAAGTATCGAAGATGTTCATTCTGGTTGGATGTCTCAAGTTCCAATTGGCCGACTCATAGACCCCCTTGAAACAGGTGCTGCAATTGCATATCTTTGTATGCCAATCGCAGGAGGCATCAGAGGCGTATCTCTTGCTGTCGACGGTGGAAGAATGCGTTCTATCTGAGGTGATATCATGCCTGAAATGAGTCAGACACAAGCTGAAGAAGTTCTAGAGATGTTCGCTGAAGGCGAAGGACTCGAAGCCGTAAACACCAGTCTTGCACTACATCTTGTAGACTTGGCCAGAGAGTTGGGGCGTGATGCACTGGTTGCTAGATTGTTAGACCACGCAGCTAAAGTTTCAGTAAACCCCGAAGACCAAGGGTGGTGTCAATTCGAGTTATTGAAACACAATGGCGCTAGCAAGGATGAACTAATTGGTTTAGGAATGGCTTCGGAAAGTGAAGGCTTACCAGGTTTGGCAGCAGGTGTTTTTCATCACGTGGCATTAATGTCTCTAGGAAGTGATGATGCAGGTGTCTTCGCTAATCGCTCAATGCGCCTTCGTGAAGAAGCAGATGATGTCGAAGGGATGATTTACGGCCATGCATTATTGGCTCACATTGCTAAAGATGAGGGTGATTTCGAAAGAAGTCAGTTACATCTTCAAAAGCGTTTAGACATTATTCCAGAAGGTGAGAAATTCGAGAAGATGGAAGCCCTTGCAGATCTTGCACATTCACACGCCACGCTCGGCGAACTGGAGCAAGCACAAACTTTGCTAATCGAGTCTCTAGTTTTGGCTACTGAATTACAGGAGTTATCTGGTATCTTAGTGGCAAAGTGGGGATTGGCAGATTTAGCGGAAATTTCCGAGCAGCCTGACGAAGCCATGGTCCAATTATCAGACATTATGACTTCCTTTATGGATGCCGGAGAACCAGTTCCTGAGCCCGTTAGAGAAAGAATCTCAAAATTGACTTCTGAATAGTGATGTTGATACATAGAGCCCCTCTCCCTTAGGGAGAGGGATTACATGGAGTATGACATATTCTTCTCGATATCACAAACTCCTGACCATAATGGGTTCACTCCAAGTGAATCTGAAATGTTCTCAAATTACTATTCGCAATTGGAAGCAGCAGACCGTTTAGGGTTCGGTGTGGCTTGGATTGCACAAGCCCATTTATCGACTCAAACCCAGCAGTCTAACTCAAAACCAGTTGTACCTCATTGGAAAGGTGAAGTTGGACTGTGCACGGACTTTTGTCAATTGGCCCTAGAATCATTCCGAAGAACCAAAAATATCGATGTTGGCTCGGCCGTGGTTAGCATTTTAGCAAGTGGTGGCCCAATTGCTCAGGCTGAAAGAGTTGCAAATACTGTACAGTTCCTCTCTCATATGGACTCTGAGCGTAAATTGCACGTAGGATTCAGTGCCGGTCGCTTTGAATTCATGGCTAGACCATATGGAATCGTTCCTCGAAACGAAGTAGAAGAAGCAGCATGGCCCGCACTACGCGGGCAGATATTCATGGAAGCGAGTGAGATTTTCTTGCGATTGTTGCGCGGTGATACAATTCATTCCGAAGAGATTAGACAAACAATCCTTACACGCAGCAACTTCCGAAGTGATGAAGACTGGGAGAGAGTGCAAAATGCAACTGGCAGTTCAGAATCCCCAGAACGCGTTGAAATTGGTCGAAGATATAATTTCGAAGAGATATCAATCGTTCCTAAAGATTGGCCGAGAAGTCAGTTAGAGTTAGTGGCCGGAACTCATGACCCTAAAGCTCAAGAATTTGTTAACAAGTTCATGCCAGTAAAGGTCTTCAACCTATCAATAACCTCTCCTGAAATAATCGATTCTACACATCAAAGAATGTCTGAACTCTTCCATCCCAATGGCGGGCAGTGGCAGAGAAGAGATATGCCTCGTACAACATTTGTATTCCTTAATTCAGAACCAGGTCTAACCCCTGAACAACAATCAAATGCAGCACATGAAGAAGCACGCTTAGCATTAGGTGAATATTGGAAGGCCCTTGAAGGAACCCTTGATCCCTCAAAGGTAGAGAAGGCTGCAGATAATGCATTAATTGGAAATGCTAGTGAAGTCGCAGAGCAAGTTAAGGAAAGGTTCCATCCTGATGACCGCTTGATGTGCTGGTTTGATTTCTTCAACCATGATAGCGAGCGCGTGATTCGGAATATGGAAGCATGGTGGGAAGAAGTAGTACCTCTTTTGGAGTGATTAGATGGATCTAAGGCACGACAAAAACTCAGCAGTTTCACCTGGAAAGCCAGGCTCTGCGATCTATCCCAAATCTCCACTCGGGGAAGATGTCGATGGGATTCCAACAGGAAGGGATGTCGAATGGGAGCCTCTAGTTGATTATCGCCGTAATGGAGTTACTGAAACTACTATTCACGGTGCTGTTGCTTGGAGTCACGGTGATGAAGTAATACATTCATTCGGTGGGAATGTTCTTTGTTATGGTCGATCAATGATGAAACCATTCATGCTCAAAGCATTCACAGAAGAGTTAGAGAATCACACATGGGAGCAAAAAGCGATTGCTGTCGCAAGTCACAATGGTGATACTGAGCATGTAGCAGCTGCCCAATCTTTGCTTTCCGAGGCAGAATGGCCGCTTATGCTTACACCAGTAGATGTTCCACTAATCCAATTTGGAAGGCAGGTTAGGCGCCCAAGACGTTGGTACCACACATGTAGTGGAGAGCATGCTGCAATATTAGCCGGCTGTCGAGCAAAAGGATGGAATCGTGCGGGTTATACTCTGCCTAATCACGAAGTATTCCATGCTTACATGGAGCAAATAAGAAAATATCTCGGGAAAGATTGGAGTCCTCTAAGAATCGCAAAAGATGGCTGTGGCCTACCAACTGTGTCAAACACAGTTGCTGAATTAGCGCAGATTTACGCAGGGTTAGTTCGCGACAAGGATTCCGATTGGATTTGGGAAGCGATGTGCAAATTTCCTGATTTAGTGGGTGGATTCAACCGACTGGACTCTACAATTCTGAAAATAGGAGGTGGCAAAGTGATAGCCAAAGAGGGTGCAGATGGATTGCTTGGAATGGCAATTGAGCACCCTGATTACCCTAAGGGGTTGGGTGTTGTGATCAAGATAGCACATGGTTGGAATTCACAAGCAACTTGGTATATTGCAAGAGCAATTCTTGGATGTTTAGGAATCGAGTTACGAAACCCATACCCCCTGCATCGGCAAAAAGCATTCATCGTTTCAGGAATAGTTCCTGACCACCTGCACGAAGTTTTGGAGACTATTCCTACATGGGATGAATGGGATCCAGATCAAGATAGATGGCACTATGAGGTGGACCTATGATTCAGGTCGAAAATTTAGTAGGAGGAGAATTCATCGTTACAGCAGAATGCTTTGATGACATATCACCACTGGATAATTCAATAGTTGCGCAAATACCTCGTACAAAAAATGTCGATAACGCAGTATTAGCTGCCACGCAAGCCCTGCCAAGTTGGGGTAGTTTGAGTATGGATGAGCGTTGCGATTGGCTCGATAAAATAGCAGACATTCTCGAAAAGAATATCGAAGAGGTTGCAAGACTAGAATCCTTGGATACTGGGAAACCTCACCACGTTGCAATGGGTGTAGATGCAAACCGTTCCGTGAACAATTTCAGGTTCTTCGCTAATTTTGGGCGTTCTATTATATCTGAAACCTTTGAAATGGAAGATGCCACCAATTATGTTTTGAGAAAACCGGTAGGGGTTGTTGGATTAATATCACCTTGGAATCTGCCTCTGTACCTTCTTTCTTGGAAAATCGCACCAGCACTATTGATGGGTAATACCGTCATTGCTAAGCCAAGTGAAATCACTCCTCTGACTGCACATTATCTGGGTAAGTTATGCACCCAAATAGGCCTTCCAAATGGAGTTTTGAATATCGTAAACGGTTATGGTCCCGAAGTCGGGCAAGCCATTGTCGAACATACAGGGATCAAGGCGATATCCTTCACTGGAGGAACTGCAACTGGCAAGATAGTTGCGGCCACTGCAGCGCCTATGTTCAAGAAACTAAGTCTGGAATTAGGTGGGAAGAATGCAACTATTGTGATGGAAGATGCCGATTTGAATATCGCTGTGCCAGGGGTTGTAAGAGCTTCTTTCCTCAATTCAGGCCAAATTTGCTTGTGTGGTTCTAGAGTACTTATCCATTCTTCAATTTATGACGATTTCATCAGTCGATTCTTGGAGGAGTTAAACGAATTAGAAATCGGACCTGTGATTAATGTCGAGCACCGAAACAAAGTGATGTCTTATATCGAGTTAGCCAAGAAGGAAGGAGGGCGAATACTGGCCGGAGGAAATATTTTCGATAAGCCAGGTGCTTGGATTGAGCCTACGGTTATTACTGGTTTATCTCATACTTCAAGGACAGCAACAGAAGAGATCTTTGGACCTGTTGTTACCATTCATAAATTCGAAACTGATGCAGAAGCAATAGAAATGGCTAATTGCACAAATTATGGTCTTGCCGGAAGTGTATGGTCCAAGAATAAAGGTCGGGAGATCGCAGAACAAATCGATTCAGGAATGGTATGGGTGAATACCTGGCTGCATCGTGATTTGCGAGTTCCTTTCGGTGGCATCAAAGATAGTGGTGTTGGGCGTGAAGGTGGGATGTGGTCTGTCGGTTTCTTCAGCGAAGCAATCAATATTTGCGTTATGGAAGATTGAAGTCTAGACACTCTTCCGCACAAATGGAGGCAAGGACATGTCAGTACATGGAAACGCTCGCAAAGTGACAACACATACACTTCAAGAAATGAAGCGTGCTGGTGAAAAAATCACTATGCTTACTGCATATGATTACAGTCTAGCAAAGTTAGTCGACAGAGGAGGTGTTGATGTTATTCTGGTTGGGGACTCTGCTTCGAACGTTATGGCGGGAAGAGATACAACAGTTCCGATGAGTCTGGATCACATGATTTACCATGCACAGTGTGTAGAAAGAGCGGTCGACCGTGCATTAATCGTAGTCGATATGCCATTTGGCTCATATCAAGGCAATTCAGCAATTGCTCTCGAGAGTGCAATCAGAATAATGAAAGAATCTGGGGGCCACGCAGTGAAGTTAGAAGGTGGCTCTGAAATCGTTGAAAGTATACAGCGTATTTTGACCGCAGGTATTCCGGTAATGGGCCACTTAGGGTTAACACCACAATCGATTTACAAATTTGGAACTTACACGGTTAGAGCTAAGGAAGAAGAAGAGGCAGCAAAATTAATCGCTGACGCAAAGTTATTGGAAGAATCCGGTTGTTTTGCAATCGTATTCGAGAAGATACCTGCCCACCTTGCTAAGCAAGTCAGTGAGGCTATATCGATTCCAACAATCGGAATTGGTGCAGGGCAAGATTGTGATGGTCAAGTTTTGGTTCTTCATGATATGCTTGGAATTACTACAGACTTCAGCCCTCGGTTTTTACGAAGATATCTCGATTTGGAGAATCAGATCACTGGTGCTGTTGAGCAATATTGTGAAGATGTCCGAAGTGGAGATTTCCCTAACCAAGATGAATCCTACTGAAGCAGTGCTCCAATTAGTATAGCACCTGGAAGAATAGTCGAAGCGATTCCAAATCCATGCCATACTCCGTATCTAATCGGAGGGTGATCACGTTTCGACCAAGATGCGCATTGCCAAACCCAGATGAGGAATGGGATTACTATGTTGAAGTAGTTCGGTCCAAAGAACCACAAACCTGCCATTGGAATACATACTAATCCTACACCGATTATATGTTCTTTAATTTCACCAGATTTAGTTACTATGGCTAGCAGTGGTGCTAGAATAGTTGCAGCTACTAGTGAAATAATCATAGGTGGATATTTATTCTCATCAATCAATAAGACACTCATTGAAATTAACGAAATTGAATAGACCGTTGGCCACACGACATGCCGATACTTGAGGTCGGTTTTGTCTCCCATATTACGGGCCAAGGGCCGCCGATGGATAGAAGATGCGGAACCTCTTGGTCGTTTCATGGCGAAGGGTAGTATCGTTGCAGGTTGCCTAGCACCTCACCCACCTCATCTCGTTTATGCAGATAATCCTGATCAAAACGAACCTGTTTCAGAAGGAGGATGGGAGCAATTGAGGTGGGGCTATGAGCGTCTACGTGAATCACTGAAAGATGTGGATTACGATGTCATAGTAGTCCTTTCACCACATTGGCAAACCTATGTTGGTACGCATTTTATTGGTGTTGAAAAGTGTTCATCAAAAAGTGTCGACCCCGTATTCCCGAACTTGTTTAGATTCAATTATGATCTGACAATTGACGTAGAACTTGCTAGAGCGATTCACGACCAGGCTAAATCAGAAGGTATGTCAGTGAAGATGATGGAGAATCCAGATTTCCGGGTTGATTACGGGACAATTGTTTCTTGTCATATGGTAAGGCCAGAATGGGATAAACCAATTGTGTCCATCTCTTCCAATAGAAGTCTATCTTACTATTCTGTAGAAGTGATGCAAGAAATGATGATGGAGTTAGGTCGCTCCACAGCCAAAGCGATTGAAGAAAGTGGCAAAAAGTGTGTACTACTAGCTAGCAATTCACTTTCTCACCGCCACTTTGTTACTGAAACAAATCCTCCTGAAGATATGAGTAAAGAACATATTACCAGCCATGCTATGCATCTTTGGGATATGCGCATGATAGAATTGATGCGTTCGGGTAAATCTCAACAAATCATCAATGAAATGCCAGAGTTCTGCGAGCAAGCAATAGCAGAATCTGATGGCGGCGCACTAACCTGGCTTCTTTCTGCTATGGATGTTCCAACTGAACCAGCAACATTACACGGATATGGTACGATAATTGGAACTGGTAATGCGATAATGGAATGGCCATGTCACACATGGGGTGAACAATGATGTCTGGAGAGATTATCAAGTCCCTAATCGTACCACCTCATCCTCATCCAGTACTTTGCCCAGATAAGAACGAAGGTTGGCAAAGAATCAGAGATGCATATGATGAGGCTAGACGTCAAATCGAAGAGAGTGATGCTGATTTAATTATCATCTATTCTACATTGTGGCCTAGCGTAATTGGCCATCAGATTCAAGCAGACCCTAATCCTGAATGGGTGATGGTAGATGCAGATTTCCACGACTTAGGTAGTATTCATTACTCGTTGAAAATCGATACTGATTTCGCACATGCCTGGAACAAAGCCAATATTTCAAGAGGATTAGAGTCGAGAACGGTAGCCTATGATGGATTCCCGGTTGATGTTGGTTCAGTAGTAGCACTTGAATTGTTGAATCCTAACAATCGAATTCCTGCTGTAATTTGTTCAACGAACGTTTACTCAAACCGTGCCGAGACAACAGTTCTTGCTAAATCTTGTATGGATGTGATTAAGCAACAAGGGAAGAAGGCAGTAGCAGTTTCTGTAATGTCACTCTCTAATCGTATGTTCACCGAGGCAATAGAGCCTCATGAGGATAGAATACATTCTTTGAAAGATGATGAATGGAATCAAAAAATTCTAGAGTTTTTATCCGAAGGAAGATTGGAAGATATCGGACAATTAAGCCGTACCATTCATGACCAAATTCGAGTGAAGAAAGTCGTCGCATTCAAACCGATGTGGTGGCTATCTGCAATGAATGATAATCGTAATGATTTGACCGGTAAAGTACTCGCTTACGAGCCAATTCATGGTGCTGGAGCAGCAGTAGTTGTTCTGGACCCACAATCAAATGGGACAGGCGATAAAGAATACGATGAAGATGATGTTGACTTCTATGGCGGTGACCGAAATGTACTCGATTCTTCTGAAGATGAAACAGAGAGTTCACCTTTGGATTCAGGGCCGGCCTTGTATGACCCTGTTGAAGGTAAAAATGCAGTAAATACCAGCAAAGCCCCAAAACCTGTTGGAGCATACCCTCATGCTAGAAGAGAAGGAGACCTAATCTATCTTTCAGGAGTTGGACCTAGGCAACCAGGTGATAACTCAATACCTGGCGGGCCTATCAAAGATAAAGCTGGAAATCCACTAAATTATGATATCAAAGCACAGACTAGAGCAGTTGTTGACAATATTGCTAGGATTTTAGAAGAAGCAGGCTCCTCACTGGATAATGTAATTGATGTCACTTCATTTTTAGTAGACATGGATCGTGACTTTTCTGGATACAATGAGGTATGGGCTGAAACTCTTGGTAAAGTTGGACCTACTAGAACAACTCTAGCAATTAGGGCCTTACCAACTCCTATAGCCGTTGAAATGAAGGTCATCGCCAAAGTATAATTTCCGGAATACGGTAGTTAGCGCTCGCGAATTGAGGCAATGAATAATTACTAATGGCTCATGCTCAGGTTTAGCGGTAATCTTAGTGTCGTAAACCGGAAAGGGATTCTAATGGACATAAAAGCGACAACCGGTAAATTGCTAAAAGGCGATGTAAAGGGTGTTGTACAGGATGTTAAGTACCAAATTGAGCGCTCAGTGGGCTTAATTGGCGTAATCATAATCTCATTATCTGCGATGCTTGGTTCTGGATTGTTTGTTCTACCATCATTTGCTGCAATGATCATGGGAGAAGGCATATGGTTGGCTTTCTTATTAGCGGCATCCGTAGTTCTGCCGGGAGCATTATCTAAATCAGAACTATCCTCTGGCATGCCATCTAGTGGTGGATCATATGTCTACTTAGAGCGAACTTATGGGCCGCTAGTTGGAACAATTAGTGGACTTGGACTTTGGGCTTCATTCCTGTTGAAATCTTCTTTTGCATTGATTGGTTTTTCTGCATACATGTACACTGTAACCACATATTTTGATATAAATCTCAACACATATGTTGTTTCGATAACCGCTTTGGTTCTCATAACAGTTGTCAACATAATGGGTGTTAAGAAAGTAAAGGCAATTCAAGCACCTATTTTAGGACTGACTTTGAGCCTTTTAGTAATAATTTCTATAATGGCATTATTCGACTCCACGACTGAACTTTCTCGTCCGTGGGATGCAGCAATGGGGACAGATGTTTGGACTATTGCTGAAACTTCAGCATTCGTATTCGTCGCCTATGCTGGTGTAACTAAAGTTGCTGCAATTGGTGGAGAGGTCAAAAATCCAGGTAAAAACCTGCCATATGGCATAATGATTTCACTTCTCATAGCAACAATCCTCTATTGTTCAATCACATACATTATGATGGCAGCAATTCCGGGTGAATGGTGGGTTGCAAATGGTGAAACTATCGAAGATCCAATTTACGCGTTTGTTTCAACAGTCGCTGGTACTAAAGTGGGTGTTGTAGCAGCGTGTTTAGCAATTTTAACCATGATTTCGATGGCACTTTCAGGAATTCTAGCAGCATCTAGATTCCTGTTCGCAATGGCTAGGGATAGCCTGCTTCCTCAATCTTTAGAAGAACTCAATTCAAAGTATGAGACTCCACATTGGCCAATCATAGTTACTGCTACAGTAATGGGAGTTGCAATTTTGACCTTACCTGTAAAAGATGTAGCTAAACTAGCATCAGGTTTCAAAATAATGATTTTCATCATGATTAATTCATGTGTAATTGTACTTCGTCAAACTAGTTTCAAGCATGAATGGAACCCCGAATACAAAGGTCCATTGTACCCAATAATCCACCTATGGGGTATCATTGCAGGTTTGGTTTTAGTATACATCATGGGTGAAAAAGCCTTGATTGGAGCAGTTGCTGCTATTGTGATGGGTCTTATCGTATACTACTTCTATGGCAAAAAACACACTCATCCAAGAATAACTCCTTTCACTACATTCTGTAAAGAGTTTAGAAACACTTCTCCTTCCGAGCATGATAAGAGAGAATTCGCTTTCCATGCTGCAGATAAGGTGGGGAAAGGTCATCTCACTGTAGAGGACTTCCAAGTCGCAATGCGTGCACTTGAATTCTCTTACACCGAAGAAGAGTGTCAGAGTATATTCAATGAAATCGATTCAAATGACAATGGTTACATCGATATTGAAGAGTTCTTGATACAATTCGAAAACTCCAGTGATTAGGACATTCTTGTCCATTCGCCGCTATCACTAACGAGCCAGGATGTTAGTTCCCCGGTAGAGTCAATGTACCATCCAGTCTTACCTTGTTCAGTCCCTGGGGCTGCTTGCATGACTCCAGTACGTTTTGCTTCATCAGTAAGCCTTGTTCTTAGATCTTCAATTGACTCTTCATTACTTTCTTCTTGAGTGGTGCTTTCAGCCGCTATTGGGGTTTCAGGTTCAATATTATTTTCTTCAGGTTCAATATCTTTGGTTTCAATCTCAGTTTCATCACTACTTTCTTCATAATCGTGTTCATCATCCCAATATTGGCCTTCTTGGCCTTCACCTTTCATTCTACGCATAAGAACAAACATTATCGAAATAAATAGGAAAATAATAATCGATACCAATGTCAATGCGGTATTAGAATCGCCTAGTCCTCCTCCAAATAATACCGCATTTACGTCGAAGAATCGTTGTGCAACTAAATCATTCCAGTAAAAGTTGCAAGATTGCGATGTGCCAGATTGGTCAATTGTAACTTCATAAGTGTCGGCAGATAAATGGCGCACTGAACCAGTTGTGCATTGAATGTCGATTTCATTAGATGGAACTTCAACTCTATTTCCAACTTGGTCGATAGCGTAGATTCTTATCACCATCGTGCCACCTTCTTCTGGATTTTGAGCAGGTATATCTGCTAGTAATCTGACTGCTTCTCCAGGTGTAACGACCACATCGATATCATGTGTAGCAGAGCCCGATGTGATTCTAAGATTCCAATCACCTACTTCTCCTCCCTCTACTGTCCAAATACCATCTCCTTTGGAGGATGGAGTGATTACGCCTTCAGGGTCTTCAAACTCAAACCCAACACTCGAAGCGAGTGCAATGTTGCCATGCACATCCAATGTAGAGATAGTAATCTCAATATCTTCACCACTCACAACATCGATACCCTCATCAAAATCTGTAGTTATCTGTCTGGCAATCCCTGCAACTACCTCGATATTTGTTATAGCAAATACACCTTGAGCCATTGCCCTGAGCTCATGAATTCCAAGTTCCGAAGGGGCCCATTTGTTATCTGCCAATCGAATCTCCATGGTCATATCATTGTCGTCAACAACCCAATTAACAGATATCCCATGCAATCTATTACCATATTCGTCTTCAAATAATGGAAGTAAATCTAGAACTCCATCAGATGTGACTCTTGTTCCACTTTCTGGTAAGATGATTCTAGACAATTCCCCTGGAGTCACTTCTGCAACAATTTCAATTTCATGCACAATCTGTGTTTCATTGTCAAACCAAGTTGATGAAATTGAATAATTACCAATCAATCCGGGTTGTAATTGAATCGATGAACCTTGACTTTCAGATCCTAGTTCTGAATCTATCACCCATGCGCCATTCACAGATTTCGAGTTCCCAGCGGTATCAAATGCTGATAGAGATGCTACAATCGACTCTCCTGAACGTAATTCTTCCTCAGATAGAAGTATTTCAATTCCAGCAATTAATCCTTGAATTACATTAACTTGAATCGTGGTAGAATACCCTTGGTCTGTTACAGCAATTGTCCATTCACCTACCAGTGATGGAGTCCAAGTTACTGAATCTCCATCCATTGCTAGTGAGCCAGTGGTTACAGTCCAGTTCGATAAAGGCAAGATTACCTCTCCAGAGTTACCAAGCACATCTGTTCTAATTGCTGAAACTATGATGGTTGAACCTATTCTAACCTCTGTTGAATTAATCTCAATGCTAAGGCCAGTTGCCTGAGCAGGGAGAACACGGACAAAACCGCTACCGGATGCTCCAGAGGTACTATTCACCGAAATATTCCAAAGTCCAGGGGAATTACCAAAATACAGGCCTGTTGGAGAGATGGTTCCATTTTCTGCAGTCCATGTTAGAGTTCCAGCTTTGGAAATCTCTACTTCATTGCCCATAGAATCTCTAACTATTGGAATTATGTGAACAGTCATTCCACTTTGGACAGTTAGTCCGTATGGCAATCCTAGATGTTCAGGACTTCCTGCAACTACATTGAATACAACTTGTATCTCAAGTTCGAGATGCATAATTCGCATGGTGGCATTTCCAACTTCATCTGGCTTCCATGTATTGTTCTGATAATCTATTTGTCCATTCTGGCAGCGCCAAACTAATTGGCCCAACACAGGGTTGCCTACACGGTCGATTAGAGTCGCATTCAAATCAATCTCATCGTCTATGCTAACTTCTGTAATACTAATATTGGATTGAATGTCAACCGCTCTTCCTGCTGTCACATCGATTGATGTGCTAGAATTAACACCGCCGCTCGTCGCAGTGACAATTGTTTGACCTACTTGCCCGGGGGTGAACATCCCTGTGGAATCGATAGTTCCTGAGCTTACAGACCAGTTTACAACTTCATTAATGGTTGAGCCAGAAGAGTCCTTTACTACTGCTGTAAATCTAACCACCTGGTCTGCAGAGACACTTTGGTCGTGTGAATCAATCTGAATGCTGGCGGGAGATGCTGCATAAACTGGAGTCGATATTTGGACAATTAATAGAATCATGAGGACTGGAAGAATTCGGTTTTTAACAGAACCCATTTCCCTATCCACCATAATCAATCAATATCTATCTTATCATTAGTCAGTCCATTCGTCCCAATCTGATGCCCCTGGCTCTCGGTACCACCAAGAACCATTTTCATCTTCAGCCCATTCGGTTCCATCATCATCGACTCTATGATCGGTCATCCAATCTTCCTTGACAGGTGCGCTAGGAGGTGGCCCACCCGGTCCTGGTCCACTTGGGCCAGGTCCACTTGGGCCCACGGCTGCTGGTCTTTGAGGTTCATCTTCATAGTCATCATCATCTTCATCATCTTCGTATTCTGAACTTCCTGATCTAAGAACCATTATGATGACTACTAAGAGGACCAATACCACAAGTATTGCTAGCACTCCTCCTGCATAATACAAGGTTCCACCGGATTCAAAGAATCCCATGAAAGTACCTTCGACAACTATTGTATCGGATACTTCAACTCCGTCGACAGAGACAGTAACAGTCTGTTCTGAGTCATCTAAAGTTGTGATAGTCCAGAAACCATTCGCCCCTGCTTCGGCAGTCATTCTACCGGTTAGTTTGACCTGTGTTTCAGGAGGTACAGGGATCTCATTTTCCCAGGCATCGAATGTATGAACTTCAATTTCAAATGTTTCCAGTTGCATAACCTTCTCATCAACAATTGTCAAATCGATTCTCGATACAGTTTGGTGAGCTGTTACAACAACGGTCCATTCATTCAATGCACCACTTGGTGAACGGAATTTGAACGTGTGTTCTCCTGCAGTTGTTGCGCTCCAGTTATAGATTCCAGAACCTCCTTCGATAGTTGATGCAGGGACAGCCTTGTTGTTTTGTGTCCATAGGACACTCTCTAAGAATGTATTACCGTCATTATCTGTACCTGTAATTGTAAGGGTGTAAACATCTCCTGCCTTTGCAGTATTCGCAACAACATCAATGTCCACGCTGACTGCATCTCCGTGTTCGACATTTATTGATACAGTCTGAGAAATATTGTAATCTGATTCAGATATAGCCCACGCAGTAATAGTCCAATAACCCTCAGTACTTGCTTCCCATAATCCTCCGTTTCCAACAATTATGTCGGTAATGTTAGTGGCTGATATTACGGATTCAAACTCTGCACTATCGTATTCTTCGAGGGTGTATGTAATGATGGAAATATCGATTAGGTTACCATCTGTATCTGCAAGTTGTGGAACAAATTGAAGACTATTGTCTGCATCAATATTTTGAATCAATTCAACAGGCTGTAGCAGTGTTACGCTGACTAATTCACCTTGTGTTACACCAATATCAAGTTCAACTTCGAGAGTGATATTTTCATCAGTATAGGTCGCTACAAGAGTGTATGCGGATTGAGATGAGAATACGGGGACAAACATTGTTGTACTACCATAAGTCATCTCTTGCAGAACGCTCTGGTCATTGAACTGAACGTGTTCAATAGACCAGGCTACATTTTCAGTCCATCTATTTCCATCAGCATCATGTGCCTTCACCTTGATTGTTAGTTGATCATCAGCGGTAATATTCTGAACTGAATTAGTAGAATCTACTGAATCAATTACCAGCACTAGTCCAGTAATTGCACCTTCACTAACTTGAACGGTTACGCTGTTTGAGATTCCTGCATAACTTGCGGTCAAGGTCTTGGTTCCACGCTTTTGAGCATGCCATTTAGCAGGTTGCCCCTCGTCGATCATTCCATCGCTGATTGTCCAATTAGCAAGTGGTAGCTCTACAGATTGACGATTACCCATAATGTCAATTCGTGTTGTGTTTAACCAAACAATATCATCAGCAGTAACGAATGTATCTGAAGCACTAATCTCTAAACTTGCCATAGCGCCATATGTTACAACAATCGGTATGTCAAGTGAGATTCCCTCAGTCGAAACCATACTGATATTGTAAGTTCCATTTGTTATCGCAAAGTAGGTGCCATTATCTTCTGTGAATGTACCGCCTCCAGCAGTCCAAGTAATTCCTCCACCGTCTTCTAAGTCAAGCATATTCCCGAATTGGTCATGAAGTGTCCAAGTTAATTGGCAAGTTTCTCCGGCTTTAATTACATCTTCACATCCAGTCGTTGTGTAGTATGACGGCATTCCACCTAGAACTTCGATGTTTACTGTAACTAATTGCCCATTCCATTCTACAGAAACAGTTTGAGAGCCGGAATTGTAAGGACTGAATGTAGTCCCAGTAATTGAACCATTAGACTGGGTGTATGAAATTGATATTCCAGGGACAGTATTTCCATGTTGGTCAACAACGATTGCTACGATAGTAAAGGATTGGTCAGCAGTTATGGTTTCTTCAGTATCTTCAACCAATAGGGTTGTAGCCGCTCCAGGTGTCACTGTAATGTTTTCACTTGTGCATATTACTCCAAAACAGGCAGTGATCGTGTTAACACCCACAAATTCAGGTGTAAACATACCAGTGGTATTGATTGCACCACCACTAGAGGACCAGGTGACATTTTCGCCTACCATTCCACCAAGAGCATTATTCAACATGTGTGAAAATTGAATTTGAGTGTCAGCATCTGTTGTTGCTCCTGAAGGAGATACCGATACAGAGTGTACGTCAGTATAATTCATCATAATTGCAGGTCTAACTTCTAGTGAGTCTTCGCTGGAGTAGAATTCAACATAGTCCGAGATACCAGTAGGTGATGTACCGATAATTACCCATGCATGATCTCCGTTGATTAGCATGTTAGAATGGCCGATATCAATCCAAACGTTTGTAGCTCCAGCAACCATAGTTGAGGAGGAAATTGGCGTTATTTCATAATCGACACCTGCGGTCATTCCCGCAGTAGACCAAGGTGCTCCGGCTTCAGAACTGTTCCATGTTGAACCTGCTTGTGTCCATGAATTTGTCAGTAATCTGTGAACACTTAACGTCATTGAAGCAGAAGGAGGTGACTCAACATAAAGATTCAATGATGCAGAATGAATCTTGGCGCCAGGAGGTAATGGAATTTGGTCATTATCTAATGCCAAAATCATGCGACACTCGGTGTTCAATCCTTCGCATCCAGTGCCTACTATCAGTGAGTCAGAACCGTGATTCGAATCAGCAAAACCACTACCAATGTATGAGTCTCTAATGTTTGTGTGACCCAAATTAGCGACTTCATTTCCAGTTTGGAACATGTATGTCCAAGTATGATCATCGTTGTATGAATGGTCTACAGGTGAACCTATTGCGAATGTTCTTCTGCTCGAGGATGGACCCGGGATTGAGCCATTAATTGCTTGAACCCACCAACTGTATACATCTCCAGCAACCAAGTCTTGTCCGAAAGTGAATGTCGTACCATTTATCTCACTGTTAATCCAAGACTTGTACTTTGTCTCACCAGCTTCGCTAGCAATCGTAACAACATATCCTGTTGCATTCGAAACGCTATTCCAAGTTAGTTGAGGCTTATCTAGAGATTCCAAAACCCATGTGCTTGTGTTGTACAATATTGCGCCATCATTAGGATATGTGAGTACAGGTTGAGCAGGAGGTATTACCCCGTCTACATTGTCTACATAATCTAAAACCAACTCAGGCCTTAGAGTTGAATTGGCTGAATTATCATAGAATGTGTGTCCTGAAGTTGGAGTTCCAACTGCCTGTAACATAATCGTCATGGTTTGATTATTATTGGCGATATTAGATTGTGCTAAGGATGTAATATCCCATGTTTGTTCTCCATCAGTCGGAGATACAAGCAGAGTAGAGCGAGTCACTTCAGATGTAGAACACGATGGTGCATTATTCCACGAGATGGTTGTCTCAGTGAACGTATCGCATGCGTGAGCACTAACTGTCAACGATGATGTACCAGATACATTGCTTCTAAACAGAGACAATAATGCAGTTGTAGGCGTCATCGCACCAGGGAATGGTAATTCTGAAAGATCGAATGTCAGAATAATCTTTGATTCGCCAGACCCACCTGCTGATATTCCAAGGTTAAGTTTCCCGTTGTTCCCAAGTAAGGAGTTAGGATTGCTAGAATCAATTGTGGCATCAGGTACGCCAGGTAAAGCCTCGGTTTCTTCAAAGACAGAACCATGATGCAATACCACCGAATTATTTCCTGCTCCATCATCAGTTCCAATTATTCCAGGTACTCTGAATGATTTCACATCTGACCATTCACCAAGACGGTGATCTTGTTCAGCTCTTACTCTCCAGTATGACCAATAATCACCCCATGATACATTATCTGGAGTGGTATAAGTGAGATTCGAATAATCCCATGTTCCATTGAATGTCGAACTATTTGTTAAGTCATACATCCAAGTTGTATTTCTGGTAGTAAATGTCGGGCTATCTGATGCCTGCATAACCCATCTTGTTTCGTTTGAGAATGTCAGACCGGACCAGTTCAAGGATACTTCATCAGCTCCTCGAGGAAGAGATGAAGATTCATTCCAAATTGTCGATCTATCTGCTGGGCTACTCTGTGTAGGTGAACCCGGCAGCCACTGCGTTCCTGTTCTCCAAGAAAGTTCTAGTTCAGGCCTCTTAGATTCATCAGCAGTGTAATCACTACTTGCGAAGTGCCATTCATCTACAGTGTCGTCGATAACCCAGAACATCAGATTGACCATGTCATCTCCTCTTTTGTGGGCATGTTGTACTGCATATGTCACGTCAAATTCTGCGTAATTATCATCATGAGCAACAGATGTAATCTCGAATGGGGTGTCGCATTTCGGATTACTCCAAGATGAACCGGCTCCGTTAGGTCCGTTCAAAGTTGCATTTTGATTCCAACTATCCTTGACTTCACATATTGCAATTCTAGCAGTTTCGAGATTAGTTTCCCCTCCACTCAATTTGTGCATAGTTAATGTAGCATTAACGAATTCATAATTCCCTGGTATCGGCATAGATGACCAGTTAACCATGACCATTGTTTCTGTGTAATAAATCTGTGAACTTGTTAGATTAGACCTTCCAACAATCAATTCTGTGCCGGATTCATATGCGGAACTTGTAGATCCAGAATCAACATATGTATCCATAAATACAGCCGGATAATCAAGAGCTTCAACAATCATTCCTTCCTGCAAGGTTATGTTAGCATCTGTTGAGTTGATACTACTTCCTGTTTTTGCAGGTATGTGGAATATTGTTTCAGTACCTCTTGAACCCAGTATGTCGTCAGTAATAGGTTGGACAAACCATTCGTAAGAGTCGCCATCTGACAGGGTAGATGGCGATGTCCAAGTTAGGTTACCAATATCCCATCCTGCGGTTGAATCACGGCTGTCATACATGCTCCAACCTTCTCTTTCATTCGAGTAATCCTTCCAAATGAATATTCTCCAAGCGTCAACATTGGAAGGGTTAGCATGAGTCCAGGTGAAACTAGGTGTGCTTCCTGGTAGAAGTGCGTGAGTTGATGTGTCCCAAATTATCTCATCCACGGTTGGATTAGTGTTAGAACCTGCAGATTCCGGAGTTGATGCGTTTCCTGTCGACCAAGTTAGGTTGAGCCATGGTTTTTCATTGCTATTGCCACTAGTTGAAGTAAAGATTGTCTGTCCTTCACCAATGGAACCTACGATCATTAGAGAGAGGTGAGAATCACCATTCGCAAATGCAGCCTGAACTAATTCAGTCACATCAAAGTTCATCCAATCTGCAGATGCACTTGCCTGCACGTCAGACATTTCTCCTCTGTCATTTGCGCTCATAGCACCCGGTGCCGACCAATTGTTCACTCCGTCGAACGTAGTACCATTTGCACTAGTGTTCCAAGAAACAGATGACGGGTGTATTGATATTGCATTTCCAACATCTGAACCAAATTGTGCATATAGGTTGAGAACTGCTTCAGAAATGTGGGCATTCTGTGGGTTAGGTAACTCAGTAAGTGGAATCTTTAGCATCCCAGTCGCGTTCTGCCCGGTGGTGCTTGTACCAACTCTGAATGTCGATGAGGATGATTGGTCTGTGGTTGAGCCAACTCCTGAGTCTGCAACCCATGTGTCAATGAAGTTCGGCAAATTAAGTAACGGCATCGCTTCCCTATGGTGTAATTCAACAGCTGCAGAGTTCGAATCAATGCTCCAGGTTGTTATGTCTGGTAGCAAGAAATGGAATACATTCGACCAATTACCGATTTGGTTCGTAGTACTAGTAGCTCGAACTCTCCAATGCCATGTTTCTCCAGTGTCCAGAGGTGCCGAGATATTGTAAGTCATATTTGCAACATCAAAACCAGTATCTGTCCAACTTGTTGCCATTAAAAGGTCAGAAGAGTCAAAGTTAGCAGATGTGTCTAATTCGATAGACCACCCTCCGACTGACACTCCTGTTGAAACGTAGTTCCATGAGAATCGAGGGGTATCATTAGGTGCTGGATTAATTCCAGAGTCGACAGACCATGACCCATTCAGTGGTGATAGAGGTACAGGGTCTGCAGGCAAAGCATCTGACCCTGGGACATATACGAATGAGATTTCAGGTCGACTAATCGAGTTTGCTTGGTTTGGATAGAATAGAGCGTTTCTATCAGCTCCGCTTCCAATACCTAATACTCCAACTATCAAGTCAACAGGCCTTTCTTCACGCATAGCATTTTGAACAGCCAATGTAATGTCAAACTCCACATAGTCGCCTGCTGCGTATGAACTGTCTAATGTTTCAGTGTCTTGTAATCCTGCTCTTTCCCATCCCTTTGCTCCAGAGGTTCCCCATGACGAAGATCCATCAAATGAAGACCATGTTGCTCCCTCTTCTGTCCAGTTGTTTTGTCTGCTTTCCCAGACTGCAACATCAGGGGAGCCAGATGGGGAATCTGCTAATCTCATTTTTAGAGTTGCAATTTTAACAGCATATCCGTCAGGTAATAGGTGACTTGTCAAGTCGCATCCCATCAAAATCGAAGTTTCAGATGGGTAGGTATTGTATGAGACCTGCATCTCATCTTCTCCGTTGTAATTAGTAGATGGGGTCCCGCTGTCGATGTATGTGTCAGCACAGTTAGGGGCGTCGCCTAATGCCGTGGCATTTCCATGAGATAGACGAAGCCTATGGTCGTCATCTTGCAGGTATTCAGATTCTAGTGATGAAACTAGGAACGAAGAGGTAGCCCACCATGAGTGATGATTAGTGGTATTGTCCTGCTGAGCAACCCTCCAGTGATACATTACTCCAGTATCCAATGCGTCAGCACTACCGATTGACCAACTACCATCCGATGGTGCAAATTCTGTTGAAGTACTAGTGTCAAACGAATGTATGATATCTCTATATTCTGAATCTGTGGACAATTGCATTAGCATATTTCCTGACCATGAAATAGACCCGTCCCAAGTTAGGGTTGGGGTTTCATTTCCAGATAGATTATCTCCGGTTTGATTCCAAACAGAGTGTCCGTCAAGTGGTGTAAGGTGGGTAGGTATTGTGGGTGAACTAGATCCCCAATCGTAGGTAATCTCGAGATAAGGTTCGTCGCAAGTGTTTACGTCCTCTTTAGCGCATAGGTCAACATATTGCGATGTGGTTTCATCAACTCCCCATGAGGATGCAACCATCATCAATTCTAGGGATTCTGACGCAACTCCGCCCGAACTCTTGATTGCATTATTTTGATCTATCCAGTGTTGGATCGCCACAGTAAGGTCTGGTTCAATTGTTGATGAAGATTGGTCACCCTCAAAACTTGCAACTGACATAGAAGGAGTTCTTCCTCCATCATCCCAGTAGTAAGTACCATCATATTTTTTCCATGTAACTCCACCTTCAGTCCAATCTTCGCCATTCATTACATGGAAAGATACATCTGCGGAGCCTGAGTAAGATACACGCTCCATCACCATGTTAGCTGAGATAATAGTCGAATTGTCGTGCAGACCTATGTCATCCATGTTCAATCTAATAAGGCCGTATTGGTTTGAACTGGAAGATGAACCTATTCTCATGTTTGTATTAGACCCCATATTGGTGTTTTTAAGAGCATTTGAAGAATCAATAAATGTCTCTTCGATGGTTGAAACTCCTAGCCCAAGGTCAGCATAATCAATAGCAATTTTACCGTAATTTCCTACCTCCTGGACATCATGATCTGGAAGATGGAAGTATCCAACTTTCCACTCGCCAATTGTGCCAGTAGAATCGATTGAACGCATTCTGTAGTGCATAGTTGTGGAGTTAGACAATTCGTCTCCGGTGGGTAAAACCATACTTCCAGTAGTCGAACTCAGTGTGAATAAAGATGAATTATCTTGAGTATTGTAATACCATGTGTCGTCGGCATCGATTTTGAAGTCACTGCTTAGAGACAATTGCACTTGGGCTTCTTGGCCGGTCATTCCATCCCAGGATAATTCCGGATTGGATGCTGCAGAAAGAAGGAACGAATTGGAGTCCATTAGTGCAGATCCATCAACTACAAAGTTTGGATTAAGAGTGCCACCACTTGTTGCGGTTCCTGTTTGGTGAGTAATTTCCAAAGCAGGTCGTTTTGTGGTTGCAGCAGATTCTGAAAGATGACACGAATAAAGTGCTCCAGATGCAGATATCAATAAATCGATAGTTGATCTTGAGTTAATCACAGCATCTTGTACTATTGCTGTAGTGTTGATTGCAAACGTATTATTGCCATAGCCTTGGAAAGGCGGTTCCCATTCACCATGGTCGGAATCACCTTCTGCACCACTCAGTCCCCAATTCAATCCAGTATCTGGACTATTCCAATTCGCATTTGCTTCATCCCATGACCTCTTCATTCGAGCAGCGTATATTGTGATAGTGTCGATATCGGCTAGGTCAATGCCACATGTCAATTCAAGCGTGGCGTCGGTTACAACTTCTCCTGATGGGACAGTGTTGTTGAAGGAGATTAAAATTCTAGATTCTCCTGAAGTCGAAGTTCCAAAATCTACAATCTCACTGCTACCAAAGTTAGTGTTTGGGCTAGTTGAATCTATTGCTGTATCATTAGTTGCAGATGAGGAGTAAGTCGTTTGTGAAATAATTGGAGAGTCTTCTAAATGGTCTTCACTCCAATCAGGAACTGCTTGGGGCAGTGCCAAATCAGCGAATAAAAACATCAGTGCCAAGATAAGAGAACTTGCAATTCTGCGGCGGTCGGAGGTGTTCGAAGACATTGGGCTCGGAGACCCATTGTAAGAAGGGGTATAGTTTCCTTTCGGCTGGACACCCGTAGGGTGTCCGAGACATATGGGACAAATTATGGTGAAGGCGAAGGTTCAAGTTCGTCCTTGTATGACCTTGGAATGTATGAGCGAGTTATGGGTTGAACGCCATCGCCCTCGGACAGTGGGTGATATTCGAGGACAGGGTTCAGTGGTCCAAAGATTGTCTTCATACGCAAAACTAGCCGACTTCCCGCACCTACTTTTTGCTGGACCTCCAGGTACAGGAAAAACTACCGCAGCAATGGCCTTAACAAGAGATGTATATGGGCCAGATTTTAGAAACAACTTACTTGAAATGAATGCGAGCGATGAACGTAAGTTGGAAAGCATTCGTACCAAGGTCAAACAATTTGCTAGAACAGCACCATACGGAGATGCCGAGTTCAAAATTATTTTCTTGGATGAAGCAGATGCTTTAACCCACGATGCGCAAGGTGCACTAAGAAGGATTATGGAACAATATGCTCAGACCTGCCGTTTCATATTATCTTGTAATTATTCTAGCAAAATTATCGAACCTATTCAGAGCAGATGCGCTGTATTTAGATTCAGACCACTTGCGGATATCGAGGTTTCAGATCAAGTAAAAGCAGTTGCAAAAGCAGAAGGTATTGGACTTGATGATGAGGCTGCAGAAGCCTTAGTGAGAATATCTCAAGGTGATCTTCGTAAAGCAATAACTGCCTTACAAGTTGCTGCAGCATTGGAAAAGAACATTTCTCGAAATCTAATCTACGAAACTAGCGCAACAGCTCCTCCTGAATCATTACATCAATATTTGATGGCTTGCAGACAAGATGGTTTCCACGCAGCAAGAAGAAGGTTGCGAGAACTATTAGACAAATACGGCCTTGCTGGAACCGACTTTGTAAATCAGTTGCACAGAGAACTTTACGGAGCAGATTTCCTTTCGGAAAACCAGAAGTTAGAGTTAACTGAATTGATGGCTGAGATTGACTTTAGGTTAGTTGAAGGCGGAGGGGAGGCCATCCAATTGGATGCTTTGACCGCTAGATTGTCGAAGTTACTCAGTTGAATCGTCTTCAACTTCTTCAATTATTAATTCAAGTTCAACTGTTCGTGTGTTTTCCCAAGGGTCACCATCTTCCTCAACTTCGATTGTCACAGTATATGTACCTGCAGATAGTCCCTCTTCAATTTTTATTACGACTGGATAATCAATGTCCTCGTGGTCTCTAACCCCTTCCATCTCTTTAGAAAACGATTCATTATTGTCCATTTCATTCCAAGAGTTATTCACTTCTTCGCCATTGAATGTAATCGTGTAATCTGAATCAGCCGCATCAAAGTTATCACTGAATGCAAGGACTAGGTAGTGTTCGCCAGAATAACCTTCAGAAAGATAGACAGTTCCATCATCAGAGCCTTCGAAGTCATAACCATCATCAGTGGATGATATCATGCCCCATCCATCATCGACTTGAGGGGCCACAATATCTGCAAATGGGGCATTAGTTAGCAAAAATGTAATCGCTAACCAAGTGAATACATGCAAGAATGATGCTTTGAACCAAGTTCCTTTGGTATAGTGCTCAACATATTTTTCTGGCATTACTGCCCTATGAAGGGCTGGTAGAAGGAATATGCACAACATTGGAATGAACCATAGCATATCTGCATTATCCTGGGAATTAGGCATTGCGAGATATCTCATCAGTACTGCCATTGTAGCTGCGAATGCTATTACTAGCCACATCGATCTAATATCTGCCTTCTCCTTAGCCACGTGTTTCACAGGGTCGAAAGATTCGATTCCCATATCGGCACCTGAGCGATTCTTTTTGCGCTCCTTGTCATCTTTACCACCACGATTACGTCTCTCTGCTGCGGCAGCAGCCATAGCGGTATTGATGTCTACCATCAAGTCGGCGGATGGTTGACAGTGGATGAAGGCTGCGGTCAAAAATTAAACTTGGAATCAAGAAATTAGATTACATATAATTCACGGTTGATACTCATTTTCAAGGCCGCATCCTTCAAAGAGGGGTGTACGGTGGGCGGACTACTTGCCGGGGTGGCGTAGTTGGTGGCGCGTCGGACTCATAGGGCAGTTCTTCGGAACTAATTGAGACGTACCAAAGCCCCTTCTCTTGTCTGAGACATCCGAAGGTCGCGGGTTCAAGCCCCGCTCCCGGCACCATTTGATGCTCTGAACGGAGTATCTTAGTGTCAAATATTATACAGTTTAGCCGTCTGAGGAAATTAGAGTGATAGTGTGACAAAGCTACTCCAGATGGAAAACTTAGAACGGCATTATGAAACACCTGCTGGAGTCGTGAAAGCGCTTGACGGCGTTTCTTTCCAGATCTCAGAAGGCGAACGAGTAATTCTTCTTGGCCCATCTGGTTCCGGAAAAACAACTCTGCTAAACTGTCTCTCATCATTGGATAGCCCAACTGGTGGAACCTATTCGTTTCATGGAGAAGAGGTTCCAAGAAACCACTCTGAGAAAATGACATCTTTCAGGAGAGAGAATATTGGCTATGTTTTCCAATTTTTCAATCTCCTTCAAGACCTGACCGTATTGGAAAACATCTTGTTGATTCAAGAAATCGCGGGCAAGAAAGATGAAGCAAGAGCGCTTGAACTGTTGAAACTAGTTGGCTTAGAAGCTGAGGTAAACCGATTCCCTGGAGAGATTAGTGGTGGTCAACAACAGCGTGTAGCGATTGCAAGAAGCATTGCAAAGAGGCCAAATTTACTACTCGGTGATGAATTAACTGGGAACTTGGATACCGAAACTTCACAGAAAGTAATGACTGCTCTGGTTAAGGCTTGCAAAGAAGAGAATATCACCTCAGTCTTCGTCACACATGATGAGGGACTGGTAAAGTATGCAACACGTGTGATCAGAATCGACAGTGGAAAGATAGTTTCTGACGAACTAACCAAACCATCGGAAGAAGAGTGAGGTGTTCTCATGTCTGCACTACTGAATAAACGATTGTTTCGAAGTCTTTGGAGGACTAAATTACGCCTCTTGGCCGTAGTCTTTATGGTATCAGTTGGAGTTTTTGCTGGCCTTACTTTCGGAGGCTATTCACACAATCTTGATGGTATGTATGATTCGATGCAAGCTGATGATGAAGATGGAGCTAATCTGGCTGATATTTGGATTGATAACCGAACTACATCTTGGTCTCTAGAACAAGTTCAAACATTCTGTAATTCTTTAGAAGATTCTCTGGCTCAGTCATCAGAAATGTCACTAGATTCTTGTGAGGGTAGAACAATCATACCAGGTGCAATGTTTTACGGAGAAGGTGATGATCAAGAAATCATAAATTCACTTTGGCATGGTATTCCTTCAGACGCGAATGCAGATAGAATCTGGATGCCAGCAGATCACTCGAAGGGAAGGGTTGCAGCTGCTAATGATGAAATCGTAATCGATGCACACGTAGCAGATGTACTTGAAATTGAGATCGGTAATGAAGTTACTATTGGGGCGGGAAATAATAGTGCTGATTTCACAGTAGTTGGAATTGGCTACCATCCTTTGCATGTACTGATGGCGCCTGAAGGTTCGATTTTCCCACCCGAAGAAGGAGAATATGTAGTTGGTTATCTATCGGATGAAGGGATGTCAAGACTTACTGGTGATGCGATTGGAACTAGCAATTTTATCATATTGGATGTAGAAGGAAATCCTTCATTTGATTTACCGGATACTGAAGAATATGAGGGTGAAGAAATCGACGAAATCAAATTCCATGTTGAAAATTCTCTCAACTCAACAGAATTGGATGCTAGAGTTCGTGATAGAGGTCAGAATGAGCAGGTAGAAGTGATGCGACAGGACCTTGAAGGTGCTAAAAGAACTACAATTCCTTTTACTGTTATGATTGCTGCAATTGCATCAATTACAATAGTGTTGAGTTTACAACGTCTTGTTCAAAGTCAATCGAAAGAAATAGCAGTTCTTAGAACTCTTGGAGTCGACCGTAAATCATTGATGACTGGTTACCTTATTGCACCTGTAGCCATAGGAGCAATCGGTTGTCTGGTGGGTTGTTTAATCGGCCCATGGGGTATGAATTGGATGTTAGATTTCTATGAAGATATAATCGGTGTTCCTATTATCGAGCGAACGATTCCTCTCTCAACTTACATGACTGTGATTATTCCAACAATGATTATTGTATTCCTTTCGGGAACATTACCTGCATGGAAAGCTAGCAGATTAGATCCGTTGGAAGTATTGAGTGGTCAAACAGAAATGCGAGTTGGTTCTAGCACATTAAAGAAATTAACCTCATGGATGCCAACAACGCTTGGTCTTTCTATTCGTTCAAGTCTAAGAAAACCAATTCGACTTTCAATGACTTTCCTAGCTGTTGGGATTTCACTAATGCTTTTCGGTTCGATACAAATGATGTCTGCTGGTATGGAAGATACTTTGCTAAGTGGGATAGAAGAGGACCAATCATGGGATGCCCAGGTTTTCATCAATCCTAATGGTGAAGGTCCTGTGCTAGATTGGGCAAACAATGTTTCAGCAACCTCTGAATTGATGATTGAAATGCCATTAGGTAGTGTCCAGGATGATAGTGGAATTGAAAGGGTATTCACTCTTGTTGGATTAAATAATTATCAAAATGGAATGAGGCAAGTAAACCTTCTAGATGGAGATACTCCGAGTAATGATAACGATGCTTTACAAGTTATGATGGATGAAGGAGCCATGAAATTCCTGTCATGGGAGTTGGGAGATACTCAAACAGTCTCGATCAATGGTGTGGATACCGATATTGAGGTCGTTGGTATAACCAGAGGCGAGATGTCCAGAACAATGTATTTCTTACGTGGCGATTTAAGTGATATTACTGGGATTAATGCAACTTCGATTTATCTCGATTTACCAGATGGAGTTGAAGTGAATACCGAACTTGGTGAAGTTTCAGTTGGTATAGTTGAACGTCAAGACCTCATTGATGGAATAACTTCGTTAATAGGTGATCAAACAAAAATATTCCAAGCCATAATGTATCTCGGATTGCTTTTCACTATCGCTGTAATGCTCAACACCATGATTATGAATGTAGCAGAACGTGATTTTGAACTTGCAACATTAAGGGTATTAGGTGCATCAACTAAACGCCTTGGAACTATGTTGTTATTCGAGAGTTTACTCATCGGTATCATTGGAGGTTTAGTCGGTGTTTTGTTCGCATATGGTGGCGCTGTAGGACTAGCAGCATCCTTCTCATCATGGCAATTCTATGTTCCAATAGTCGTAATCCCTAGTGTTGCTTACCAATTAATGGGCATGGTTATCTTAATTGCAGTAGCGATGACTCCAATTGGATTATTGCGTCTAAGGCGAATGGACTTGGTTGAGAAGGTCAAAGACCTCTCTCAATGAGGTACATCTTCGACAAACTCGAAGATTTCGGGTTCAAATTATGTCCGAAGTTTTGTGATAGTTTTGTAAGATTTCAAACAAGACAATATAACCAATAAACTCCCGGAGTTAATGGTAGGGTGGTTTTTTGAAGAACATATTCAATGAAATGACGCAGTTCAGTTCCGAACGTCCAAAGACAACACTGGGGATTATTGTTGTACTAATTCTGGCACTAACCCCAAACGCAATGTTCATCAATTTTGATAACAGTGAGGATGCATTTTTCCCAGACAATGAGACTGTAAGGCTACTCAACGAAGTTGAAGATGAATACCAAGCATCTATTGATTTCATCAGATTTATTGACGAAATAAATTCTGGCGATCTATACGAGAACTCTACTTGGAAACAATTAGCTACATTGGAAGCAATTTTGCTTGAACATCCAGAATTAAATGAGTATCAATATCCTCTTTTCGGCATTCAAGCAAATAGTGGAATGGCCAGTTCGGCAATGCAGTGGCACAATCTGCAAGACATAGATTCAGCATCGGTTTGGATTTCTGAAATGAATTCAGCAATTGAGGGTGTTGCTAATTCCAATAATTCGACCCTCGCGAGTAACTTGGAAATGCTTTCAACAGCGAGTAATTCTATTCCTTCACCTAGTCCGATTTCTGCCGAAGAACTTCGTGCATGGGAGCCAGGAAATCCGAGTGATTGGCTGGAGAGATTAGATTCAGAAGACAACTTATCTTCTGCGTTAGGCCTAATGCTAGGAGATTTAAATGCCTTAAATCAAGGGGAAAATGCTAGTGAAATTGGAGCAGTTTCAGGTCCAATCTCTGGCAAATTGGGGCTGCTAATTGGTCTCCAGTCAATCGATTACCGCTCAATGATGATATCGTGCCTGCCTGCAGATGATTCTGGTGAGCCATGGGAATCAGATGGTCCAGTGCTGACAACATTTGTGGTAAATACAGATCCTGAAGAACATGATCTTGAGGTGATTGGGAATGTTCAAATCAAGATATCTGAGTGGGCTGAGGAACTTGCAGAACAAGCAGAAACTGAAACAGATGACTCCGGTTTATCCGTGTTCTCTTTCTCACAATTTGCAACAGGCCAGAATTCTAACTTAGGTAAAGAACTCGCAATTCTTAATTCAATTTGTCTTCTTCTACTAGGGTTCATTTTATGGACAAAATTCCGTAGTGTTAGAGATACTGTAAGTGTACTGTCATTGACAGTTTTAGCAATCTTAGCAACCTATGGAATGGCAGGATTACTTACTTTATTTGGAGTGAATATGGTTTTCAATGCCGCAATGAACTCGATTCCAATTTTGCTACTTGCAATTGGTGTAGATTATGGTTTACACGTAGTTGCTAGAATTAGGGAAGAATTACAAGAGCAAGAAAAGAATGACCCTCAAGGTAGAGTCACATTACGTGACTTTTCTATCGAAGCAAGAAGGGTTGCAATTCGACAAGGTACTATTCTAACTTCTGCAGCGTTATTGGTTGCTATCTTCACAGACATGGTTGGTTTCTTGTCATTTAGATTCTCGACCCAGCAATTCTTAGTTTCCTTTGGAACTGTAATTGCAACAGGTCTATTTTTCATATATTTGCTCAGTATCACAGCATTACCTGCACTAATGATGATAATTCCACCAAAGGATTTACCACTTGCAAAATCTGCTAAGAACGATATCGGACCAATCTCTACCTGGATTGGTTCATTGACTAAGACCCCTGTTCTTGTAGTGATTGTTACTGTGATAATATCAGTTCCAATGTTCATTGGATTCCAACAGCTAGAAGTTGGATTTGATACAAGAGACAACTTTGATGATTCAGTACCTGTAGTCCAAGATTTCCTTACTATTGCTGATGAGTTCCAGAGCAGTCCTTCTCCTCTATACGTTGTTTTAGATGGTGAAGTTATTTCACCAGAAGGTAAAATAGTCTACGATGATATCCTGAACGAATTATCAAATTCAGAGGGCATTAATGGATTACCAATCGGTATCTGGGGTATTTTGGAGAAATCTAGATCTTCTAATTCTGAACTCGATAATTTGATGAACGCATTAGATGATTCTGAAGTTACTTGGGGTATGCTCAAGATTTGGCTCCTCACTGAAGACGGAAGGAATATATCTTCTGGGAACTTGAATTACGATGCTACACAAACAGTAATTTCATTCCAGGCAGCAACACTCGACTGGGAGGCAACAGCAGAATTTGAAAGTGAATTAAGTGATGTTTTATCGAAACTAGAAGATAATAGAGATGGCGAATATTCGATTCAGATATCAGGTAGGTCACTCATTTTGGCACAGGTAACTGCGGATGTTGCGGATTCTGCAGTACTGTCTACCGCAACGGTAGCTGGAGTGATTCTAATCATGCTAGTTGGAATAAACTCAGTGCGTCAGAGAGATGTCATACGAGGTGCTGCAAGAGGATTCGTAACTTGGATTCCTTTGATGGTAGTTGTGGTTTGGGTCTATGGAATCATGGGATTAAGCGGCTATCAACTCAATTCACAGACTGTTACGATAGGAGCGCTGACTCTTGGTTTGGGTGTGGATTATGCAGTTCACTTCACCACTAGGCTGGAAGAAGAAGTTGAGCATGCACCCAATGCAGACCCAACTGAATGGACAACTAAGTCTGCGGCCACAACGGGCCGTGCTATGTTTGGTGCAGCATTGACTACTGCCGGTGGTTTCTCTGTACTGAACTTCTCATCACTGGTCCCATTGCAATTATTTGGACAAGTATTCGTAGTCGCAATAGTTCTTGCACTCGTCTCAAGTTTGTTCTTATTACCTGCTCTGTACACGCCTTTCTTGAAACAAGATGCAAGAAAATTCGTAGAAGAATCAAAAGTATCTATCGTAATTGATTCACCTGTGACTGAGAGTGAATAATCACACTGCTCTATCTTCAAGTAACTCGATTGGTATTATCTCTAGAGCCTTGATGTTGGTAGCTTCAAGATCTACCGGGCATGCTTTGCCATGGTTAAGAGCATCGAGCCATGTTCTGGCGCATACACACCAAGAATCCCCCGGTTTGAGGCCAGGAAAGTTGAATTGTGGTGCAGGTGTTACCAAGTCATTTCCTTTCGAGCGAGCAAATTCTAGAAAGTCAGGTGTTACAATACAGCACACTGTGTGAGAGCCTCTGTCCATTTCATCAGTTTTGCAACTGCCATCTCTATACCAACCTGTCATCGGTTTACAAGAGCACTCACCGATATCTTGGCCTAGTACATTTTTCTGCATTGACATATGGGGACGTAGGGAAATTGCTACTTCAAACTGTGTATGCCTTCATTCGCTTTCATCATCGCGCCGTCCTTGCTTAACGGCCTTTTTCAGCAGGAACTCAATGTGTGAATTAACAGAGCGAAAATCTTCCTCAGCCCACTTCCTTAGAGCCTCGTGGAGTTTAGGATCAAGCCTCAAAAGAATCTTTTTTTTATCCATAGTCACCCCACCTATTTTTTGTTAATTATCACTTCACTTGTTGTGTAATATTCATCCCCAAATTAACCAAACTGAAACTCCAATACCAATCAGAGTTGGCAGTACTGCAGCAAAAAAGATGATCATCCCTGCCTTCTTGTTGATAGGGGCCACTTCGTCTTCAGTTAACTCGTAAAACTCAGTATACCTACATTTCCTACAAGTAATTATGTTCAAATCCCGATACTTTGCAGACGTCACACCTCTTGCTCGAATATGTCTGGGGGCTTTTAGGTCTGAACTTCCACATTTGGGGCATTTTCTACTCATCATTTTTCCCACCACCTCTATTCATTATTTCCTTCACCTTTTGAGGATTAGGCTTGAAGCGATTGTTACTGCACTTAGCACTAACCAAAGCACGATTGTAAACCAGAATCCCTTTGGAGATTCTTCTCTTGTCCTCCACCCTTTTCCTTTGTGGTGGCAACCCTGGTTAACCCAGCAATATCCCACATAAAGCAGCATAAGAGCCGCTCCTATGAAATTTATCAAAGATCTGATTTCAATCATTTAATCCCCCGATTAAAGGCCACCTTGTGGCGGTTTCTCAAATGAGGGTTGGGACATATGTGTTGTAGCTGGAGCATTCATTTCGTATTGTTTTGTCTCTTCAAATTGTGGACTAGACATATGGGTGGTAGTAGGATTACTTACCATCATCATCTGATTGCCAGCAGGTGGTGAATACATCACTTCTTGTTTGTTATCTTTCATTGTCAGTGCCATAATTCCACCAATAATCAATAATAGAACCCCACAACAAATGCTGCCGAAACCGCCAATGAACCCTAGGATTAGTATTCCTACGTCCTCACCCAATTCTTCACCAACTTTTTCATCATAGGTCACCCAGACACTTTGATTGGATTCAAATCTTAATTCTCCAGAACCGCATCCAAAGCAAGCCCTTCCAATCTTAACTAGACCCTTTCCTTCACGTGAATCTTCTTTATTTTTTTCAACGGCACTACAATCATACGATTGATTTCCGTCATAATTCCAAACAACTTCATTGTAGAACTGTCCATCTAAATCTGCTGCACCTTTTGACCATTCAGCATCAACTATGTCTGGACTTTCTGTAATTGTAACATTGGTGTTTTGACATATATCCCAGATGTCATTTCCATCTTTGTCCTCATACACGCCTTTGACCCAAAATGTAACACCGCTATCACCCATTCCATCTTCGTCTTCGATTATGATTGTCCCATTTGTTGCACCTTCGTATTCAAATGTGTTCCAACTGTCTTCTATGTCATCGATTTGGCCAGCCCCTAGTGCCATTCCTGCAATGCCAATTACGCTTGCAATCGTTCCAATGATGAGAAGTACTTTTGCTGCTGTGTGCATAATCATCCACCTCACTGGTATAGAGTTCCTGTGTTTACTACAGGTGTTGTGTCGGATTCAGAACAAAGGACAACTAGTAGGTTACTGACCATTGTTGCTTTCTTGTCTTCATCGAGATCAATAATACCTTTGCTACTTAGTTGATTAAGAGCCAATTCGACCATTCCAACAGCGCCTGCAACGATCTCGTGTCGTGCGGCTACAACAGCACTTGCTTGCTGTCGGCGTAGCATTGCCTGTGCGATTTCAGTAGAATATGCAAGGTAACTGATTCTTGCTTCAAGAACTTGAATTCCTGCTCTTGCTAGGCGAGCTTCAACAGATTGTTGCAATTGCTTTGCAATTTCATCTTGGTGACTGGATAGAGTAATTCCGCCAATGTCTTTCTCTTCAATTGCATCATAAGGATATCTTGTAGCCATTTCACGGAGTGCTGCCTCACTTTGAATTTGGACATAGTGGCCATAGTTCTCCACTTCGAACATTGCTTCTGCTGCATCATAAACTCGCCAAACAACTACAGCAGCAATATCAATTGGATTTGCATTGACATCGTTTACCTTTAGTTTGCTAGATTCAAAGTTGTTAATCTTGAATGACATTTTTGATTTCTGGTAAAGTGGGTTTAGGAAGAACTGGAAACCTTCAGTCTTGATTGTAGATTTGTACTTCCCAAAAAATTGTGTAACCACTGCTTCGTTTGGATTAACTATGACGTACGAGTTCCATATTACTAGCCACAATGGACCGGTGATTAGGAGTAGTGCTGCACCGGGACCTGTGAATAGGAGACCTATGTTTACAATACTCAAGACTAGGTGTAAAAATAACCCAATGAAGCCATTGATTGCGCTTCCAGGCTTATCCTTGAATTGTGGTTCGTTCGAAGGCATGGCTGATTGTGCAGGAATTACTACTGCTGCTGGTTGCATGTGTCATGCGATGAAGCAGCACTACTTATTGATATCGCAGTGATATCACTTTGATATTCTAAGTTTGCAGTATTTACTCATTCAGTACTATCTGAGTCGTCAACCGTTTCCCCGTTTTCATCCGTTGATGTATCAGAGCCCTCACTATCTGCGACGTCTAGAGCCATTGCATCTTGATCTAAATCCTCAATGTCGAATTCAGATTCCAATTGTTTTGGTTCGTCGTTCCATTTAGTATCTCCAGAGTTTTCTTCATCACTTCTGAATACTAATGCTGCGCCCACTAAGAAGGACATGCCAGCTAATATCCACAAACTCAAACCGATGTAATCTGCCCAATGATCAAAGTTTGTGAACCAAGCAAAAGTATCCTGATTAGTTACAATTTGAGATTCCATCGTTTCTGCAGTTTCATCATCAAGTTCACCGTTAGTTTCGATTACGAATACCTCTTGCAAGTCAGATATAGTTGGAGAAGTTTGCTGTTCCCAGGTAGGGCGAGTGTCAAGCCAGAATGTAGACTTCGACTTTCCAGCAATAATCGCACCACTCAGTTGCTCAACCTTGAGTTCGACATCACTTCCAAAGTAAACAGGTAGTGCTCCCGGTATCGCATCTAGAAGATCTCCACTATTGATTAGTTTAGCCTGAATTGAGCGTGATAATGGGTCCATGGAGGCGGTACAGACATCCACAGGTATTCCCTTCAGAGTGTCTTCTTTGGAACACTTGACTCCCGCAGTTCCATATCCTGATAGGTCGATTAAATCGTCTTCTCCTGTGATGAATCCGCCAGTAGTTTCTCCTTGTTTTTCCGCAGTAATCAATCCGAATGTAGCCTCTTCCTTCTCTAGAGTTCTCCATCCTACATATTCACTATCGCCTGACATTACAGTTTCTCCTTTGTCACAAGTATCAGTTTCACCAGTACACATTGTAATCAAATATGGTTTGTCGGGATCTCCTGTAGGGATGCCACCTTCAACAAATTCACTTGAACCAAAGTATGTTTCATTGGACTCCAAACTTGTCCATCCTGCAGTCATATCATCGGATCCATCCCCGTATAAGTATGCATTAACAGGGTCATGCCACCCAAGAATCCAGTTGTTTACAGATTGTGTCAGATATTTGGAGGTGCCAAATGAATCGATTAAGAATTCAGGTACGAAGCTCTTGAATACCACTTCCATCATCAATAATCTTGCAGCTCCTGCTGCTTCGACATCTACTCCATAAATGGCTGCAACAGTATCATTCGTCCATTCCATGGGTTCTGCATCTACACCTGTGGAGTAATTGATTGGAAGACTCTTTCCACTTAGTTCTCCATAAAGGAACATGGATGCTCCTTCTGGAGTAGTCAAGCCCCATGGTCCATAGAGAATATTTGCACTTTCTTCTTTGGTGATATCTATTGAATCTCCGGATGGGAATCCGTAAGTTCCAGTACCCCACATCCCTCCTGCATTGAGTGAATATTGCAAATATCCTCCGTTTACCGGGTCTTCAGCACCGAATGATGTGTTGACGAAATCAGAAGCGGTCATGTTACCTTCTCCGCCCACGAGAATTAATGGAAGTGAGGAAACATCAGTTGCCCAATCTCCACAGAAATCTTTGAGAATATCGTGTTGGTTACTATCAATTCCATATGTGTCAATCGCATCTTGTTTGTTCATTTCCAAGAATGCAGAAAGACCGAATGAAGTTCCTGAATCACTTACTGCTAATATTCCAAGAGGTTCTGCTGTATTGTTTCCTAAAGTTAGTACAGTGCGGGCGACATCATCATCAATTTCCATCCCCAGTAATCTATCTGCACGCACAGAAAGGTTCACTGCATCTTCATCGTCATTCATCAAGTAATCATCATCAAGCGCTCCATAGTCCATCATTAGGCTACCCATGCCGCCATACAGTGTCCAGTCTCTGGAAAGGGTGATGTTGAGGTCAGTAGGATGTTCGAATCCCCACAGTTG
>JAOMTZ010000018.1 GCA_028356125.1 Candidatus Poseidoniaceae archaeon
TGGAGGTTGGGAGCCGCATCTTCATTTCCAACTTTCTTGGGAAGAGCCAACTGGCAATGATATGCCTGGTGTGGTATCGCGTGAAGATAGAGAATGGGCCTTAGAAAAGTACCCTGACCCACGAATTGTGTTAGGCCAAATTTACTGATTTATCTGAGCCAGATATTCTTTAAGAGAAATAATTGGAACTATCGCTGAAGGGTTTTTCCCGTGAAGAAGCCCTAAAGCAACGGATAGCCAATCCATCATAATGCACAAGTGTAGTAGGCATTCAAGCAGCGATTCTCCATCTCCGTGAATCCTCCAAGCCAAGTCAGTCGGACAATTGGAGACGAACCAATCCATCCTCTGCTCAACCCGATTGTGCATGCCGTCCCAAGATAACAATGCCAATGCCTGATTACTTGATTCAGGATCGTGATCATCTCCGACGCCTCCCCAAGCAACCGATTCATTGTGGTTTACTTCAGGGAATACTCCTATTCTAGCAAACCTTGCAGAGTTCTCGTTTAGTTGGTTCTTGAATCGATTAATTGCAGGTAATAATTCACTAGGGCCTAAAATAGCGATTGGATTTTCCATCATGTTGAGTGCTAAACTAGCCACATCACCTTCTGGGTGAGTTATTATGTCGCTATCATCCATGGCTTCTTGCAATCTATCCAGTGATTCATCTGTTATTTCTGATTGTAGGACTCCAATTTCCACTAGAAGTGATAATTGCCTTGAGAATATGTGTCCAAATGCCGAACGAGGAGGTTGACCACCTGGGCAGGATATCAGATACATAGATTCTGAAAGTTCGCACATTCCAGATAATATTCCTCCACTTGAGATAACAACAATCGTTCCATCTTGAATCATTGCTTGCTCACAAGCCTCAAGAGTTTCTTCTGTATTCCCCGAATAAGATGTAGCTACTACTAACCAGTCTGGAGTCCACCAATTTGGTAAATCATATCCTCTGTTACATCTTATTGGAATAGAACCGTCGTGATCAGATAGTGCCGAGATAAAATCTCCTCCAGCAGCAGATCCACCCATTCCAAGGAACAGAACTCCAGTCCAACCTTTGTCGATTTCTTTCAGCCAAGGAAGTAGTTCAGTATTTACCGAATCTCGGCCTTTTCTTAAGTCCTGAACAAATAGGCGAGTGAAATCAATCATCCCCTCGGTATCAAGGGCATTAGCAAGGCGGATTATTCCTTCTTCCACTTCGATCACCATCCATCCCTAGCCTCGGCAGACAAATCCATTCATCATCAATCCTTGCAAGCAATAGGTTCCTTCCTTGCGTATGTTCGAATGGTAGCCTAACAGCGGTCATCTTCCAAGTGTTCTGGTCTAAGAATTCAGCAACAGATGCGTCTTCACTAATCGAATCCATGTAAATGAAATCAACCGTTCTTGCGACAACATTAGCATTCTCTAAGTCTCTCCAAGAAGCACCAGTGCGCTCTCTTCGTTCTACTTTCTCGAGAATGGCACCTTCACTTGTCCAACTCGCAGGACGCCATAAATCACCTCTCCATCTGATTACATCACCTAATGCGTATCCTGGTTTTCTGTAGAGTAGAGTAAGTCTTGTTACATCGGCACCATCTTTTCTTCCTACTACAGATGTAGTGGCTGTAATTTGACCACCATGCTGTGAGATTAGATGGCGCCCCCAAGCTCTCGCTAGTGACTTAGAGCCAAGTACAACATCGTATCCTCCTGTGACTGGCCCTTCTTTGGTTATGAAAAACATCGGGTCTTCTGGCATATCAGCCATTACTTTATCCAAGGTTGCTCTAAGAGTTTGAAATTCTTCTTCAGATAATCTTCGAGCACTTGAGCGTAATTGCACAGTTGCTTCGAAGTAATTACCTGCTCTGCGGGTGCATGTTAAACAAACACCGTTTGACATTCTTGCTCGCATAGTGTGTTTTTCACTGTATTGTAGGCCATCGATGAACCCATCAATTTCTAAGTGAACAAGTGTATGTCTCCCATCTACTTCCTGGGCGACTAATCCTAGTTCAAGATCTTCAATTTCAGTATGGAATTCGACATTTCTCTGAACTAGTTCATGCCACAAATCTTCTGGCTTCACGTCGCTCCATTTTCCTTGGAAATCTACAATTCCACACCTTGCACATCTTGTCCATGGCACGTTTTTAGGAACCTTGACCAATGTGACTCTGTCGCGAGTGCACTTTTCACACATGCGGCCACTGAATAATGGAGGCTCCGCCCCACAAACAAGACAGAAATCACCTCCTAAGTCCATATAACCACTCTCGATGTTTCACTCGGATTCATCATTGGCTAAAGCCTTCTCCAACGAATCTATCTTAGATTCAAGGGATTTGGAACGGGCAAAGACAGTCCAAGTCCACAGTGCCAATGCTCCAATCATACCTAGATATGCGGCGATTAAGTAGGTCTGACCACTCATCTTGACTCCTCCTCATATCGGTTTTGTAAATCTTCGAGGCGTAATTCCAATTTGGTCAGCCTCATGCCTGCCATTACATGTCCTATGATAAGTACGGTGAACGAAATCGCCCCAATCAACAGAACTGTGCCCATATCCGAGTTTAACGAACCTTCTGATGTAGCTACTACTGGGCCGGGATGTCTTATTTGCCAGAGTCTTGTTGCAATATATGTGAATGGGACAAGAACAAACCCATACATTCCAAATGCTGCAAAAGTATCACGAGTCTCGACTCCGTCAGGTTGAGAACGTCTACCCAGTACCAAATATAGCGACAGTAAAGTTAGCATTGCAAATGTGTTGAGCCTGATATCTGTCCAATCCCAAGGAACTCCCCATTCAGCAGCGCCCCAAATGCATCCTGACCAGACACACATCAAGCCGGTTGCTAAGCCGGCTTCACTGCTCGCAACATGTAATCTCCAAGCCCATTCACTTCTTTTGAAAAACCAAAAGATAGAACCGACGAATAACATTCCAAATGCGAGCATTGCAGCCCATGCGCTAGGCACATGCCAGTAGAAGATCCTCTGCGCTTCTGGTGCTTTGAAAGCATCAATAGAAACAGATGGAGCCCAAGTCATACCTAGCCAGAAAGTAAGACCTGCTCCGGCAAGGCCGAGTAAGGCCACTGCTTCCCCCCTTATGCTCATCTAATATTAGCCCGGAAGGCTTCAGACTTCAATGTTCATACTGATAGCGTATCAACGACCAGTGCCCATGGCAGAATTAAAATCGGGGTTAGTAACCTAACCATGACAGCATTAGGTCTTGACAATCGTAAAGTTGCATGACTCAATAAACCGACAATAGCTTCGGTACAAGCACCTAGTACAGCCCCTGCGGCAATTAATTTGACATCAAAATCTCCTGTGACTGTAGATGCTAGCACCGTGATTGCTCCACATGTAATGAGTGAATGGAAAAGTGCATTTGGGGGGATGGCAGATATGGTATTCCACCAAGCATATGCTCTATTTTCAAGGGTCAATCTGTGGATTGAATTACCGCAAAGTCCTGCGGTTAATGCTGGAGCTAAAATGAATGCTGTTAAGGTACGTCCTTCCAATTGTTCCGGGTTTAACATAGCCAGCATTGCTCCGAGAGTTAACAAACCAGCAATTCCATTATTTGCGACTCCAGATAGTGTCCTCAAATTCATTCTATGTCCAATATTTGTTTTACGTAGAACTCCACTTTCTAAGAGAGAGAATTTGCCTTTGACAGGATCTCCTTTTGTCTCAGTAAATGGAAATTGTATTACCCTATCTGCACTTTCAATGATTTTCGAATTATGACTGGCAACAAGTATTGCATGTCCTCCAGCGGCTAAATCCCTGAGTGTTTGAGCCAATTGTTCTACAGAATCATCATCTAGTCCACTATCTGGTTCATCCAATAGTATTGCTACCGGTTCGGAAGAAACCATTGCAGGAACTAATCCACTTAGTATTGCAACTCGTCTCCTCTGTCCCCCAGAAAGCATTGCAACTCTATCGTGAATCCTATGTCCGAGACCCCAAGTTTTCAGTAGAGATGATACATCAAAATCACATCCTGCGGCATCGAGAATTCTTTCACCTACTAATTCGTCACCCATTATACAATCATCTTGTAAACATAGTCCAAATTTAGTACGCCCTCGCCTACCTTCAGAGTCGCGAATTAGTTGGCCTGAAATTTCGCTGGAGCCTTTCTCCATAGAAACTAGTCCTGCAGCGGTTTCAATGACTGTGGATTTACCACATCCATTATCACCGGAAAGGCATACAACTTCTCCGCTGTCTATCGAAACCGACCAACTGTCTAGTACCTGAGAACGTCCTCTTCGGACGGTCACTTTTGACAGTTCGATGATTCCCATCAGAAGTTCCGAGCGACCGCATGGGCTTCAAGCCGCCGCCTCCTCCGCCCTAACATGGAGGAGGTGTTATTCGGGCTGTGGATCGTTGCGATTATCGGTCCTTTAGCTTGGTCCTGGTATCATAAGGCGTCAATCGCGATGGCCATGACACTGTCTCTTCTTTTCGGATATATTGTCCAATTAATGTGGGGATTCATTCTTGGGAAATATACCTCTGATTGGTGGGAGTTGTATATTCGTGTATTCATGATCCCTGCTTTGGTCGAGAACGGCCACTTTCATACACTGATTACCAGTGGTTTTGTTCACTCTTGGAACGACCCTCTTCACGTCCTTGGAAATATCATAATTATCGCACTTGTTGGCATACCTTTGGAAGAGAGGTTAGGCAGGGGTAGATGGTTGATATCTTACATGATAGGATTGTTCGGTGGTTCATTGGCTTGGACCCTTGCAAACGGAGGCTCTTTTACTCCCGCTCTGGGGGCATCTGGTGCTGCGTTTGGCATACTCGGTGCATATCTTTGCGGCTGGCCCGAAGATGAGGTATATTTTCCACTAATTTTAATCCGAAAATGGCCGGTTCAATTAATCGCATTATTCTACTTTGGATTCGAGATTTTCAAGGCTTGGCAGGTATATGGATTATCCGAAGTTAGCCATGTTGCACACATCGCTCATTTCGGCGGATTTATTCTCGCATATGCGACTCTTCCACTTCTGAAGAAAGGAATAGAATGGGAAGGCGAAGTGGAGATTACTGAAATCACTCAAGAAAACCCCTTTGAAGGCGTCGATGACCTAGTGAAAAGACTTCACGAGGAAGGCGATCAAAAAGAGACTAGGCAAGCTTGGTTAGAAGAGATCGCAGATAGAGCAACCTGTCCAATTTGTGGTGGTAGTTTGCACCTCAAAAAGATGAAAATCAGATGTGTTGCTGACTCTTCTCATGTGTCATGGCCTTGAGTCCCGTAGGGACTCGTAACCACCCAAGGTTCATGTGTTATGCAAACCGCCCGTAGGGCGGGTTGAATCAATGAGAGACGTCAAAGCGCTACTTTTGGTTATGGTATTCCTAATTGCAGACTTGTCAGCACTTGCTTCTGCTGAACCGGTTTCAACCGAGGAAATCGAGGTTGAGATAGAGGACAGGATGCCATTCAGAGGTGAAAGAATGGCTTCTGAAGACTACGGTTGGTGGTTATCATATGGGCCAGATTCAAATTTCGATGGGATGGATGACCGCCTAGAGAAAGTCATAGCGGGTCAAGAATCAGTTTCTTCAACCGCAATCCTTGGTGCAGACGGAAGGATGACCGTTGCCATAGTAGTCGATTTTGCTTGGCATCCAGGGCAGGACGAAATCGATGAATTGGTAGCAGTTCTTCGTAGCCATGGCTGGGAAGCAGATGGTTCATGGTTCCAAGTAATGGATTCAATCGACTCAATTGTAGTCGATCACGTTCCAGTCAGTTCATTAGTCGAGATTTTAGCCTTAGAATCTGTAGTAGTAATCGAAATGCAGAACATCATGGACATTCATCTTGAGAGTGCAAATCCTGCAACTAGAATCATGCCATCTGATGTTTACTCTGGAACTGTTTACGATAGAGGTTACACCGGAGAAGGCATTGTAATCGCAGTATTGGATAGCGGTGTGGATAATGAGCATCGTTCTCTGAATGACTTCGATGATCAAGACGATGAACCAGATTTGGATGCTAATTCCTATGATGACCAGAAGTGGGTGGGTGGCTATGATGCAACTTCACAAGCATCTAACCCAGATGGTTCTCAAGACCCAGACGACGGCCAAGGACACGGGACCCACGTAGCAGGTATTGCTCTTGGAACTGGAGACTCTTCTGCCGTTCACATTGGTGGGGCACCTGGGGCTTTCTTAGTTGATGTCAAAGTTCTGACCGATAGTGGTGGAACTAACTCGCAGAACTCCCTCAATGGAATTCAATGGATGATTAACAACAAAGATACAGATTGGGGTAACGGTGCAAAAGGAATTGACATTGGACAGATGTCTTTCGGTTCAATTGGTACACCTCTGAATCCTGATGATACAGGAGATAACGGCTCAGGTGCAGAATCACGCCTTGTCAATAACGCAACCTATGATCACGGCATAGCATGCATTGTCGCAGCGGGTAATGACGGTAAGCAACGAATTGCTTCACCGGGTAGTGCAGATGGAGCAATTACAATTGGTTCTGCAGACAACTCAGATACGATTAACAGAACAGATGATTTCATGGCATCTTACTCTAACTCAGGTCCACGAGACACCGATAATGACGATGATGATTGGGACGAATTAAAGCCCGATATTACCGCATATGGTAGTGGAATCTATTCTGCTTCGGCAGCCACGGGTACATCCTTACCCGGAACTCCAAGGCCAGAAGCTGACAATTCTTACGAATCCAAAGATGGAACTTCCATGGCAACTCCATTAGTTTCAGGAGTGGTGGCTTTGATGCTTCAAGCCAATCCAGATTTGACACCAGTAGAAATCAAAGATATTCTTAGGAATTCAAGCGAGGAGAAGGGAGGCGCTTCAGAATCTAGTGTTTCAGAACGTTGGAATAACGAATGGGGCTTCGGACTTCTCGATGCTTCTTGCGCTGTCGATATGGCGCTAGAACGTTCATGTACTCCTCTAAACGGTGGCGGAGGTGGAGTCATTCTCCCTCCTGATAACAGCACGGCCGAAGGAGTAGAAATCGAAAGTCTCAACAATGGAACTTGGTTTGTGGCTGGAGATATAACAAGGATATCAGGTAGTGTAATTGCTAACAGCGGCCCTTGGGATGATGTTGACATTAGAATCACCCAATATTACGAAGACGACGACGAAGTAGTCCTTCTGGATTGGACCACCGCAGGAGGCGATATCGATTCATGGTATCTTGATGTTCTAATCAAAGATGAATGGTTCGATCTTGATGAGACTATTGTAGTAATCGAGGCCAATGCAATGGGAGATGGCGATCTCGTATCGAGTGACGTCAGATGGGGATACATTGGACGAATGAGTGTATCATTCGGTTCACCTTCCTCAGGTTCAGTTTTGTCTGATACTGTCACTTTCACTGGAACAGGACAAGGAGTGGAGCCTAGTAATTTGATGTTCAGAGTAGACTCTGGCGAATGGGAAGAGGTTCATAATTTCGATGAGACAGACAATTACACACAGGACTGGTCATTTACATGGAATTCAAATGAAGTCGGCGATGGGTCTCATAAAGTCTCGATAAAACTGGTCAATGTTAGTGGTGCTGAATCAGACGTAGTGCGTCGAACATTTACCATTGATAATCTACCTGCTGCTCCTGAATTAAGGTTCCAAGGAACAGTCCAAATTTACGACCAAGACCTACCAGCAGAAAGTGCGGTTGCCGGAACGATTCTCGAGGTCCATTTCAGTGTGGTTAACACAGGAGATGCCGACGCAATCGACCTTCATCTGAAATTAGATGCACCTGGTTCAGAATCCAGCACTTATCCTAGCGAAGGGAAATTACCCCGAGTGGATCAGGGCGAGACAATATCTGTAATTTTGTGGTGGTGGGCTACAGAGGCTGGCATTCACGATGTTACAATTCAAATTGACCCTAATGCGGCCATGAATGACGACCAAAGTGACAATTACTACACATTCTCGTTCGAAATCGAAGAAAGACCGGTCGAACCAACTCTTCGTTTCCCAACTAGCGCAATTACTACGTCGCCTTCTATACCTTCACCAACTGTAGATGAAGATTCGCCTAATCCCTATACAATAACAGTCAGAGTTGACAACATGGGGCAAACAGATGCAACCAATGTCAAGATGTCACTTTCCACATGGGATGATGACTGTACTGCAAACACCTGTTGGGTTCCAGGAGATACTAGAACGATTTCAATAATTCCAGGTTCAACCAGTTCTTCAGGTAACGGGAAAGCCCAATTCACACATATTCACGACTCGGTTGGAGTTGTAAAGCACAGAGTATTGCTAGAAGGAAACGGAGTAGAAGCTCAATATTCTGAATTAAGATTCACAGTAATCGTAGATGAATACGAGATGGGCTCTAAGACAGGATTAACAATCTCTGAAGGAGAGTCTGTTATCGGATTCGTTGGAATTCCGGGCGGTGTAGAGGGTGAAGATGGTGGCGGATTATTATTCTCTACAATAGATGGAGAACTACATGCTAGAACTCTAACATCTGGATTTGGAATGCCGGGAGATACCATCATTGAAAGAAATTGGGCTGGCGAGTTTGCATTTGTACTCAGAGAAGACAACAGAGTACATCTTGCATGGACTAAGAGATTTGATGATCAACAAGGTTACACCATGGCCGATATAGGAATGGCAAGTATTGGATTACTAGGTGATATGTCAACATCGACTTCCCACCTTACACCTCTCAAACAATCTGAAGGTAATTACTGGGGTCTTGACCTGTCTGTAAGAGGAGATGAGATTGTATTAGCTGGTTACCATCGAGATAAATCTACAGGAGGATCGTGGAATGACATCACCAATATCTTCATGATTCACAGTGATGATGCTAAGTCATCTAATGGATGGACAACTAGAATGAATGTATTGACAGATGTCGACATTAAGTCACAAGATGGAGATTCTATCGCTGTGGCTATCGGACAGGATGATATCCACATACTGTATCAATCGATGAGAGATGACGTGACTGGAATTGAAAGAGTTGGTCTTTTCTATGCTCACGGCGTAATTTCTCAAACCCCGTTTAATTTCCAAGCGTCAGCAGGTGATGATGCTAGTATTCCTGAAATGCTAGTCGTAGAAGACGGAGATGACGACATACTTGTCGCTGCATGGATTGAAGGAAATGGTCGTTCATCGGAAATTATTAGTGTTGTACAAAACACAATTTGGTCAATTGATGAAGTTCAGAATATCTCTTCACCAGGTGCTACAAATATTATTATGATGCGAACCACCGATGAAGACATCAAGATTTATCATGATGAAATTGGGGTATTGGGTCCAGTCACAAGATATGGTATGTACACTCTGGGTGATGACAAAATCGGTCTCTCAAACCTGATAGCAGAAGGTCATGTTATTGGAGCAGGCTCCATAGGTGACGACTCGATTGTAATCATGACTTCACCATCTGGCCAAATTAGTGCAAAGAAAGTGGCCTGCATCTGTCAGGGTGGCGATGATGGCGAAGAGCGGGGAATTCTGGAGTACCTACTAATTCCTCTACCGGGAGATACTCAAGAAGAGAAGTTGACGTCTCTTGCCATGGTAGGTGGTTTCCTAATCGTGTTATTTGGTTCAGTACTAGTTATTCTCAAGCGCTCACATCGGCAAGAAGATGAGATCGAAGTGTCTGCAGAAAGTGGAGACCTGGAATTACTTATTGAGACAGAAGAGGACGATGGAGCACTAATTGCAATTAATACAGATGGCTCTGATGAGTTGGTGATAAGTATCAGCCAACCAAAGGTCGTTCTAGACGATGAATTGGAATACGAAACTCCAGATTTATCATCTGAATTAGAAGCTAAGGTTGAAGCCGGAATTGCTTCTAAGAGGTTAGAACGCAGAATGAAGAGGAAAGGGGACAGAGAAGCGAAGGAGAAATTCGATGAGATTTCCAAGAATCTACCTCCGATTCCTCTACCTGGTACGATTAACGATAAGCCACTGCCAATTCTTGTAGATTTACCTCCTTTACCTATGCCGCCAGCCCCTGGTGAATTACCACTACCCGAATTAGGCAAATTGCCTCCATTACCACTTCCAACATCTGGTAAGTTACCACCTCTACCATTGCCGGCTATGCCTGCTCCAGAGAGAAAAGTCACTTGTGGCTCATGTGGGGCAGGAATTACTGTCAAAGATATGACCTTGAGAAAGATGGCTTGTCCAATCTGTTCTGAGATCATTGAGATGTGATTACGATGTGTGGTATTTTTGGTTTCATTGGAGATAGGTCTGCAGCACCTTTGCTTGTCGAAGGTTTACGCCGATTAGAATATCGTGGTTACGATTCTACAGGTCTAGTAGTCAAAAACGGCTCATTACAAATGTACAAAAAAGTAGGTAAGGTTACAGAGTTATCCAAAATTCTACCAAATCATATCGAAGGAGATACAGGTATCGCTCACACTAGATGGGCAACGCATGGTTCGGTAACAGATACAAATGCCCACCCACATCTAAATCGTGATGAGTCGATCGCAGTAGTTCATAATGGTATAATAGAAAACTTCCGCAGTCTGAAGGAGAGATTGGAAGCCAGAGGTATGCCTCTAGTTTCAGAAACAGACTCTGAAGTTCTTGTACACATGATCACTATAGGTCTCGAATCAGGTCAAGAACCATTAGAAGCTGTAAGGCAAACACTGAACCGAGTAACTGGAACTTGGGGCCTTTGTGTTTTATTCAAGGAGCACGACCTCATAGTTTGTGCTAGAAATGGTTCTCCTTTGATCATTGGACAAGGGGATGGAGAATCATTTGTTTCATCAGACCCACACGCTTTATCGCACCATACTCAGAATATGTTCATTTTAGAAGATGGCGATATGGCTATATTAACCAGAAATGGAATCGAAATATCGAAACTTGACGGAGGAAGTTCGTCTACTAGTTTGACAGTCTTAGAAGATGAATGGGGCGAGGCAGACATGGCCGGTTACCCTCATTACATGCTGAAAGAAATCCACGAACAACCTGAAGCATTACGAAGATGCATAAGCGGTAGATTGGATAAAGCAAACGGAAGTGCAAGATTGGGTGGACTAAAACTAGAACCAGTTCGATTGAGAAATGCACCACTAGTCCGCTTAATTGGATGTGGTACTGCATTGAATGCTTGCAAAATTGGGCAATTGGCGATAGAAAGTTTGGCCAGGATTCCAGCAATTGCACACATTTCTAGTGAATTTAGATACAATGAGCACGTAATCAATCCCAATGCAATACATTTCGCTGTATCACAATCTGGTGAAACTGCAGATACTCTTTCCGCTGTCAAGGAAATTCAACTCAAAGGTGGCGAAGTTCACGGTATAATCAATGTTGTAGGGTCTACCATTGCTAGATTATGTGCCCAAGGAGTATACATTCATAGCGGACCAGAACAAGCAGTAGCGTCAACCAAAGCATTCACCAATATGGTGGCATCTTTGTTGTTATTCGCTATAAGAATTGGAAGAACCCGTTCTTTCTCTAGGGAAAGAGGCAGAAACATCATAGAGAATTTTGAGGAGATTCCTAAATTAATGGAGTCTTATCTTTCCAATCCAGGACCTATTGATGAAGCGGTGGAATTGGTAAAGAATGCCAAGAGTGTGATGTATCTTGGTAGAGGACTTTCTGCTCCTGTTGCTAGTGAAGGCGCTCTAAAAATGCTTGAATTAGCTTACATTCCATGCCTCGCCTATCCTGCAGGAGAAATGAAACACGGCCCAATTGCTTTACTTGAAGAGGGAAGTCCAGTCGTTGTAATTGCTCCTAATGACAAACACAGAGAGAAGACAATAGCTTCAATGCATGAATGTAAAGCAAGAGGTGCTAAGATAATTCTAATTCATGAAGAGGGAGACATCATTTCTGACGAGGCAGATGTCGCAATATCAATTCCTTCTTGTGATTCTCTTCTTTCCCCTCTTCTTTCGGTCTTGCCTACACAACTGATAGCGTACAAGACGGCGCTTGCTTTGGGATGTGACGTAGATAGGCCACGTAATCTAGCAAAATCAGTAACAGTCGAATAATTACTGTATCGAGAATCTCTGGTCTGCAGAGTTCCATAGAATCGGAGAGTATCCTAATCTGTGATGAGTGTGACGCATTTTGATTACACCTATCTTTCGTGTAATGTCGTCTCCAACTCTGTCCATAGTCAGATGCATTACTCCGTCTGACAGGTAATCTTCTACGCCATACTCTCCGAATTGTTTGTGGTCTTCACCGGTCATTTCACAGATGAAGAAAGAAGTAAGCTCCAATCTTCGACATGCTTCGAATAAACGGAATATTTCATCACGAGGGTTTTCCATCTTAGTCAGTGTAAAGAATGCTCCTAGAGAGTCGAATACTAGTAATTCGAATCCAATAGATTGGCGGTAAGAAGTGAGTTGTTTGATCAATTGGCCCATCCAATCTATACGGTTGCTCATGCCTTGTTCATCTAATTGTACGCGCAAATCGGATAAATCGATGATAGCGATGCGGTTACGAACTCGGGGGTCGTCAACGTTCATGCCCATATTGGACATGTGAGATCTGAGAGAATCCTTGCCCTGTTCTAATGTCACATAGATTCCACTTGTCTCACCGTACAGAACAGCGTTATACAATAGCGAAAATGTAACGGAAGATTTCATTGCACCGGACTGTCCAGCAACTATGCAAATGTGCCCCTGCGGTATACCACCTTGCATATTTTCATCTAATCCTGCGATGTGTGTTGGAATCCTTTCTATGTCACTCACGTCGTCTCACCGGTACGGTGTAACAGCGATGTTCTCTTCAAGGTGACCCCCGAACGGCTTGATATGGGAATCTGGTTAGCGAGTGGTTCTGAGAGGCGCGCTCAGATTCTCCGAGATAGGTACGGGGCCGTTCACGTCGAGGCATTACCTGGTGTGGATGAGACTCCACCAACGGGGTCTGTATCATCACAAGTACTAGCGATCTGCCGCCGTAAGGCAGCAGCAGTTCCAAGCGGCCATGGTTTCAACGCAGTTTTGGTCGCCGATACTATGGTTGGGGACCCTGATGATATCAATGCAGCCATGGGTAAGGCTACTGATGAATCGGGTGCTTTGTCCATGCTGAAACGACTTTCTGGTCGGCGTCACCAAGTATGGACTGCTACAGGTATCCAAATTTGTGGAGATTGGACCTTTTTCGTAGAATTTGCAATTGTGGAAATAGATGAACTAACTATTGAAGAAATTGGTAATCTAATAGAATCTGGTTCATGGATTGGTAAAGCAGGTTCGTATGATTTAGCAGGAGATATGGGTAATCATGCAAGATTGATTGAAGGTGATGAACTTGCAGTGCTCGGATTTGCGCCAAGTGCATTGATACTTCTCGATTAATCATCGGTTGTAAATCCAGGACCTTGTCCTGGATGTTTCAGGTATTGGTCATAAAACATGGGGGTTTTGTGCCAGTTATCTAAACTAAACATTACTTCTTTTATCCAATGCAGTAATATTAGAACATATGATACAGCATACACGCCGATTCCAATTCTAGGATATTGAATAATAGATTCACCAGTATACCAACTGTTCATCATTGAATATGTTGTAATTATGCTACCTACATTTAGTGACATAAATATTAGCCAAGTTGTTTTTCTTCTATGGAGTGACAACCTTTTGTGGTCATCATGGAGGTAACTTGCAAAGCCCCACAGTGCCTGCATTGCAAATCCAAAAATTAAGATCCATCTGTAAAAAGACATCATGCCTTCCGTCGTCATAACCAAACCCATTTTTTCTAAGTAGGCGGATATACCGATAACAGGCAGCCAAAATAAAGATGCTAAAACCATCTTACTGTGAGGCTGACTGTCAACTATTTGGTCGATTATTTTCTTAGGATTCAGTGCAATGAAAATGAACAGATATGGAAACATTGCTAGTGATGCAGAGACTCTTTTTGAGATGTCTCCGTTTTCATATAAAGGAACTGAGATAATCGAGACGAGCATCAATATTAGCAACGTGGCAAATATTTTTCCGAGATTATCTGAATCGATCAACTGCCAGTCCAATCGCCTGTTAAAGTGGGAAATAATCGTTGAAATAACTGCTAGTGGGATGAATAGGTCGAATATGACGGCTTCTGACAAATAAATCGAGGTTTCATTGTCACGAGCAACCCAAGACACCAGTGTAATCAGCCCTAAAATTGGTAAAATCATTCCAATAGCGTACGAAAAAGGACCTAATCTTCGTGAATCAACACTTCGACTTTTGAAGATCTTCAATGCAGGTGAGCCAAGTATAAACAGTGATGTCGCAAGGAGGGTAATCCCAACCGTCGCCATCGAGTAGAATATGTCTTCATCTCCAATCATTATTCCCAACATAATAGATAGTTGGCCCAACATATTCATTCCAACATAACTTCGCATCAAGCTCTTATCGAATATTTTTACATCGTATATCAGTGGAAGTATACTGAATCCGAGACCACAAATAATACACATCATCCATCCAAGTCCAAGTTGAATTTTTAAAGCGTGACGAATATGTTCTGGATTTGAAGTCAGGAATTCATTTCCATTCGTGCCAACCCAAATCGCAGTTATTATGAAACAAATCTGCATTATTACGGCGGCAAGAATTAGGTCAACATATGAACCTGCAGCCAGATATTGAGCACTCGTACGCTCATCATCCATTGGCAAGAACGAATCGTTCTAGGATATAATTGCTGAGTCTGCAATTTGCTTTACATCAGCAATGGGACTAATCCCAGGTCATTCCTGCCCTGATCCATGGTAACATCTCTTCCTGGAACGAGTAGTAATTTATCAGCATCGTCAAGTGCGTATATGTCAATACCAAGTTCATCCCCCATTTGCTTGAGACTTCTTCGACATGCATTAGTCTGTGTATCCATATGAATTAGACCATTTAGGTCTACGATGATAGTATCTCCTCTGCGCATTCTATCCTCTATTTTTCTTAGAGGTAGACGATGCATTTTGTCTGGCTCAACATATCTCAATGCCCTATCTGGGAAATCTGTAGACGTTGATGAATAGTTGGACAGGTCATGAAATGCCACTCCATCTGGTGTCACAGGGCCAGTCCATCCTTTGGGTAATGTCGATGAGTGTCGAATTGGCTTTGGTATTGGAATTGGCGCTGGTGCTGAGTTGACTGCCGGGACTTCAGTAGTTGTAATCTCAGGTGGTTGAGTAAGTGGCTCGTCATCAGGGCTAACAATCGTGAGTTGGTGTCCTGTTGCTTCGGTCTTTTTAGCCTTCTTTTTCCTGGATTTTTTCATTGCCTCAGGGGGAGGTGCTTCAGGGTCAGGGAAACCAAAGAATTGCCAAAGTGTACCCATTATGTTTCACTGCTCAAATGTCCAAGTCGTCCAATAGATCGGCTAGGGCCTGCGATGCCTGTGTCGGTGCTGGTTCTTGAACCATCGTCTGATTGAGTAGTGATGGAGCCGGTTCTGCATAGGTCTGAGTTTGAACCGGTTCTGGTTGAGCATAAGCAGGTGCTGCTGCAGGTTGTGCATAAGATGGTTCAGGCGGTAAGTTAGCTAGGTATTGTTCACCATAGTATGACCATTGTTCCATGGTCCATCCCACTGGTAATCCTGCTGCAGGAATCGGCGGTCCGCTGTTAGCCATTTCGGCCGGTGCTGTAGGAATCGGCTCTTGAGTTTGAGCAGGTGGAGAATCCCATCCATAATCAGGCATTGATTTTGTTTCGATTATCTCGGAGTCACTTTCTCTTCCTCGTAGTAGAAGTAATGCAAGAAGAACAACCATTACAACTCCTAAAATTGAGACCGCTGCAGTTGTACTTGTCATCCCGAACAGACCTTCAGGAGGTTTCTCTTCTACTTCCACCACTACAGTTGCAGTATTCATTTTCCCATCATCATCGATTACAGTAAGGTTAACGAAGTATTTGCCAGGTGTGTTGAACTTGATTGTGTAATTTTCACCAAATCCATCTTGTGTTGCTCCCGCTGTATTTGGGTCATCCCAGATAAATTCCAAACTGGCTCTGTCGGTAGGTGAGTCGGTTGAATCACTTCCACTGAATGTAATAGAGTCTCCTTCAGTGATTACGAAACCACCTTCAGGTACGAATATGCTTGCAGCAGGAGGACGGTTAACGATGGTGACATCGATTGAGAAGGTATCTGTTGCGTTATCATCATCCCACACATTAGCAGTAATTGTACGGAGTCCGGGGGAGGTCCAAGCATACACCAGTTCGGGTCCTTCTACATCACAGTCATCGGTTGCGATTCCATTTTCATCGGAATCGATCGATACGATAAGGTCCCAGCAATATCGTAGTTCGTCAGCATCAGCAACATCCGTTGCAAATGCGGTTAAGTTCAAGACTTCATCCTCGAATAATGCCTGTTGAGCAGGTAATGAATCTAGAACAGGTTCAATGTTGTTAACACGAACATAGCCCATCACTTCATCGCTTACTATTCCATCATTGTCTGTTACAAATGCTCTAATCGTGTGCAGGCCAGAGTCGCCCCATGCCGCATCAATTGTGGAATCCGGTCCTGATGTTGTAACCGTCCAGTTTTGGTCAAAGTCATCTGGGTACCAGGTGATGAGTAAACTCTCTTTGTCAGATAGTGTATCATCACCACTAATCTGCAGAGATGCAATCACGTCTTCGTTGATTGTCCAAGTACCATCTTCTGCAGGGATGTAGGGTATTCCATCTACGGTGAATAACATCTCGCCGATAGTTGGTGCTACATTCAGCACCTCATAGGTCAGTATATCTGAAACAGATGCGTTGTCATCATCTGTGACAACAACTTCAATTTGGTGAACTCCTTCTTCTTCAGGATTGAAAGTACAGTATGGTCCAAACAGTCCTTCATCACAAGCACTATCTGGCCATGTAATTGTTACATGTTGGCCCATAGGTGACACTGTATCGATATCTCCACTATCTGTAGCGTTGAAGGTTATCGCTTCACCTGCATTGACAGCAGGAGTAACCGTTGATAGGTTAACATACGGGTCACGATTTAGAATTGTAGCATCCATTACCATCTCGACTTCATCAAGTTCATTATCAACTACGATTACCTTGACTTCCCATTCACCATCGTCAGCCCATGCCCAACTTGTCCTACAGTTTGGTGCATCAATGAATTCGGTTCTGACACCATCTTGAATTTCGAAGAAGCACCCTACGCTTCCCCCGTCAACATCATATGAGCCAGAAGCGTCGATTGATACATTTTCAAATGTGTAGACATCGTCCAGTAAAACCATATTCGCTACAGGCATTCTTCCAATGAAAACGTCTAGCGATGCACCATTGTTAGATCTGTTAGCATCTGCGGTTACTGTTTCATCAGGGTCAACCATGAATGAAAGAGTCTTGATTCCAACAGGAGTGTTACTTGGGACTGTCCAATTAACATCAACACGAGCTTCAGAATATGGAGATAGAGCAGGTAGGACTCCTCTAACAGTCGAACCATCAGGAGTAGTAATTTCCATCTCGGTTGCAGGAGAGGTTAACACTCCTCTATTTTGCGCAGGTACTGAGAACTGCATCATGTCCCCCGGCAATGCATTGTAGCCACTAGCCTGTGAAAGAATCAATGAATCATTTCCGCGTGTGCGTGTGACAATCATAGAATCTGGTTTAGCAACTAAGTCTACTCCAACAACGTTCAGATCCATTACAATAGTCGAGGCGCCAACTACCTTGTTAACAGGGTCCCAAATAATGACACCATTACTAGTCCAATCATCAGATGCGTTGGAGTGGTCACGACTTGACCCAACATCGAAGGTTGGATTTACCTTCCCATCACTATCTGTAGTTAAACTCATTATTATGCCATCAATTTCGTAACGAAGTTGCAAATTCTTACCAACTTCATTTCCTCCATTAACTGTCATGTGACCTTCAACAGGAATGTCTGAATCTGGCAATGTAGCGATGTATTGTGGCGTTACATCGATAATTAGATTTCTAATACCTGGTGATGATGAAGCAACATTTCCTGATGAATCCACAGGCGTGTAAGTCTTTAATTTCCAATCGATTTGGAATCCAGCAGGGTTTACAATTCTGTACCAAGCGAATGTTCTAACCGCTGGACAGTACCATTCGAAACCGCCTGCTGAGCCGGTATTATTCCAATTGTTCACTTTGTATGAGTCTGAACATCCAGTGTATGCTATCGACGACCCATCTTCAGTTGGACTCCCGTCTGCAGTTACTTGGTAAGTTGTGTTGTCGTCGACGAAAGGTGTGTCGAATGAGGTTGGGTCAAAGTAATCAGAAGAACCGGTGACATTGGTACCTGAGTCATAACCACTTGTCCACTGATCACCTTTCCGTAATGGGAAATCATACTTCTCTCGTGGTGGCTCGTATACAGTTGTGAATGTAATGTCAGCAAGGTTTTGACTCAAGAATCCGAGGTTATATGGTGCGAAATCAACACCTAGGAAGAACGCTGAATCCCATACAGATAAATCTCTGGCTAGAAGAATATCTGTTCCTTCATAGTCAATATCTAATCGACCCGAAATACCCTCTAACGTGGCACCATTATTTCCGGAACTAAATTCACCTTCTATATCTACCTCGTAAACAAGAGTCTGAGTTCCTTGAATTGTTTCAAATCTGATATCAACAACTTCCATTGTTGTGTCGCCAGAAAGTGTGCTTATCGATGCGGACACATTTGCAGATTGTATCAATCCAGCAACATCGAACAGGGTTTCATACACCCATTTGTCTCCGATTCTCCAATCGGGGACATCATGAACGCCCGGTACTTCTTCACCGGCGAATTTGGTTTCCTTAATTTCCAAATTATCAATCATTGATAGGGGCCCATATGCAGTCATCAAGACGAGAATAAAGATGGGAATAGCCTGTCGCATGGATATACGTAGTATATCCGTTACTCTTTATTCTGTTCGTTGCCGGTTTCTTGCATCTCAAGGTACTGATGACCGTAATGTTGCCACTGTTCTTCTGTCCAATCAGGAGGCAATCCTCCCTCCGGAATTGGTGGAGAATCAAGCAATTGATCAATTTCTTGAGCGAAAGTCTCAGAACTTCCAAACAGGCCCATGTCAGGGGCTTCCATAGGTGCTTCAATCATTGGAATATCGTCATCATCCCAAACCGATTTGCGTTTCCTTTGACCTTTTTTCAGGAAAATTACTAGCCCTGATATTACAAGCGCAATCATGACTAACTGAATGAAAGGATTTGCTTCATCCCCCGTTAGGGATTCAATGACTTCTTCGAATGCAGTTCGATCGGGTGAGTCCACTTCAATGACTGTACTCTTACTACTTGGTTTGAGTATTTCTTCATCCCATGCAATAGCCTTCACCGTGAACTTCCCTGCTCTAGGGAATTCGTATTGGACTACAGACCCAACTAAATCTGCATCATTGTCAACAATTCCATCACCGTCACTGTCCACGGAACAATCTACATCCCAGACCACTGTTAGGTATTCTCTATCAATACTGGAATCAATAGTCATAGAAGCGTCAAGAGTTACCACTTCACCAGCTATTGCAGTACTAGGAACCTTCATTCTGATAATTGGTGGTAGATTCAATACAGTAACAGAAGCGGTTGAAGAGTTTCTTGCTCCATCATCGTCAGTAGCATGGAATACAATATTGTAAGTTCCAGCATTTTGCCATGACCAAGTAAGGTTTGTTCCTTCGACATCACAGTCATCGTCCGCTGAACCAATACCGTCTGTATCAGAACCTGGGTCGACATCCCAACAAATGATTAGTGAATCTATGTCTGATGATGTGTCCCATGCTGCACCTGAAAGGCTAATGCTTTGGCCTTCTGCAACAGGCATCACTTCTGGTAATGGTTCGATTTGTGGTTCCAAGTTTTGAACATCAATCCAGCGTTCAACCCAGCCACTATCTTCGCCCTCGGAATCAATAGCTTTGACCAGAATTGTCTGCATGCCAGATTCACTCCAAACAGCAGGGATTCTCGATTCCCTTCCGTCTGTATCTACTCCAAAAGACCATTCATATCGTAACTCTTCAAGGTCATCGATGGAATCCTCAGCTCGTGCAGATAGTTCAACAGACTGATCTTCTTGAATATGCCAAGTCATTTGGCCTGTGGCATCAATCAGGTTGCCATATTCATCCCACATAGTTACAGCTACGTCATGTGGGGCGATATTCGTGAACTCGATATCTATCGTGGAATATGTTTGATTTCCATCATCATCAGTTCCAACGGCTGTGAATGTTTGCAGTCCTTCTTCCCATGCAGTAGTTGTGCATACTCTCGTATAGTATCCTTCATCGCATTTGGCATTGGGCCAATGTATGTCGACAAGGCCAGGCCATGCGTCTTCTGAGTCGGTGTCATTAGCAAATACATACAGAGTTACAGGGTGTTCTACTTTCACCTGGCTTCTCTGCGATTGAATAGAAACGCTTGGAGCACGGTTGTAAATTTCAACTTCAAGAATCTCCTCAGTAGAGTCGCCTTCTTCATCATTGACAGTCACAAGAATAGAATAAATCCCATCATCCACCCATGTCCAGTTGATGTAACATCCACTTCGCATCACTCTTTGGTGAGCCATTGAATATGATCCATCATCGAATTCAATATCGAACATACACCAAACATCTCCGCCATCTTCATCGAAACTAGAAGATGCATCGATCAGTATTTTTTCGTTAGTCCAAGCACTCTGATTGCTTGCAACATATGTAGGTGCACTACCAATGAAGATAGGTACAACTCCAATGTCGTTGGATTGGTCTGCATCATTCGGGTTAGAGAGTTGACGGTCAACTTCCCAAACTACGGTTTGATTATCGATACTAGCATTGGAATCAATACTCCATTCAATCTCAAAGAGATACTGCTCGTATAGTTCGAGTGCAGGTAGCGTTTCGACTACTTCGTAGCCATCAGGGAATGTGATATGTGTAGTAGTTGCAATACTGGTGGTAATTCCTCGGTTGTAAACTGGTAATTGGATAGTTAAGTTGTCACCTGGCAATACATTGTATCCCGAAATAGAGTTCAAAGTAGTAACTTCACCGCTACGATTACGAAGAATACTAACTCTTTCTAAAGCAGCAACTAAGTCCAGACCGACTATGTTTTCATCTAGAGTAATTGTCGATACTCCATACATCCCACCACTAGATGCAACGATGCCATGGCTTGCCCAATCAACAGTCGTAGCGGAAGTGTCAGTAGCTTCCCCTACTGAGATAATAGCCCACGCACTTCCATTGGATGAAGTTACAGCACTGGTGGTGAACCCATTTGCCTCATGTCTGATTTCAACATCTAGTCCTGATTGAGGATTACCTGCCGAATCAGTAATGTTAGCCCACACTTCAATTGGGGTATTCAGAGCGGTTATTTGAGTTGAAAGTTCTACATCGAGGTTCATGTTTCGATATCCCGGGTTGGTATTTGCAGTAACTCCTGATGACGCAACAGGCAGATATTGCTTCAGTCTAAAATCAATTACTAATCCTATATCTTCTTGAGTGTTAGACCAAGCAAAATTCCTTACTTCTGGGCAGAACCATTCGTAGGATGTTTCAGTTCCATTGTCATCATAAGATGTCAGTTCATAGGAAGCATTACATCCACCATATCCTATTTGTTCTCCAAGATCATTAATCGGTTTGCCAGTATCTGTGATTTCCCAATTCGTGTGATTAGCACCACTTGTTGGTTGAGGGAAAGGCGTGATGTAATCTGAAGAGCCTGACCATGCGGTTGATGAAACATAGGAAGTGTTCCAGGTCTCTCCTATTCTGAGTGGGAAATCATAATTTTCACTCATCGGGTCATATGTGGTACTGATTGTAATATCTGCAACTTGTTGAGTGAGTGATGATATTCCATAAGGAACATAGCGGACATTTAGTGATAAATCGGAAGATAATTTTGCTAAGTCTGAAACTCTACGCACTTCATCGACTTGATATTGGATGTACAAGTTGCCAGTATAGGATTCAAGGGCAACTCCACCTTTGTCAAAATCTGCTTTTGATGAGGTCAGGTAAACCAATGTCGAAATCCCATCAATGTCAACTTCGGTAACAGAATCAACAGTTGTAGTGGCATCACCCGTGATTGTCCCAACTACTGCGTCTACTCCAGCGTCCTGAATTAGAACAGTTGGGTCGAAATAACCAGAGTAAATCCACTTGTCTCCAACACGCCATGTGACCACGTCTGAAACACCTGGGTCTTCGCTTCCAATGCCTCCTGCACTAACTTGCGGGAAGACCACAAGGGACGAAAGCAGAAGGATGAGAGCCATCCCTACTTCTCGGCGCATGATTGGATTATGTCAATGGCGGATAGATATAGATGAGGGCGACTCGAGTTTTCCAAAACTTCGAGAAAAGTAACAGTAAAACGGTCATTCAGCCCTTAAATGCCATAATAGGGAATACACTCATGACAAATGCCAAACTCGGCCAAACATGCGCTGGTTTGCCTTCAATGGCGATGCCGATGGAATCTGTTCAATGGTTCAATGGGGGCTAGTGCATGGCTTGGAAGGAAATACGGTTACAGGTGTCAAGAGAGATATCGAATTACTTAGTAAGATCGCTCCTGAATCTGGAGACGAAATTATTTGCATGGATATTTCACTTGCTAGGAATCATTCCAGAGCGAGAGAATTATGTGAACGAGGCTTCAAGATTACTTGGTTTGATCATCACCTGGCCGGTGAGCCAATAGATGGATTAGATGCACATATCGATACATCCTCAAATGTATGTACTGCTAAAATTGTTGAGAGTTTTTTGAGAGTAAAATCTGACTGGGCTCAAGTGGCACTACACGGCGACGGCCTCTCGGTTCACTCTACGAAACCCGAATTTACCGAGTTGGGAGAACTTCTGAACTACAATGGATACGGTGCGGATTTGGAGGATTTGCACTTCCACCCTGATGTGTTGATGCGCCTTTGCTTAGAATCTAAGACACCTGAGAATTTTTTGCAGACTCCTGCATTTGAAACATTGAAGAAAGGTTTTGCTGATGATATGAAAAATGTGGAATCCATAAACGAAGTCGATGGTATCTATCTCTTGCCCAATGAAGCATGGGCTCGGAGAGTAGTTGGTGTAATGGCCCACAGAATCAATTCAACAGGGCCTGGTCCTCACGTTATTGCAATCGATAAAGGCCATACTTTGCAAGTTTCACTTCGTGGAAATGAAGGGATTGGAGAAATATGTTCAATGTTCGGTGGCGGAGGCCGTGCAACAGCTGGTGGCATCGATGCGCTCCCGAAGGAAGAAATAACAGCCTTGATGAATGAAGTCAACTCCCGTAGGTCTGCTTGAGGTGCTTTGATGCAAGATAGAATGACCCATCTTCAACGATTGGAAGCCGAGGCTATCCACATCATGAGAGAGGTTGTTGCAGAAGCAGAAAACCCGGTTATGCTCTATTCTATTGGAAAAGATTCATCGGTTATGCTCCATATTGCCATGAAAGCATTCTACCCAGCCAAGCCGCCATTTCCAATAATGCATATTGATACGATGTGGAAGTTCTCTGAGATGATTGAATTCAGAGAAAAGATGGCCGAAGACCTTGGCCTAGACCTGATAGTTCACATCAATCCAGAAGGGCAAGAGATGGGGATGAACCCATTCATCCATGGCTCATCAGTTCACACTGATACTATGAAGACTCAAGGGCTGAAACAGGCACTTGATGCTCATGGATTCGATGTGGCATTTGGTGGAGCACGAAGAGATGAAGAGAAATCTAGGGCCAAAGAAAGGATATTTTCATTCCGAAATGAAAGTCACCACTGGGACCCAAAACGCCAACGCCCAGAACTATGGAATCTTTACAATTCACGAAAGAACAATGGAGAATCAATTCGAGTATTCCCACTTTCAAACTGGACAGAGTTAGACATCTGGCAGTACATACATTTGGAAAACATCCCAATCGTACCATTGTATCTAGCGAAGCCTAGATCTGTAGTCGAAAGAGATGGTGTTTTGATATTGGTTGATGACGATCGTCTTCCTTTGAAAGAAGGCGAAGAGCCGATGATGAAGACAGTTCGTTTCAGGACACTGGGCTGCTATCCGCTTACAGGCGCTGTCGAATCAGAAGCAGACACTTTACCTGACATCATTCAAGAGATGCTACTTACTACTACTTCAGAACGTCAAGGCCGAGTAATCGATTTCGATAGTTCAGCATCGATGGAGAAGAAAAAACAAGAGGGGTATTTCTGATGGCACACGTCAGTGACCTCATCGCAACCGATATTGAATCATATCTTGCTGCTCATGAGCAGAAAGAGTTGTTGAGGTTCATTACATGTGGTTCAGTTGATGATGGCAAATCAACATTAATCGGAAGGATGTTGTATGAATCACATATGCTATTTGATGACCATTTGGCTGCTCTTGAAGCGGATTCCAAGAGGGTTGGAACACAGGAAGGAGAAATTGATTTCGCACTTCTAGTAGATGGATTAGCTGCTGAAAGAGAGCAAGGAATTACTATTGATGTTGCATACCGATTCTTTTCCACAGAGAAGAGGAAATACATTGTCGCTGACACTCCTGGCCACGAAGAGTACACTCGTAATATGGCTACAGGCGCATCAACTGCGGATGTTGCAATCATATTGATAGATGCCAGCCAAGGAGTGCTAACACAGACTCGCAGGCATTCTTTTATCGTGTCGATGGTAGGTGTGAAAAGAATAATTCTTGCTGTTAACAAATTAGATTTAGTGGATTACTCAGAGGAAGTTTTCAATTCCATAGTTTCTGATTATCACAAATTTGCAGATGAGGCTTTACAGTTGGATGAGATTACTGCAATCCCAATCTCTGCATTGAAAGGTGACAATATCGTAGGAGCTAGTGAAAATACTCCTTGGTATGAAGGCCAGTCTGTAATGGAGTATCTGGAAAGTGTAGAAGTTTCTTCTACCTCACAATCACGTTCTTTCCGCATGCCTGTTCAATGGGTAAACCGCCCAAACCGGGAATTCAGAGGGTTCGCAGGTCTTATTGGAAGCGGGATAGTTTCACCTGGTGATAAAATCAGAGTATTACCTAGTGGAACGGAATCTGTGGTCGAGCGGATTGTTACTTGGGAAGGGGATCTTGAAATTGCAGGGGCTGGCCGTTCAGTAACACTAACACTTGCAGATGAAATCGATATCTCGCGTGGAGACATAATTACTGCTGCCGATAGTCCATGTAGTAGTGCTGACCAATTCCAAGCACGAATACTTTGGATGGATGAGGCTGCTATGATGCCAGGGCGTCAATATCTTCTCAAGTCTAGCACTCAAACCACTTCCATGACTTTGGGTCGACTTAAACACCGTATTGATGTTAATACATTAGAGGAATTACCTGCTAAAGTCCTTGACATGAACGAAATCGGAGTTTGTAATATCTCTTTGTCCAACAGAATTGCATTCGACTCATATGATGAAGATCCTACAATGGGCGGCTTCATTATCGTTGATAGAATGACCAACAACACAGTTGGCATGGGTTTGATTGACTTTGCTTTACGCCGAGCCGAGAATATCCATTGGCAATCAATGGATGTTACTAAGCAAAGCCGTGCTGAGCAAAAGAGTCAGAAGCCTCGATTGATCTGGTTCACGGGTCTGTCGGGTTCTGGTAAATCTTCTATTGCAAACATCTTGGAAAAGAAGTTACAAGCGATGGGCAGGCATACTATTTCTCTAGATGGTGACAATGTAAGGCATGGGCTGAATCGTGATTTAGGATTCACAAAAGCAGACCGTGTTGAAAACGTACGTAGAGTTGGAGAGACCTCGAAACTAATGGTAGAAGCAGGTCTAATTTGTATCACATCATTCATTTCACCATTTGAATCTGAGAGAATGATGGTCCGTAATCTGATGGAAAATGATGAGTTCGTAGAAGTCTTTGTAGATACTCCACTAGAAGTATGTGAGCAGAGAGATGTCAAGGGACTTTATGCTAAAGCAAGAGCCGGAGACCTACCAAACTTCACTGGAATCTCTAGTCCGTATGAAGGACCAGTTAATCCAGAGATAAGAATCGATACAACTCAAGTTAGTGCTGAAAAAGCAGCAGACCTAATCATAGATTACCTGAGCAAAGCCTGAATTCGCTTTGCAACTTCATCCCACTGAAGGGAATCACGCAATTCAACCATCGATTTGCGAGATGAATCAAGATCATCTTGACTGATTTTAGAAACGCTGGCTACTATGTCATCTACTGTTCCACCACGCATTCTGATAGCCCCAGTTACATCATCAAAGATAGGAATTGGTGTCACAGCAAGAGGTACACCTGCAGCAACTCCCATTCTAACAGCGCCTGATGCAGATTCTTTGGTATTCTGATAAGGGAATACTAGAAGTTCACACTTAGCGAGACTTGCGATAACAACATCATCATCCAAGAAATCAGTAACTAGTTTTACTCTTCCAGTGAGGCCTTTCTTCTCAATTAGTGAATTAATTTTGGCCTCCATTTTACCACTACGTTCTATGGTTGCGCAAAGTAGTAACAACTCATCCCATCCAGGCAGTCTTTCGAATGCTTCAACCAATTCAAGTTGGCCTTTGTGTTTTAGTAAGAATCCAAATGAGCCCATGACTCTACCTTTTACGGGTAATGATTCAGCAGAATCTGATGGCGGAGGGTAGATGCCATGCGGAATCATCACAACATTGTCTTCAATTCCTAATGCTTTCAGGATTTCAACATCTGAATTAGAGTGCACCATGACTGTTGAGCAAGTCTTCAAACCTTCAACAGCTCTCTCAATTCTTTTACTCGGAAATACAAGTGAGCGGTCTCTAGTATTGTGCATTGTGATGAATACCTTGACATCCATTTCTGACAATTTCAATAACAATTCATTGAGATAAGAAAATCTTAACAATCCAGGTTGGTGTTGAATAACAACTGTATCAATTCCCTTTCCAGCAATTTGAGCAATGATGCCTCCAAAGAAGTTTGAATCTCTTTTCCAACAAGGAATTGCGCCTCCAACTTCGCCTTCACCGCTTTGGCACATTACGACGACATCATCCATTTGCTCTATTAAAAAGCGAGAATAAGTGGCTATGCCACACCTGATTCCCCAAGTGCTAATCCAACCCAACATGATGCTCACTCCTTGAAATCAAAATCAGCGTAAATATCCAATACCACTTTGACATCTTTTGAACGAGGTGAATATTTCTTTTTTCTTTCACGAAGCGAGAAGCCGCTCATATCTACTTCGACACCTATTGATTCGAATGCTAGTATTGCTTCTTCGTTAGTGTATGGGTAGCGTAAGAAAGCAACTTTGTCGAGATTGTTTTCTTTCGCATTACGGAAACTCTCTAAGAACATTGAGAACCCAACTGGGTCATCTGGGAAAGATTGTAAGAACCTAGATAGAGGAATCTCTGGTGCATTTATTCCCATGCACATTTTTGCAGCGTTTGCAGTGAGAAACTTTCTCCTGTCCATTGAACGAATTGCATCCAAGTAATCTCCATGGATTACTAACACTGGTTTTCCGATACTAGTGCCAGGGTGTTGCTTATGACAAATCAACCCGTAATTGTCAGGTCTTGTTCGCAAGCCTTGGCTCTGCATATGGTCGCATAGAGCATTAGAAGCTACGCCACCATGAGAAACAACCCAGACATCGATGCTATCAGCATCGACATCACTAGGGCCTAAAGGCTGCATTGCAATCACAGCAAGTCCGCTAGTTCATCTTGGATAATCTGAACAGCCTCAAGGATCTCATCCTTGTGGCGAGCACCGGTGATTACCATCTTACCAGATCCGAAAATCAGGCAGACTACCTTAGGATAGTCAAGTCGGTAGATTAGTCCAGGGAACTGCTCTGGCTCGTACTCGACCTTATCGAAAGGCAAGTGGAAAGTTAGGTTGTTCAGGTTCAACTTACGTGGTAGTCCAGCAAGTGGGTCGCCTTTCTTCAATTCTTGAGTATCCATTCTCTGGGTACCTTCGTAATCTTCAGGGTAGTGTAGAGCATATGTTGCAACCATATTCTGTACTTCAATTTCAACGTCTTTTAGGTCCCAAGTTGTGATTCCTGCTGAGCGTAGATCGTTGATCATGCGCTCGATACCTGTGTGGATGTTATCCTCATCCTTTCCACCAGTGCATACTGCACGTCCGGAGCGGAACATAAGAATTGCAAGTTTAGGGTCAGCGACACGGTATACGACACCAGGGAATTGTTCTGGTTCATATTCACAATTCAATTGAATTGCGATATCTGGAAGATCAAGTTCTTCCGCTACTCGAGTGCTGGCAACGACATTTACTACAGTCAAACGGTCCTCATCGTTCATGATTGGGCCGATTATAAACCCCTATTTAAAGAGAGGTACTTATTCAAATGGATTCCAAAGAGGAGAATTGTCATCAGATTCGACAATTAATCCGTGTGCTGCAATCTTGCTAATCAGTGTTCTACCGCCTGCTAACTCGATAGCCTCACTGGTTTCCTTGGGATTGCGGGTGAGCGCAATCATACAACCGCCGCCGCCGGCTCCAGTCAGTTTGACTCCTAGAGACGAAGGTGCTGCTGCTGAGATCAGTGATTCAAGTTCTGGACATGATACTCCTATACTTCTGAGGAGTAGATGGTTTTCACTCATCGCTCTACCAACACCTTCCATATTACCTTCTTTTAGTGCGGCAATACCTCTTCGTGAAATTATTCCTATCGTCTCAATTTCTCGCATTCGCCCAGGTTGATTTTCTAGCAATCTAGCAACCTTAGCAACTTGCTCAGAAGTTGGCGCATGTATTCCTGTATTTCCAATAACGAGCCAAACATCATCGATTTCTTCAGGCAAATCTACAGCGTGAACTTCCCATGAAACATCATTCAAGGTTCTAGAATAAAGCCAATTCAAGTCAGTTTCAACATTATCTGATAGAACGATACATCCGCCATGCGAGCAGGTGCTAGAGTCTAGAGGTGAGGCACGACCACCTTGAGCAGATGCTTCTACAGCATGGCTCAAGATTGCACATTCATCAACATCAACAGAATCCTTGCCAGTCTGCACAGAATCTCCCTGTTCGACATCCCAAGGGCCAGTGTATACTGCATTAGGCCTAGCTGCAGTCCAACCTTCGGCCCAATCATCATCCTTTATTTGGCGACCTCTTGCACATCTGAGTGCAGCACTAGCAGCTACTGATAGAGCAGCAGAAGATCCTAGACCACTCGCTGGAGGTATGTCTCCATTTACCTTAATCGATAGAGATGGGCCGTCTGCCCACAATCGTTGTTTTAGTGATTCAACGTGAGGGTGACGTTCTGGACTAAATCGCATTCCATCTATTCTCCAGACATCGCTAATCTCGAGGCTTACGGTCATTCTTTGGTCGATTGCAACCGCTACTGCTGGGTGGCCGTAAACCACAGCATGTTCTCCAAAGAGAATACACTTTCCCGGAGCACTGGCCTGCACCATGTTGAGCGGTTGCGGCAGTGGTACTTGTCCGTTGGGTTGAAGGAGTGAGTCCTCTTCGAATACCTGATGCAACATCCACTTGATGTCACCTATGCCGGAATTTCGGGATGGTATATACTTCTAGTACTGGGACTTGTGTCTGTAGGATTTTTCATATTCCAAGTCCAAAAAGCGACCCGCTTAGTCCTCTTGGGTGCTAAGGACAATCGCTTCGATTCATGGGGCGCTCGCCTCAAAGAAACCGCTAGTGTTTGGTTAGGGCAACGTAAGGTGCTTGAAGACCCAATAGCAGGCGGTATGCACGTTCTGATGTTTTGGGGCTTCCTCATGCTGTCAACCGATATGTTTGACCTAGCAAGCGGAAACAGATTCAGTGAGCATCTTCTTCCAGATATACTAAATCCCATCTGGAACGGAATGGTCGAACTAGGTTATACAAGCGCTCTAATCGGCTGTTTCCTAGCATTGAATCGTAGAGTACTGTTTACTCCTGAGAAGTTGAAAGGTAAGAGTCAACTCGAAGGAAATGTAATTCTTCTACTCATCATGACAATCTGTACTACTGCATTCGTAGTCGAAGCAGGAGAAGGTCCAGACCCTACCTACGAAATGATCGGCGCATGGGTCGAAAGTACATTTGAAATCACTCAAAGTACCGTGAATCTGGCTTACTGGGCGCACATGCTAGCAATCTGTGTATTCCTATTCCTAATTCCAGTCTCTAAGCACATGCACTTAGTTATGGCATTACCAAATGTGTTCTTCTTTGATACACAGGCAACAGGTAAAATGCGCCCATTACAAGTCGATGAAAATGGAACTGCGGTTTCATTGGATGAATTAGACTTGGAGACCTTCGGTGCTTCACAGTACACTCAACTGTCTTGGAGGAGTTTAATCGATGGGTGGGCTTGCACTTCTTGTGCTAGGTGCCAGGATGTCTGTCCTGCATATGCATCTGGAAAAGATCTGAATCCAATGCAAATAATTCACGATGTTCGTGGTTATGCAAACGAACACTCGGAACTTCTTCTGAAAGGTGAAGTGCCAGAAGAGGATATCATCTCTAGGTTCGGAGAATCAGCAATTTGGGCTTGCACTACATGCAATGCTTGTGTTGATGTCTGCCCGGTAAACATTGAGCATGTTCCAAAGTTGACCGATGCTCGCCGCCACTTAATGATGGAGAGAATGGAGTTTGATGAAGCTGTAGAAGACACAGTAATGCCTCTGATGGCCACAATCGAAAACCTTGAGAATGATTCAAACCCTTACGGAATACCAATGCATGAGCGTGGAGACTGGGCTGCTGACCTTGATGTCAAGGTTGCAGAACCTGCGGAATACATCTACTTCGCTGGTTGTGCTGCTTCATTCGATGAGCGTAACAAGAAGGTTGCTCGTGACACGATTTCAATTATGAAAGAGGCAGGACTAGATGTCGGTATCCTAGGTATGCAAGAAGGATGTACTGGAGATGCGGCTCGACGTGCAGGTAACGAATACTTGTTCCAGATGCTCGCAGAAACAAACCTTGCAACCTTCGAGGAAATTGGCGTAAAGAAGATTGTAGCATCATGCCCACACTGTTTCCATACCCTTGGAACAGAGTACAAGGACTTCGGAGGACAAGACATCGAAGTTATGCATCATTCGCAACTAATCAACCACTTACAAGGTGAAGGAAAATTACCTGCACCTGCTCATGATGGAAATGTGACTTATCACGATCCGTGTTACCTAGGGCGCATAGGTGGAGAATTGGAAGCCCCTAGAGCCGCTATTGGTGGAGTGGATATAGAGACCGAAAACCATGGTAGAGGTTCATTCTGCTGTGGTGCAGGTGGTGCTCAAATGTGGATGGAAGAGCACGTGGATGACGATCATGACCGTGTCAATATCATCCGTGCTAAGGAACTTGCAGAGACTGGTGCAGACACTGTTGCAGTAGGGTGTCCTTTCTGTTCTACTATGGTTACAGATGGCTTATCAAGTATTGATTCAAAGATGGAAGTCAAAGATATCGCTGAAATCGTTTGGGAGCAAATCAAGGCAAATGATGCCAAGATTCAATCTGCTAAAGCAGAATAAGAGTGAACTGGTTAATTCTAATTAACATCGGCGTAAGCAGATATTTGCGATATTACCTTACTGTCCTCTTCACCTACACCAACCTTGGTTATTGTGACGTCCACTGTGCATCCCCCATTACTTCCATCACATAGGTTTGTGTTGTTACCTTCACCGATAGTGATCTCTTCAGATACTTCCCAGTACTTGTCATCGTCTATTGTGTACGTGCAATATGCATCTGCATCTGCCCAATCTGCCTCTTCACAATGGTAGGATGCTCCATCGTTTACAACAATACTAACGGATACTAGAGCCCAGTTAAGGCCGTCACCAGAAGTCATCATGATGTGTACTAGTGCATCTCCACCAGAATCAGACATGTCTCCTGCTGCATCTCTATCACTGAATGCGAAGGTATCTAGGCTACCACCAGATGAAGTTTCTGCTAAATTATTCGTGTCAGAGCAAGATGGGGCATCATCGTCGTCCATAATTTCTTCAGCGATGTTCTCCCAATCTTCTAACCAACTTTCCATTTCTGAATCATCGTCATCGAGATATCCAGAGGGGTTACTAATGTCACCGACAAGTATGTTGCACTCCCCATCTACCTTCATAACTATGCCACGTTCCAAGGGGTATACTTTGATGCATTCTTCACCTTCGCCATCCATGTCAATACATATTTTGTAGTAATCACCTTTATCTTCAGAGGAATATTCATCAGGATCCATATCGGCTACACATATCCCTCCTGATTTTTTGAATTCTTCTTCCAAAAAGCCATCGTACTCATCACAACCGCCTTCGTATAATGGGAATGCGAATGATAATCCATCTTCTTCGAAGATATATCCAAAGCCCATCTCTGACCAGTACACTTCGCCATAGAAATCAGGTTCTGTAAGATAATCGTAAAGGAAATATCCGCCAGTGCCTGCTCCTCCTAGGACCAATACTGAAACAACTGCAATAGTAGACATTGACATTCCTCCACCTGCTGCAGCGGCTCCGCCTGCTGCCACACCACCAGCGGCCATACCGCCAGCAGGAGCTCCAAATCCTCCAGCAACCATTCCTCCCATCTCCATACTTCCAGGAGGTGGAGGGGTCATCATTGCCATTCCTTGGGCAGAGCCATCGAAATTAGGGTAGTATTGTTGAGTAAAGTGTGTTGCATCTGCGCTACTGTAACCTTGTTGCATCAAATCTGCGTAGTATTGGTTAGGGTCCATGGTTGCCGTATTATTCAATCTGACTTAGCCTTTGGGTAGGAATTTAATTTATTTGAAATAAATTTACTTCACTGCAACAGTGATTTAGTCACATCCAATTCTTGGATACCATCGCCATAAATTTCTCTTTCATCTTGAGTCATATCTCCGCATTCTAATGAATATTCGAGAACCGAGTGAACCGCTTCAGGGTGGTATTGAACTGTCTTAATTGGCCTAGTCGGATGTTTACATACCGCTATTTTACAGTGTTCTGCTGAGCCAATAACTTCCATTTCTCCCGAGTCGACAACATGGTCTTGGTGAGTGAATAATTGCTTTGTTACAGTCCCGTCGTTGTAACTAACTTCTGAAATGAATTTAGAACTTGCATCTGCCCGAATAACCTCTCCGCCTAATGCTTTACAGATTATCTGATGTCCGAAGCATATGCCGTATAGAGGGACTGTACATGTGCGGATTAAATCCGCAACATCATCCATCCATGGCTCCCATTGTGAGACATTTCTACGACTTCCTGTAATTACGATTACATCAGAATCTTCAGGCGAATCAATTCTTTTTCCAAATTTGTAATCTACGCAATCATCGGTGTGCGGAGCCCAAAGTAGAACTTCATGTCCAGGGAAATGGCTAACAATTTCTTCAACACCTTTCTTTCCAAATGCTTCTCTTTCTGCTAAGAGATCTACAACGAGTAATTTTTTCATAGAATCACTCTTCTTTAGATTTTGGAAGCACTTCTGACTCAAAAGAATATAGCGTCAAAAAGAAGGAAACAGCTAGTAAATATTCTAACGGTGCAGCCCAATTTATCCATGGTTGCATAGCAGCCATATCCCAGCCTCCATCGATAAATTCAGGATATTCTTTCAACCCTAAACTAATCGCATATGACATTCCCAAAAATCCAATGAAACCTAGAGTAATTGAAAGATATCGCAAATTCTTGCTGGTTTGATTCCCATCTTTGAATGCTAAATGAGTGAATAATCCCCATGCCAATCCAAACTGGAACACATTAACGGCGGTCGCAACATGAATCTCAATATGGTCGTACATGTCCATGAATGCCATTACGGCCAAATTTGCTCCAACAAATATGCCGCTGAGAAGTGACAGATGCATCCAATACCATCGAGTATGGCGGTTGTTAATTTTGAACAGTCTCCATGATAAATACATCAGAACAATTCCTGTTAAAGCGAATCCTCCGGTGAAAATTATTCGCTGTATGCCAGGGTAATCTGCCTCGGAAATGAAAAATGGGAAGTCTCTGTAGTCTCCTGAAATTATGTGCACTAGAGTAGATAAAAAAATTGTTAGCGCTGGGAGAACCCATCCCAACCTTGCAAGCAATCTATCTTCGATCATTGTACTCAGCCACCGTGTCATGAATCATGTCATCGAAGGTTTTCCATTCGATTCCTAATTCTTCTTCGACCTTTTTATTCGAATATCTTGAATCGCCATTGGAGAACGATTTTGCAGCAGAACGTGTCATCAACCTCTTGCCAGTGAACATTCCCATAATCCAATCTTGGAATACTACAATTGGTAACATCCATAGCGGAATTCCAAGGCGAGGAAATTTCATTTTTGGATATAATTTCCTTGCTCTTTTGAGTAAGTCATGTATGTTGCCGCCTTGATGTGGGGCCAATAGGTATCTGCCATTAGCATCATCATTTTCATATGCTAAACGGTGCGCAGTGGCAACATCTTCAACATGTACGAACGCTAGAGGAATCTTTGGTACAACTGGATATTTACCCTTCATGGCATCGCCAATTATGTCTGTTGAAGGAGTTGGTCTAGAAAATGAACCCCCGAGTACTCCACTCGGGTTGATCACACGCAAATCAAGGCCTAATTCTTCGGCCAATTCCCATGCTCGCTTTTCAGATTCAGTTTTGGCCCTTGTGTAAGGTAGAGAGAAGTTACTATTCCAATTAGACTCATCTTTGAAAACTTTTTTCGGAGTTGAACCGATTGCAGCAACTGAGGATGTATAGACTATCCTTTTGATACCAGCAGCAGCAGCAGCTCTGAACACATTTTCAGTACCCAAATTGGCAGTATCAAGGATTAGTTGACCATCCTCGCTAGTAGAGTAAATTGTGGCAAGATGGAATAAGCCAGTAGTCCCTTTGAGAACTTCAGGCCAATCTCCTGGTTTCAATACATCGGCTTCAACAAAATCCATTTTGATATCTGGGGCTTTGTCCATACTACGAACTGTACCTTTAACCGAATATCCATGTGCAACTAATTCCTTGCAAAGATTGTTTCCAATGTGGCCGTTAGCACCTGTTACGACAACGACCCCATCCATGGCAGGGCATTGGCCTCACTGCTTTGAATCATGGCATTGTTTGAATAACAGTTAATCTACCCGCAGGGGTAATGCCTCTGCGTGTACATGACACCCGCCGACGGGAAAAAGTGGATTTTACCACTATGAACCCCGGTGTTGTAAACATGTATGTTTGTGGTGTTACAGTGTATGATTTGTGCCACTTGGGGCATGCTAGGTGTTACCTTGCATTCGATTTAATTCACCGTTGGTTAGAGAAGTCCGGTTATGATGTAAATTATGTACAAAACTTCACTGACATTGATGACAAGATCATCAAACGTGCAAATGAGACCGGTGAGGATTGGCGTGAAATCGTTGAGAATAACATCGCTACATACTACAGGGATATGGATGCACTAAACATCCTTCGTGCTGACAAGTACCCTAGGTGTACAGAATATGTCGACGAGATGATTGCAATAACTTCTGACCTAATCGAAAAAGGAAATGCTTACGCTGTCGATGATGGCGTCTATTTCAGTGTTGAGAGCGCTCCTGAAAAGTATGGGGAATTAACTGGACAAAGCATCGATGCTGTTCGTAGTGGTGCAGGTGGAAGAGTTGGTAAAACCGGTTCAGGTAAGCGAGACCACAAGGATTTCGCACTTTGGAAGGCAGCCAAGCCTGGCGAGCCGACTTGGGATTCACCATGGGGTCCTGGACGTCCTGGATGGCACATTGAATGTACTGCTATGTCAATGGATTCATTTGGAGAACAATTCGATATTCACGGCGGAGGGCATGATTTGTTATTCCCGCACCATGAAGCTGAAATCTTCCAAGGTGAATGTCATACAGGTTGCTCACCAGTAGTACATCATTGGTTGCATAATGGATTCGTCAATATCGATGGGGAGAAAATGAGTAAGTCACTAGGTAACTTCTGGACGATTTCCGAAATTTTAGAAAAGGTAGACCCGCATGTTTTGCGTTTCTCTTTGATTAATGCACATTACCGTTCTCCAATTGATATGAACGAGCAATTGCTCAAGGATGCTGAAAAGAATCATGTTCGTTTGATGGGAGTTTACAAGGCGGCTTTGGAATTGATGGGGCTCAATTGCCCTCCGCTTCCAGAAGGTGATATAACCTCACAGATTCCATTGGTAAAGAGTCTAGGGCTTCTCGAAAAGATGGCTCAAGGCTTTGCAATTGCAATGGATGATGATTTCAATTCTAGAGAAGCCTGTGCGAAAGTGTTGGGTGCTCTTAGAGAGATGAGTAAGATGCTTGGTTCATTAGAAGGAGATGACTTAGGAGCATATGCTCAGCACTCAGTCGAATGGTTAGAAGATACTGCAGGAGCTGTACTTAATGTCTTACCTTCTCGCGAACAAACTCTAGCAGAACCAGAAGAAGACCCAAGGCGTGCTGAGATTGCTGACCAAGTCGATTCTCTAATCATCAAAAGAAGTACGGCAAGGGCTGACAAAGACTGGCCTGCAGCAGATGCAATTCGTGATGAATTGGCAGCGCTAGGAGTAGTCGTCACCGACACTGCAGAAGGGCCGATCTGGGATCTAGTCTAATCTTTAGGCGGTTCCAGTGGTGGTAATTCTGGTACGAATTCCACTTCTTTTTCGATAGCTTCAGCCAATATTTCCTCATCTTTAGACATGAGAATTATAGTAATCGCCGCAACTAGAATAACTATCATCACCACAGCTAGTGTGACAATAGGATCACCACTTTCGGATTCTGCAGCATCGGTTACATCCTCGTCACAAATTCCAGTACATGCTTCACCATCTGTATTATCGGTTCCACCATTGTTGTCTGTTCCGCCGTTATTGTCGGTTCCACCATTATTATCCTCGTAAGTGCAACTACCATCTTCGATAACAGCTTGTGAATTGTAATTCAATGCGTCAGAGTCTTTGCATCCCAAAACTGGATCAGGATCGGTGTTCGAGTTGTTAGTGTAATCCGAGTCTGTCATGTATGGCCGATCACCATTTGCATCGTAAGTGATGTCATAGTAGTCGTATAGTTTGGACATGTCGATGTGATAGTTAGCGTGTGCTGAGCGATTAATGACATCGAAGTATCTCGAATCATCCATAGTGTAAATTGGGTCAAGGGTCATGCTCTTCAGGTGGTTGACATTATCTCTGTAATCTCCATCGAAGGTTGTTGCCAACCAATCTTCAAGTTGTGAGTCAGTCATGTCTTCTACTTCTTGCCAGTTTGCCTTGATGTCATCGAATTGGTTTAGCATTGCCATGGATAACCCTGATTCGATATTTTCCCAGGTTTGCATCCCTTCAACTTCAGAAGTTGAAGTAACATCCACTGCTTTACTGAACCCGCTACCGTTGATGTATTCCCAATCATCTCCCTTCATTGCAGTCATTATGTCTACATCTCCGAAAACAGCCTTTCCTTGAACAACAGTTAGTCTGATGTCAGGATCGATTGCATCGATTAAGTTTCGATATGGATTGTCGTGGAATGTGTCAACAACCACAAGGTCTGCATACATTCCTGCTTCGATTTGACCAACAAATCCTTGCCAACTTGCAATCTCTGCAGCGTTACTAGTTACCATCTGAACTAATTCATAGTCACTGAAATGGCCATCAAGAGATTCTCTGTTCCACATGTCTGCAACCTTCAACTCATGGAGGTTATTCTTCGAGCCACTAGGTCCCCAATCAGGTGCTAGCGAGATAGTTACTCCAGCGTTATCCGCTGCAACTACGTCGGTTGTATCTCCATACAATAGTAGATTGGAAATCGGCGACCATACAAGACCTGCATCAACTTGGGCCATCTTACTGAATTGGCTTGCGTCAAGAGCAGTGCCGTGAATTACTACTGTTTCATCCATGATTAACCCCTTGTTGTACAGAGCATCGAATTCAGATTTACTACTAGAGTCTACACCTTCTGATAGATGGACGAACCATGCATTAAGTGTCCCAGAGTTGCTCTTGTCGATTAGGTGCTGGCCACCGTAATCAGCATCTGCTGCTCCACAGACTGCGCATGTGTACATGCCATCTTGTCCGAAGTTATACAATTCGACATTTCGAGATAGCATGCTATCCCAAGAGTCGGTTCCACTGGTAGGTGAACCCTGAACCGCTGTAACTCCTCCAGCAACTGCTTGAACTTCTGCGTACTTCATTTGCTCTGATGCCATATCCCATCGGCTGTAAGATTGGACATTGTTTTTCATCCAAGTAATACTTGGTCCGTAATCATAGTTGTTACCCCATTGGTATCGGTTTGTGTAACCACCTTCGTCAGATTGTTGTGAACTTGACAAGTGTACGTCAAAGTCCCATAGAGGAATGTGGTTGTAGTGCATGTGATTGTGTAAGTCGATTAAACCAGGGTAGATTGTAGCATCAGTGTCGTGTACTGTAATACCATCTGTATTTCTTGGTGGAATTTGTCCGTCAGCCCAAACAGCAACAATCATTCCATCTTCGATCATGATGTTTCCGTTTTCAATAACATTGTTCTCGCCAGTCATTGGTACGACTCTGCCTTGTAGAATGTATGCTGACTCAGACGTATCTGCCTTCTTGTAACATGTTCCTTGTCGGTCAGCAGGGTTTGCATCGTTCTTGCCAAGAGTGCCATCTTCATTTAATGTGTAAGCAACATCGTAGAATGAATCCTTTGCCGGGTATGAAATCATGCTCTGGATTGTACCATCACTATCTTTCAATACAGCGAAGTCATCTTCGAAGTAGTCGAATATAATCTGGGTTTTCGAGCGGAAAAATGTTATTGATTCGCCTGCAGCTAAAGTTGTATTCCAACCTATTGAACAAGGCGCACTTCCGCCTGCCAAATTGTCATCTAATGTCCAATCTGAAATGTCAACATCGGAGGTTCCGTCATTTGTTAGTTGGATATATTGCTCACTGTTAGAGAATACTTCTCCATCTCCATCTAAATCGACACCACCGAAATCTTCTCCAGATGATGAGGCTAGAATCTCTGAGATTCTAACACCGAGATAATTATTTTCGCTTACAGTCCACTCACCTACTCCTTGAGAAGAACCACCGCCACCGTTGTTGCCACCGTTTCCTCCTGAGTTTTGGTCTTCTCCTGGTGTACAGATACCAATTGTTGCAGATGGGTTAGGGTCGTTCTTTTCCAACATACCATTAGCACCGGCAGTGTATACCTGGTCCCAATATGAATCGTTAGCAGGGTAAGTGAAGGTACTCTGAACTTCACCACTTGAATCAGTTAGTATTGCAGAATCGTCATTGAAGAAATCAAATTCGATGTTTGTGTCTGCACGGTAGAATGTGATTGATTGACCTGCTGTGATTGTTAAGTCACCGATTAGACAAGAACCACTTCCCCAGTTAGCCATGTCATCTATGGTC
>JAOMTZ010000019.1 GCA_028356125.1 Candidatus Poseidoniaceae archaeon
TTATTCACGCTATGTATTACATAGTACCAATTTCGCTATTGGTCGGTATCTACATTTGGAAAGTCTATTGACGAACAATGTACGACTTGTGCTAAGTTAACGATGCTAGAGTTAGACAATGTTTTTTGTAGTTTATCGTGTCATTAATCGGCATGGAGGAAGAAAGTGCTGCAATTGATTCTGAAGAAAAGCAGCCGAATAAGTTGTGGAAACTTGTCGCAAGTTCCTCGATCATTGCCTCGATGTGTTGCCTTCCATCTGTAGTATTGGTGATGTTTGGCATTGCTTCAGTGTCTACTGGTGCTGCACTATCAGACACCCTATACTGGGGCGAAGATGGATATTCATGGTTCAGACCACTGATGCTAGCAATTGCAGCAGTTACGGTATGTGTGGGGTTGGTATTCTACTTCAGAAGCCAGGGTGTTTGTACAATCGACCAAGCAAAGCGTGAGCGAAGAAAAATCATCAATACATCAATACTGATTTTAGTAATCTCTTACCTAAGTTACCTATTGTTAAATTATGTAATCTTAACAGAAATTGGAATCTTGTTTGGTCTACCTTGGGAATCCAGTAGAATTTGGAACAAGTGATTCAAACATTATTTCTGGTTGTTTTGCAGCCAACTGAAAAATCAGGGTTATCTTTCATAGCCTCTAAGGTTGCATCTAGAAGATCATCTTCTGCAGACCTAGGTGCAGTTCCTGCATCTCTCCATGCGATTGAAATCATCAAGCCATCATGAATGAAGGATTCAACTTGATATTGCTCTATATCGATATCCCTTGGGTTCAGATGCATGCCCTTTTTCTCAGACTTTTGAATCGCTTCTTTAGCAGTCCATACTCTGATTGCTTGTTCTGGATTAGATTTTAGCCAATCTAATTCTTCACCCTTAGCCATCATGTCGAACGCATTTTCTTGAATGCCCCTATCACTAGGCTCACCATCAATTCCTACCCAGTAACCCGGCTCGATTAATGCACAAACAGCCCACTCACCTGAGTGGCCTAAACTGATATCTGGTAATGGCTGATTCATCCAAACGCCATCTAACCATGAAAGATATGGAGCTCTTTCCTCAGTACGCAATACTTCGATTGAATCAATTGGAATACTCCATTCAACAAGGCATTCTTCGAGTAGTAATCTCCCTGTATTATGGTCTGCTAGACGTTTGTTGGTCGCTCTTGGAATAACATCTGCAAGATTGCTCGAACACTCTTCGATTCTCTTACGAGCAATTAGCATGCGTGGACCCTTTGGAGGATCCATTTTTTCCACCAAATCACCTCTCAAGAGTGAATCTCTGGTCTTCTGAAACTTCGCCCATAGCCTTGAGTCGTAATCCCTTGAGAGAGATTACTGGAGCATCATCATCGCCAACTATTACTACATCATGGACTGTTATTCCTGCATCTTCTGTAGCTTGCTTTATTGAACGAACTCGCAACTTCTCATCGGCTTCAGGAACTCTTAGCATTGTAGACCACTCTATCCCAATAGGTAGACTAGAGAACCCTTCACTTTCCATTGCCGCCAGTCCAGCATTCTGGAATCCGGCCTCAATCAGCATAGGTAGTGCATCTAGGAGAACTTCTTCGCCTTCTGATTCCAAAGCAAATTGGTCGGTTGCTGGTAATTGGTGGCGCATTAGAGCGATTCCATCCACGCCATTCTCTACTCCTCGTAGAACACCGCCATGAGACTGGAATCTTGGACCATGGAAGTACCTCAGATAGATGAAACTCGAATGGTGCATTAACTCGCCATCTGCAGGGGTGCCAATTGCAGGCAGTGCTTCGATTTCTGATTGTAAGAAAGTGCTCAAGTCATCGCTTGAAGCCACTAGCCTAACCTTTGCTTGGTGGTGCAATCTAGGTTCACCGAATACTTCTCCCTTTGAGTTTACCAAATCTGAAACTAATCGGCAACTTACCCAAGAGATATCCCCTTCGGTGTTTTCCAAATTAGCTTCAACTCGAACAGTCATTGCACCTTTCATAATCTTGACAGGTAGACCGAATGACACATCTTCGAAACCAGCGATACAATATCCTGGCATCAATAATAATGAGTTTTCAGCAAACATTTCCATGGCCATTACACCAGGATGGTATGGAACTCCGTCAATTGCATGGTCGACCAAGAACGGGTGGTCCTGAACTGAAAGAGTACATTGTGAGACCAATGACTTACCTTCATCTAAAGAGACTAATTTGTCTATTAATGGGAAGCGTCGAGGATCTGCGATTGATGCTGCCATTTCAGCAGGCAACTTTAGTGGAGCCTCTCTGAATGAATCAAAACGGTCCATCAATCCTAGAGAACCACATCCAAGGACTCTTCTTTTACCACCAGCAAGTGCTTCTCCAACGAATATTTCGACTCCATCTTCAACAGATAATGTCTCAATTCCTGCGGATTCAAAGACTGCTTCAATTGAACCTCTAGTAGCCATTCCGACATCTCGCCATCCTGTCCATCCAATGGCTACTGCTCTACAATCCCCAGTTGCTGTAAGTCTAGCCATTTCAGCATCCAGAATTGAGTTGGCTGCTGCGTAATCTGTTTGTCCACCGTTTCCAAACCTTCCAGCCACACTGGTGAAGGCGCAAGCGAATCTCAAAGAGTCGCCGGCAACAGAGTATAGAGACTTCCAACCATCGACCTTGACTCTTACAATCAAATCAAATGTGCTCCATTCTTTGTCTGCAACTAGTTTGGACTCTTCAAGTCCTGCACCGTGAACGATTCCAGTCACACTTCTTCCGTTCACTGCGGCGCTAATACTGCTAGAATCAGTAACGTTTGCTGAATGGTATTCAGCATGATTGCCACTACTTTCAATCTCACTGATAGTGCGGTAGATATCCATACTGCGAGTTAGCTTTGTCCAAGCATTATTCCATTCAACCATGGTAACCTTACCTGTTTCAGATTCTGAAATTAGTGACTCTCTAAGTTCCATCTTTCGTGTATTGAGTTGCTCATCAGTCCAATCTAACCATGATGCTGTTTCTTCATCGAGTTTGCTTCTGCCCAATAACAAGAATGTTGCTCCTGCGCCTTTACTTGAATTTGAAACACCAATAATAGATGCTGCTGTAACTCCAGAGCCTCCACCGCTTACCAGCCAGATATCATCTGATTGTAGTGGTTTAATTTCTTCAACCAGATCTTCTGCAAAACAGACTAGAGTCCATCTTCGGCCATCCCGGTCGATTCCAATCTCAACATCTCCACCTGAATTGAACATATCATTCTCGATTATCTCTGCGGCTGCTGTTGCATCGATAATCAATTCAGGATGTAAATCTAAAGCTCTGCATCTAATATTTTCACGTTCAAATGCATATGACTTGGTAACGCCACTTGCACCGCAGGCTAGTGCGTTAAATCTGTCACTACGGTTACCATGTCTTCCATCAATAGCAGTAACACTGCCAACTATTCCTGCAGAAATCGCTCCTAATTGTGAATCTAATCCTTTCAATAGTCCGAACCAAGATTGTGCTGCAAGTGCTACTTGATTTGAAGGTCCTTCAGATTCCCATGAACTTCCCGTGAGGGACAAAGGAGCCAAGTGGATAATTCCTCCAACTCCACTTATTCTCGAACATACTTCTGCAATTTGCTCTTCGCTGTTTGGATTTGCCCTGAAGGTATGTCCAGATAATTCCTCTTGCTCAGTCACTGACTTAGCACCAAACTCGAAACCAATTTTGGCAACAGAAAGTCCCTTTTCACTAAGTCGTGTCGCTAATGCATCAGCGACTCCCCAACTGTCCTGTGTAATGATAATAGTTCCACCAATTGGCAGACCTTCAGCCACTGCAGGGCAGGGCTCCACTTCAACTTGCCATCTTCTAGTCGAAGACTTCTGAGGTGATTGAACTGGTGTTGCGGGTACTGCTGTTTCGGGTGTAGGAGTTGCTAATACCTCTGGTGCAGCGATTGGTTCTACCACTGTTGATTCAGGTGCACTTCCACCTTTCATTTTCTGAATGTATGCAACGAAATGGTTCAATGTGGGATGGTCGGATAGAACGAAGTCTTCGTCAACCGGTAGAGAGAAGATTTCTCTTACATCACCCATGATTTCGGCCTGCTTTACAGTATCAATTCCAAGTTCGCCTTCTAAGTCCTGGTCCATCTCAATAAAGTCATCAGGATAACCTGTGTGCTTTACTACAACTCCAATCAATTTTGGCTGAATGTCTCCACCATCACCAGACGGTATAGGGATAGGAGCCGTAACTGGAACTGTTTCAACAGCCGGCGTTGGTGTTACTGTAGGTGTAGATGCTACAACTACAGGACTAGATACTACGCCCCCGGTCATTTTCTGAATATATGCGACAAAGTGATTCAGAGTAGGATGGTCTGATAGAACGAAGTCTTCGTCGACTGGGAGAGAGAAGGTTTCTCTAACATCTCCCATGATTTCGGCTTGCTTTACAGTATCAATTCCAAGTTCGCCTTCTAGATCTTGATCCATCTCGATAAAGTCGTCTGGATAACCCGTGTGCTTTACTACAATTCCAATCAATTTGGGCTGTATATCGCCTACATCTGCGGAAGGTGATGTCGCTTGAGTAACTACTTCTGCTGGAACTTCCACAACCGTTTCGATTACTGGCTGAACTACAGGAGTTGGTGCAGTGGTTGCCACAGGAGCAGGTACATCTCCTCCTTTCATCTTGTGAATATATGCAATCATGTGGTTGAGTGTTGGATAATCAGACAGAATGAAGTCTTCATCGACAGGTAGTTCGAACAATGTCCTGATATCGGCCATTATCTCTGCTTGCTTGACTGTGTCAATTCCTAATTCCCCTTCTAAATCTTGGTCTAATTCTACGAAGTCTGCGGGATATCCTGTGTGATTTACTACTACTTCAATTACAGCAGGAGTGATGTCCCCCGCTACTGCGACTGCTGCTGGTTTCGCAACTACTGGCTTTGCAGCAGGCTCTGGTACTGCAACTGGCTTAGGTAGATTTTCTGCAACAACTGGGACTACAGGAGGTGCTGTATGCTGAGCTACTGCATATTCTTCTCCCTGTATACCGCCGTGTAGATTGTTGTCACCATCAACATAGGCGACTAACTTATTCTGTAGTATTCTTAGTTCAACGTTTGATGTACCTGCAATAGATTGGTTCCAAGTTAGTAACTTCTGCCTATCTATTCTGTCACCGGTATAATCGCATTTACGAACTAATGAAAGTCCGATTTGACTGCCAAACCCTGCTGCGAACCTCATTCCGTATTTTAGGTTAGAATAATTTCCACCCTTAGATAACCTTAGGTTTCCAAGTTCTGAGTCTACTTCCTTATGATTTGCAATAGGGGGAATCCTTCCCGTCATTAATCCATAGAACATAGATGCATCTTCGATTCCAACACCCATTGGGTGCCCTGTGAAACCTTTGGTGTTAGCAATAACAATCGAATCCGTGCTTGCTCCGAATGTGTCCCTCAATGCCTTAACTTCTGCCTGTGCAGAACCTCCTCTTGCAGGAGTGAATGTTTCGTGAGAGAAGAATGCTGTATCTGGTGCCATTATGTGACGATCTAATCCCCATCGTTCTTCCATTTCTTCGATGAAAGCATCAACGGTTGAAGCAACGTGTTCAACATCTAACCTTGTACCATGGAAAGCAGAGTTTGCAATCTTAGTTCCAAGAAGTTCTGCCATCGGTTGAACTCCTCTTTCATCAGCCTGAGATTTTCTTTCTACTACGAATGCTGCAGCACCCATTCCAAGAATTAGTCCGTTTCTGCGGCGGTCAAATGGAAGTGCTGTTTCTTCGACTACATTGTTAGTAGCAGCAGCTCCGCTTGCTGCGAAACCAGCGCCAATCCATTCCCACAAATCGTCTCCAGTAACATCGTCTGCAGAGATGATGACTACGCGGTCACAACGATCAGTAGCAAGCCAATCTTCAGCAACACCGAATGCTGCTGTTGCTGATGCACATGCCAAATTGATAGTTGTATTTGGCCCCCTTATTCCGACGTGTTGTGCGAATTGAGAATGACCCATATTCAACATCTGGAATAAATAACGGCGGTCGAATCGGCCTTCACCATCGTCTCCGTTAACCTTAGCGTGATGAGCAGCCATTTGATGTCCTGCGAAACATGAAGCGAAAACAATACCAGTTCTATCTCTGTAAGAAGATGGCATCTGCCATGAACGAATTAGTCGTAATCCACCTTTTCCAACTTGCTCAACCGGACTTAGTGGAATTCCTGCGTCTTTGAGAGCAATTAATCCAGCAGCACATGCAAGTTGCGTTGATATATCCCATGCTGCTGCGATTTTGGCATCGATTCCAAATTCCTCTGATGGATTGAATGCAGATTTAATACCTGCAAGTTGAGGTATGTCACCGAATTCTGTAGCAGCATCCATTCCAACACTGCCGTCCCTTCCTTTGATTAGGCGAACAATGTTCTTGTCGAGCAATCTCTGCTTGTAGTCATCAGTAACTTCACTGATACAAGTTTCACCTCTTACCAGTTTCTCGAAGTTACCTTCATCGAACACACGCTCACCACCAGGTAATCCAAGGGAAATACCAGTAATTACGAATGGGTCTTCATCTCTATCATCGTATTTTGTTGAACGGTTTTTACTTCCGATTGATGGTGCCGCTGTGATCCACCTTGTGATGTCCGATGGAGTCTTTGCCACAGTGATATCCCAATCTGGGTCTGTGCTGCATCTCGCATGAACAGATGATACAACTACTTGGATTTGGGAATCATCCATTCCAAGTACAGCCCTCATGTCTACATTACCTTGACAGAACTTAGCAGGATATCCGGATTGTGCGGCGATTAGTTCACCAACTAATGCTATCTTAGCAGCATCTGGGTCTACATATTTTTCAGTCGATTGAACTACAGTCTTTGTAACGACATCTCCGCCTTTAGATGGCAAAGGTCTGCTTCTCTTTTTGAGAGGAGTTGCAGGTGCTGTTATCGAATTGCTGGCATCGATTGGACCGGCTTTGAATGCCTCTGTAAGATGAGGACTATTACGCCCTGGCCAATCGGGAATTCGACCAGCAAGAGCGAGAGTTCCAAGTGCTGAAAGGAATGTTGAGATTCCTCCTGCTTTCGGATGATTGGTCATAATTGGTAGAGCAGCTCTACCTTCGAGAATTTGCGATGCGAATACTGTTAGTGCCCTCTTAGGTCCAACTTCGACGAATATCCTTGCACCTGCTTCGTACATAGTATTGATTTGAGTTGTCCACTCAACGCTAGATGCCATTTGAGGCGCTAACTTAGACAGCACTGCGGATTTAGAATCACTGCCGTCATCCATTGGATACCAGCCACCATCTACATTGCTCGTTATTGGAATAATAGGCCACCGAATATCTAACCCTTCGAGGAACCTTCGTAGCGGCTCGTTAGCAGGAGCCACTATTCTGGAGTGGAATGCGTGGCTAGTTGCTAATGCCACACACTGGAATCCTTCTGCCTCAAATATTGACATCGCTTCTTTGACTGGGGCTGTTTCGCCAGCAATGACTGTCATCTTTGGTGAGTTCTTGTTCGCTGCAATTACATATCCATCAATCTCGTCGATGATTTCTGCTATTCGCTCATATGGCGCAGTAACACTTGCCATCAATCCCTTATCGTCAATTTCGACACTACCCATCTCAGTGCCGCGTGCAGCTGCCGCTCTTAGCGCACCGTCCATGTCAAGAATCCCAGCGCTCATCAAAGCAGCATATTCTCCCAGACTATGTCCGGCAACCATGTCAGGATTGTGGCCATGAGAGTTTAATGCTGCTTCAATAGCTAAATCGGATGTTAGCATTGCAGGCTGAGTATACTCTGTCTGCTTGAGTTTATGCTCTGCTTCTTTTCTTTCTTCAGCAGATAGATTCTCGCGGAGTACGAACGATGAGAGAGTCTCTCCATCCAGAACTTCAACCATTGTAATATCGGCTTTTTCCCAAACCTTTCCAACACCTGAATATCGATTACTCAGGTCTAAGGTCATACCAACATATTGGCTTCCCTGTCCAGGATACATGTGAGCTACTTTGGCATTGGCTGGAAGTGCTGCATCGTCACTGATCATAATTCCTTGACTCATTAGGAATCCCCATTTTTCTTTATCATCCATTGCCTTTACAGCCAAATCAGTTCGCTTACTCAATTCAGCCCAACTTGTGGCAGTAATAGCCATCCTAACCGAGTCACTTTCAGAGTATGACCAATGATCTTGAAGAGTAAAAGATAGTCTCATCCCTCTAGGATCATCATCGAAATTTGGACCACTGAAGGCGATTGAAGTTAATTTAGACTTCACTGTAGCGATAGAGTCTCCCGATAATAATAGCAGTCCGCCTTCTATCGCCTTCAATTGCTCATGACTCATTGTCGGCTTTGAATCCGATACAGATATTCCTGCATATGCCTCCCAACGGCCATCCCACTCAGATACTAATTCAGCGTGGTATTGCGGGTCATATCCTTCGATTGCGACGTGGAAGTTTGTCCCACCAAATCCGAAAGCGGAGACGCCTGCTCGACGAGGATGAGATTTCGGTTCAGGCCAATCTCTTGCTTCAGTTGGAACGAAGAACGGAATCTCGCCCCATTCCACGGTAGGGTTGGGGGTTTGGAAACCTGCGCTAGGAGGTATTGTGCTATGGTAAACTGAATTGCATGCTTTCATTATTCCTGCAATGCCTGCAGCCGCTTTCAAATGTCCAATTTGGCTTTTGACAGAACCTACAGCGATGTGGTCGCCACCATCAAGGCCATTCCAAAGTAAGGATAGAGTAGACAACTCAGTAGCATCTCCTACCTTGGTTGAAGTGCCATGAGCCTCAACTAGTTCAACTGTTGAAGGAGCGTATCCTGCTTGCGAATAAGCACGGCTAACCGCCTGAACTTGCCCTCTTTGGCTTGGGGCTGTAATTCCTTTTCCTCTACCATCGGATGAACCACCAACTCCACGAACTACCGCTTTGACATCATCGCCATCACGAATTGCATCTGAAAGCCTCTTGAGCAGTAATACTCCCGCTCCTTCACCCATAACGAACCCGTTTGCACGTGCATCGAAAGGTGTTGAATGCGTTGCAGAAAGGGCGCCTATTGCACTGAATTTGGCATATGTTGGGGCCTCCATGCAACGGTCTGTCGCACCAGCCAACATGTTATCCACTTGCCTTGTTTGCAGCAATCTGCATGCATCTAGTAATGCCGCCATTGAAGATGCACATGCTGCATCTGTAGAGTAATTTGGACCCTGAAGGTCGAGTAAATTTGCAACCCTGCCGCTAACTACATTCGCAAGTTCGCCAGGCATGGTATCTTCATCGATTCGAGGTTTTCCCTCACAGACTTTCTCAACCATAGCATCTGCTTGCTCGGGAGTTACTCCGTTATCGATTGCAATTTTACGCATCTCTGCACTGAAAACTCGCAGATTAGATTCAGAGCGGTTTTCACCACCAAGAGCATTAGCAAAGATTACTCCTGTTCTTGCACGGTCTAGTGTTTTTCCATCATCACCATAACCGGCATTCTCAATTGCATCAGCAGAAACTGTAACTGCCCACAACTGGCATGGATCGATTTGCGGTAAAGTACCAGGAGGTTGCCTCCATCTTCGCCAATCAAATTCGTAACCTTCGACGAATCCGCCTATTTTGGAATAGGTTTTGCCTTCTGTAATATTTCCTGGTGCGCCGTTTTCCCAGTAAATATCTGGGTCCCATCGACTTTCATCTACTTCTTTAATTGAGACATGTGCATCAATAATGTTCTGCCAGAACTCTTCGATGCTTTTGGCATCTGGCATTAAAGCAGCCATGCCAATAACTGCGATCGGTTCAAATGGAGCCTGGTTTAGACCATCGACTGGCTTTCCATTGGCAGTAGTAATTGTCATTTCTTTACTCCCCCATTATACTCGAAGGAACCATTGTAATCGAATATCCTGCATCAACGTGAATGCATTGTCCAGTAACACCTGATGACAGAGGGCTTGCCAACCAGGTTGTACAACCTGCAACATCCGACTGTGTTACGTTTCTGCGAAGAGGTGAATTGTTGGCGACATGATCTAGAATGTTGTCAAAACCAGGTATCCCACCGGCTGCAATAGTACGAATCGGGCCACTGGATATCGCATTAACGCGATGTCCTTCAGGGCCGAGATGGCAAGCTAATTCTCTTGTCCAGCACTCTAGGGCCGCTTTTGCCATACTCATTATTCCATATGATGGAACATGTCTGGTTGATGCCGCATAAGTCAGAGTTATTGTTGAGGAGTCTGGATTAAGATGCGGTAATGCATATTTTAGGCATCGTTGCAATGAATTTGCTGAAATTGTGAAAGCGGTATTGATGCTCTCGTCTTCGACGAATAAAATTGGCCTATCGAAACACTCACGTGGAGCAAATCCAATTGCGTGAATCAGAATGTCTGCTTTCAAGCCAGGATTCTCTTTACCAAATGCGTCAAAGAATTCTTTGGTATCTGCATCTGTGGCAACATCCAGTGGATAAAACCCAGCAATGGCTGGCAGTTTCTCCTTTAATTGGAATACCCTTGACATAAATCTCTTCTGATATCCGAGGTAAAGTGTCACCCCCGCTTCAGCGAGACTCTTGCAAATCGCCCATGCGATTGAGTCTTCACTTGCAACACCAAATACGAATGCAACTTTACCTTGTAAACCAAGCATGATAGCACCTACCCTTAGGGTAGGTGTTTCCCTTGCCACCACGCCTATGACTGTTGCCATACTAAATTAGGCCACCAAGGGCATTACAAGGGTGAAAAAATAATGCCGAAAATCGCAGAAGTCTCACAAATCATCGAAATCGAAGTCGTCATCAAAATCATCGAAGTCGAAATCATCGTCATCTTCCAATTCTTCTACAGCAGGCTTAGCCTTCTTTGGCTTGCGGCCCTTTCTTTGATTCTTAGCCGCTCTTTTAGCTTCTTTAGCCGCAACTTTTTGTTTGCCTGTTGCCTTCTTTGTGAGACGGGATATCAGAACTAGAAGAACAATTACTCCTATCAAGCCGCCTCCAGCCATTCCAATCAATTTCAAATCACTACTTGAAACTGAATCTAAGCCTAAAGCGCTTGAGTCACCACCAGTAATTACTACATCTACTGTCACTTTAACAGGGTCGGTATCATCATCATTCGATGAATATGCAAGGAGTTCTATTTCGAAGGATATGTCCTCGTCTGGCAACTTATCGATTCCAAAAATCATGGTGCCTGAACTAGAGGTTGCACCTGAAGAAACTGTTTCTCTGTAGGTATCCATTCCAACGTAAAGTGTTTCTAGATTGAAGAATGCGTAGTTTATTCCAAGATCATCCAATTCATCAGAGTTCACAAGTTCTACTACTATGTCGTCATCAACATTCCCGTCATTGAATATGGTTAGTTGAATTGATTCAAAGTCATCTTCATCCTCAACTGCTTCTTCAATTGTGATAGTGCTTTTATCCATTACTTGAAATGTCATTCGAGAGTATGCCAATGAACTGACCACTCCACCTACCTCGGACACAGCACCAAATTGGCTCCAAGGGAGTTGGACTGGAATTGGATCTTGCCCCCAACTTTCTACCTGCGCAGTGATATTATAATCTTCAGAAACGACTGAGATCCTAGGCGATGCTGAGAATGACGCTACGAAGGATTCTTCTTCCCCTGCACCCAACTCAAAAGTAGATTCGGAAAGAGATAATGCGAAACTGTTCCCTTCCACATTGCTATCGACACTAATGGTTTCAGAAACTGAGCCTGAGTTTTTGACAACGCAAGTGACATCTACCGGAATATTTTGCTCAGGATGTACATTAATTCCAATCGTTTGTTGACTGCATTCAAGTTCAACACCAATTGGTGCTCCTTGTGCTTGCACATTCATCGGTGCGAACATACAAAACATCAGAATTGAGATTAAAATTACTCTTTTCACAGTTTGCACCAACTCACCCGAAGTGAATTAGGGTCATGAAGTCTTGGTTAATATGAACCATAAATGCGGTCAGGTAAGTCCTTGTGGCAATTATACAGTATTTCCTCATCAAGACCGGCTGCAAGTAATTGTCGAGTTCTTTTTGGTACAGTCTTTGGACCAAGTACTGCGCCAGGTCTACGAGGGTCATCCATGTAATCTGTTTCGAGCATGAAACCGTGGGATGAAGCCTCATGTGTTGACATTAATTCGTCAATTGATCCACTCCCCGCCAAAACACTCGGAGTTAGCCCATGAGTATACGATGAATCGACTCTGGGTGGTGCGTAATGACGAACTAACTTCTCTCTTGCAAGCCCAGCTTTGTCAGCCATTTGCGCCAAATCACCATATGTTTCATCTGATTCACCTTCAACATGTAACTGGAGAGGGATTCCTTCCCTGGCTGCAAGACTCATTGTTTCGAGCAGTAGAGAATTTGAACGATTCCAAATCTCTTCAGATACATCCCAGTGAGGCCTTCCGACTTCACCGATACCGTGTGCTTTGCCTTCATGGACAAACTCGAGGGCGGTTTCGATACTATCCCAGTAATTCTCCTCAGCACGATCACCGAGAGATTCGAATTGATGTGCAAATGCTGCCGGGTGAGGTCCCAATATTACTCTCACTTTCAAACCTAAACTTCTGACTTCTTCGGCCATTTCAATGGTATCTGCATAAGCATCCGAATGCCCCTTTCGTGTAGTAGGAGGTTGAGAGAAATCAGGGCAATGCACCAGTACTAAATCTGTGCCACCTGCACGTATGAAGTCATTTGCTGCATCGAGATATCTCCCCTTTCGGTTCAGATGGAAATGGTCGTCCAAGATTGGTCCTTTCCAATCCATAAGCCTCACGCCTTAAGCGATTTTTTATCAGCGAACTTTCCTTTCCAATGTACAGCAGACATTGCTACCATATTCGGATGGCGGGCATTTAGTGCCACACATTTTCCATCAGCCCATATGAGTAATTCGAGATCATGCCTTGTGTCATTCAATCGCAAACATCCAAGCCTTTCATCGAAAGAAGTCGTGCCGCTTCCGAGGTTCATGCGAAGATTGTGAACTGGAACTTCTTCTCCAAAGTTGAATGATGCCACAATTGGCCCAAGTTCTGCAACTAGGCCTGAATCATCACGACCCATTCTCAGTAGCATTTCCTTCGCTGCAGCCCTTGCAGCTTCAATCCTGTGTGTACCGTGGACAATTATTCGACCTTCAGCATCGATTATCAAAGTCGCACGAGGAGCATCTAGCATCTTGATTATGACATCGCCGTTCTTTACGCCGCCCAATCTCTCAATTGCTTCTTCGAGATCAACTGGAGGTGAAGGTGTGAATCTAACTAGCAGGTTTTCAACCCGAACTTCGATGTTGTTTGCAGAACCCATAATCACTCCTCCTCTACATCCGACAAGCCGGGGAGTGATGAACTCTCCTCCGCGTCAGGGAGTTTTTCTAATGCTATCAGCATCGACTCCTTACTCGCTTGTTGTAATGGAACCATAAGTACTGCATCATCGCCATGTTCTTCTCTAAGAGACGCTAGTCCACCACGCAATCTTGCTGCAAATCTCATATCTTTCTCAATATTGAGAGTTTCATCTGAGTTTTCTCGATTCAAAGTCCACCATGTTGCGGCTAATGCGCTTGCTGCTTGCAAACCATCTGGCTCTCTAACCGGTTGTTCAACGACGAAATTACGCATTTTTTTGATACATTTGCGCCACCTTCTTGAAGTGAAAACTATCCTTAACAACTTGAAAGGTCGTGTCATAGCCCTGGCTTCTTTACCAAGGAATTCAGCCCAATCTTCGTCATCCATATCTGGTTCTGCAAAGAAAAGAGACCGTTCGTGATTGACTGCTGCTTTGTGTAAGCGACGTGGTTCAGGATCTGGGAATTTACCTACTTGTATTCCCTCAACCCATGTCAACATCTCAAGATATAGGCCATCTAGACCACCATTCAGTATTGCGCTATCTAAGTTGATTCCTGAATCCTCAGACTCGGACTTATCTTCCTCATCCCAGACCTCTGGTTCTTCACTAGAGCCCATGATTGCTAAACCATGCCATGTAATTCTAGGACGCATACCGTTAGGCATTACTACCGTAGGCAAGACTCCATGGAGCACGATAGTGCCACCATCTGGGTCTTTCCAATGAATATCTTCCCAATCAAGATTCATACTCAATCACTGATTGTCGTTGACCCAGTCACGTAGTGCAGCAATATCCCATCCTTGGTCAAAGTAACCTTGGATGGTTGCTTGATCCCATTGTGGGAATTCGGCAAGTGCAGCAGCCATAGCAGGATCTACACTCGGTGCCGCAGCAGGTGGACCAGAAGAAGGTGGACCTGCTGCTACTGGAATCTCAGCGTATGTTTTCTCTTCTTCTTCAAATTCATATTCATACTCGTAAGTTGAATCACCTGAATCACGTTTTGCTAGTATTACTACAGCAACTAACAGAATCAGAATTAATGCACCTAGACCTACAACTATTAGCATTCCAGAGCCAGATAGGAAGCCTTCGTCTTCAGACGCTTCAGCTACATTGAATGATTTCGAAGCTTTGGAACCATTCCATAACACCTCATTGGATTCAGCATCTACAATTAAGAAATACATGCCGCTAGTTGGACTAGCAAATATCTCTAAATCTTCAACGAAGATGTTTGCCATTGTACCTTGCTTAATGTCTTTAGTTGTCCAGGTATATTCAGTAGTCGGGAATCCTCCTTCCTTCACAGACTGTACTTCTAGAGTGATGTTGCCGTCCTTAGTGCCGATATTCTGCAACGAAATTTCCAATTCAGGAGTCTGTCCAACTTCTGGACTCTTAGGAGTCATTCTCACATCGATAACCTCGAACTTCGCTTGCTCATGTACTAGACGGTACTGAGAATTGTGAATAGGGTCGTCTGAGTAAATCGAACTTACTCCACCTGCAGTGTTTGGACCGCCTCCATCGATAGACCATCCTGCTGAATCACGTCCTTCAATCCACATTATTAGATCAATCGAATTGATTTGAGCACGTGATGGGTCTTGTGAATCCGGCCACAAATCGACACAATCCGCACTAACAAGATAATCGCCACCTTGGATCTTCAAATCCATAGGCGTAGACTGAGGTTCTGCACCACCAAATCGCTGACCGTAAACCGGCCACGTTAGGTTAGAATCTGCATCTGTGTAGAAAGACCACATCAAGTTGACTTCTCCAGCAAGTAGAGCTGCATTCTCTTCAATCTTAGCTTGTACATCGACACAGTGCATAGTAGATGATGGCATGGTACTGCTCAATACATCCTGGTTAATTCCAGACTTTGCTGACCATGAATCATCATCCATTTCTGGCTGAATTCCGTCTACCTTTATGGTGAAAGTACTACATCCGAACGCATTGTTTCCATCACAAATTGAATCAGTAGTATCTGTTGCACCGTCTGGCAAGTTCACTAGACGGAATGTGTAAGTGTACTCATTTGTAACTGGAGGGGCTGTGATATTAATGCTGAAAGCTCCACCATCAATAGTGTGTAAAGTTGGTCCGTCTGTCTTTGTTCCATCTGCACCACCTGCAGGATATGGGAAGTATCCTTTATCTCCATCCATTGTTCCTTCAAGACGAGTTACTTCTAGGGTGAATTCTCCTTCAGGTAATACGTAAACACCATTGTTAATTCCGTCAACATATGCGTATTTACCTTCCATTGTTATAGTATCAAGTGGGAAAACGAATGCCACTTCAACATCTTGGGAGTATGGTTCAGAAACATCTGTGAAAGTTGGACTGATTCCATTTCTGTAATCAAGTTGAATTCCATCACTGTATACCCAGCGTTGCTTGTGCCTTCCACCTGACTCACTCATCAACGATGGATCCCTATCCATATCCTTAATCCTCAACTGGGGAACATATGTTGTAGATTCAATTCCGATAATATCCCAGTTCATTCTGATTGGTAAATCTAAGTAGAACTCATCTTCGAATGCATCGACTAAGCGTCCGCCATCCATTCGCAGAATTTCAGGACCTTCGCTATCATTACTCGCTGTAACTATTTCGATATTTGTAGAATCGGTCCAAGCTGTCTCGTTACGAGGAGAGTAATACACAACCATATTCTCTGGCCCTAGATCGATTTCGAAGTAGTTGATATCTCTCCAGCCGTTTTCATCGGTCGCCTCTACTATGAGGTGGTATTCATTACCTGCGTACATGGTCATATTCCATGGGCCTTGGTAGAAAGGAGCGCCTTCGTTAGGGTTGTGTAATCTTTCACCATCTGAGTTTTCAATAAAGAAGTTCCTGATGTTTGGAGTCTTAGCATCCATTGAAACGTAAGTTACCAAATCATCATCGAAACCAGGCAATCCACCGTCTATCGCATTTCCACCAAGGTCTGCTCCTTCAATGTAGATACTTACCTTACCTGGAGGGTCTTGTCCTTTGTTGGCATCATCGCTAAATATTCCAGAGTAATTTGCAGTAGGCGCATTTCCGTCACTGGTTAAAGTGAGTAATGCGTATTCATCAGGGTCTGCAATTCCATCCATGTCTGAGTCATGGTCATACTCAACCCAGTAATACATGTCCAAAGTGCTAGGAGGAGTAGGAATATCTTGAGCTAGAACTCTAACCTTCTGTTGTGAACTAGGTAGAACCCATGTGTCATCTACGAGCCCTCTCCAGTTAGACCAAATTGTAGGGTCATAGTTAGATGACTTTAGAACAGAGATATTGACCAAACTAGGAGAGAATGTATCTATTGACAGGTTGAAAGGAATTGCACAGTCCTCATCTGCCACGATAGGAGTTGGAGGACACAATGTGTCTCCACCTTCATATCCATCAAGCATGAATCTGTAAGTCGCCTGTCCTGCTGCAGTAATGCCGAGATTGACTCCCCAGTTGAAGTTACCACCGATAACACCTGTTGAATTAGAAACTTCTACCCATTCTGAAACTACCGTGCCGTTGATTGTTTGAACATCCCAGCGTTGTAGAGAGAGATTGTAAGACGTAGGGTCTGGTGAAACATCTAGCCCTTCTAAGCGAATTGTTCCTGTCAACTCGATATTCTGATTAGAGCTTGCGGAATTTAGGTTTTGCACAACTCCGGCTTCATTTAGAAGCTGGAACGAGGAAATCATTGCATCATTCTCGATTGCATTTCCATTAACCGGTGCTAGAACTACTGCTCCAGGAAGACCATTTACTCCATCTGCTGCAATTAGGCTTGCGTACAACCTTAATTCTGCAGTATCTTCCCATGCAGTGTTAATTCTGAATCTCCAGGTAACATGCATCTCGTCACCTACTTCAGTGTAAGTCGAGGATTCCATTGTTACTAAATTCAGGGGATCATAGGCCTCTGTGAAAAGAGATAATTCCGAGAATGCTAATTCTACGACACCGCTAGATGACTCCATACGTAGTCTTGCTTCAGCAAATGTAGAACCTGTTGATTGGTCGACGCTGTGAGTTGAGATTGCCTCCACAATGTCCCCATTAGGGTACAATCCTTCTGGACTACCCGGGAGAGTAAGCGTTGAGTCATACCCGGTTGAAGTGGTGATTGAAAGGTCAGAAAGCATTACTGCACCACCACTACCAGCAGATAATGAAAGAGGAACTGCAACATTAGCACCAGAACCTAGAGCAATACCTTGGTTCAATTCACGATCGAAACTGTGCGAGCCTGAAAGAGTAGTTTCCCAGTCATAAAAGACGTCAAGATTACTAATTGTTACTTCTGTACCACTGGATGCATTTATGTTAACAATCTCGAATTTGAAAGTCGCCCAATTGTTATCATATTCATCAATGTATGATGGTTGCAGAAGTGGATTGGTTAGTATAGAGTTCAATGCACTCTTCAAGTCTACCATTGGGAATACGGTCTCGAAAGCGATCAAAGATTTGTTTTCGACAGTTCCTAAATCAAATTCTTGGCCACTACTAGAAACTAATTTGATATCAAATGCACCCGCTGTATTGTTCGACATTATTACGTCAGCAACATAAACTTCAGCACCCATTGGGAGCATGAAACTACCACCTGATGCTTCACCATAGGTGTCCAATGTCAGAGTTGCCTCATCCATGCCGTGATTCATACCATTAGCGAATCCTGCCCAAAGCGTACTTTGTCTTCCAAATGAGCCGAATGCTGGTTCATTCATTGCCCATTCGATGTCACCATCTTCTGCAATGTCTAAACTAACCCCTTCAGCATTGTGCCCGAATTCAAGATCAAACCAAATCTCTGACATACCACAGGAATTGTTGTAAGAAACTAGACTAGTGAATCCCAAAATTGGTTGTTCGGGTATCCACTTCTGTCCAACTGTAAGATTAGCGATTGTATTATCACGTAAATTGAGTTCTATTGCAGGCATTTCTACACAATCATCTACGACAACAGGAGTGATGCCAACGATTGGTTGAGAAAATCTCGTACTGTACAACGGAGGATCGAATGAATTGTCCACTATTTTTGGAGTGTAAAACAAACTATTCCCTCCTCCAGGGGTTTGCCAAACTCCATCAATAATCATTGGATCAAATATGACATTAGTGTCATTTAATCCAGTTCCAACTCTTGTACCGATGTTAATACCGTGCAGAATTGATGTTGAGAGCTTGTATTGTCCAGTATCGAAATCAAACTTCAAATCGATTACTGGGTATTCTGCTGAATCAATTCCCCAAAGTTCGATAATTGGCCCCTCAAGATTTGTCATCTGGTTACCATTATTATCCATCACAATCTCTGTTGTACTACCTCGCAATATTGTTACGGTTATTGAATTGGTAGGAGTTGTTTCATGTTCGAGAGTAAGGACTCCGTACCCATCCGGGAAACCAGGGTTCGGGCTTTGCTTAGGTGTGAAACCTTTGACTGTCATTGAACCTGATTGAGGCAGAGGATCCCCCATGCGGAAGTCATCGATGAACCAACCAGGCATGGTTGAGTTTTGTGGCACGCCGCTACCAGAGTTGTGAGTTAGAACGAACTTCAATTGAACATACTTCTGAACGTGCTGGTTGAGGTTTAGAGCTAATGTACCCCAGCCGCCTGGGTTTTGAGTAGGATGAGATGATTCCCCTCCTAGTGCGTAATCAGTACCGGTCAAAGAGTCGCAATTCTGAATCCTTCCATTTCCAGTTCCAATTGGATAAAGACCGTTAGCATAACTGATTCCAGTCGAGTTGGTAGCATCGAATTCAATATGACTCCAGCCTTGATCAGGAGGAGGGAAACTAGGTGATGATGAGTTTCTGACCATTACATATCCACAGTCATAGTAAGTGTTTGTTGGGTTTGTACCTGGATTTGTCTGTGACCAATGTAGTCCATGCCAGCTTGAAAATTTAGCAATTGGAGAGTTCGGGTCAACTTCCATAGATGGTGTAATCATGCTGTAAGAAAACGCCCCGCCTTCGTCGTCTGTTGTGTAATCATTATCGAAATCATAGATACTTGTGCCCCAGCATTCGTTGCCAGTGTTACACCTTTCATTCAATATTGTAGAATCGGTTAGTTGACCATGTGCCCAGCCAGATCCTTGGACTACTGAGGGTTGAGTGATGTCGAGAAACGAAGCGTCTGTTCGTTCGAAATCAGTAGAAAGACCTCCACTGACTAATTTTACTGTTTCCTCATTGTAAGTAAAATCGGCTAATGTTGAATACTCAGTCTGTTGGTTGTTGTAGGTAGGGTCCCAAACATATTGAGCGGTTTCAGAATTTATCGATGAATAGGTTTCATGAGTAGCCATATCTGTTGAAATCATCATCGAAGCACTTGTAACCGTGTCACCAGAAGGAAGAGTGACGACACCATCTACACTGTTTGTGTAATCTGGGCTGTCTCTAACTTCAACAGTAACTTCGCTTGCGTTACTGCCAAAGGTCGTGATGCTAGCGGCTCCAGCCAGTGGGGAAATAAGCATCAAACATGTGAATACCAAAGCGGTTATTGCATTCTTATTATCATTCATGGGGCTACCCTCTCTCCTCCTCCAGTCCAGTCTGACATAAAAGACCGACGGGGAAGTGTCTGAACGGGTTCCCCCCTTAAGGGGGGGACCCGGTAATCTCAAAGATTTACAATCTTAGATTGTGAGAAACTAGTAGAAGCGAGGTGCTGCAAGCCTCCAACCCTCTCTTCAGATTGCTCCAACCATTCCTTGTTAGCAACAGTTGTAGGCTTCTTAGGCCCTAAAGCGTCACAAACTTCTGGACCTTCACTAATAGAAAGAGTGCCAATTTTCCTAGCCATTGTCATAATTGTAACCTTATCAAAAGCCAATAATGGACGAAGAGGGTGTAGATCTGTAGCGACCTCAATGCCTCCCAGATTTCCGAGTGTTTGACTAGAAACTTGCCCTAGGTTTTCCCCTGTGAGTACATGTGTTGCACCCACCTCATTGCCCCGGAGTGTTGCAATCGAATTGAATAGTCTCTTCATATGGATGAAATATTCTGTGTGATTCCACTTCTCGGTGAAAAGTGCTAATTGCTCTGCGACTGGAACTACGACTAATTCTCGCGAAAGATATTCTCTCGCTGCATCACCAAGTGGTCCTTCTAATTCGAGTAAATGCCTGAGTAAAGCGATAGTCTTCTGCTCAGCAGCAGGACCTGTAACCGGCTCTTGAGAAGCGTGTAAAGGATAGATTTTCCAACCTTTCATTAGCATCCGAGCAACAGCTACAGGAGAGTCAATTCCACCACTAACGAGTGCTATGCAAATTCCCGTCATGATACAACGGCGTAGACCATAGTTCATCAAATCTCACATTGAACGGGGAAATAGTACATGGATTGAAGGAGGGGAGTCCATCCCCCTTGAGCATGGAGCCATTCAGTCTAGAACCTGTCACACTAATCGAAGAGGTGTTTCCGCAGGACACTAACTCATACAATACATTGTTCGGAGGACGCTTGCTTTCTTTGATGGATAAAGCAGCAGGGATTGTATGTGCTAAATTCGCTCATCGTGAGTTCGTAACTATCTCGATAGATACTCTTGAATTCAAGGCACCAGCTCGTCAAGGAGATTTAATCGAAGTAACTGCTAGAATCGTATACACATCTAATCGTACCGCTTGTGCTAAAGTTACAGCATGGGCAATGAACAAATCAGATTGGACTAAGACTGAAATTTGCGATGGATACTTTTTCATGGTTGCAATAGATTCAATGATGCGCCCAATTCCAATTCCTCAATTCAAACCAGAGACTGATGAAGATCAAAGTGAATGGGATGCTGCAAAGGCAATCAAAGCACACATGTTAGCCCAAAGAAAACGTTGATTCAATCATCGATTCTAGGTATCGACTCTACATCTTCGATTCCCTTGTTTTTGGAACCAGTACTTACTAGTTCGCTGAAACTTGAAGGAATTACAGTAGGAGGAGAAAGGTGTGAAATCATTTCAGATACTTCTTCGTCACTAACATCGCCACCGTTACTCTTGGCAAGTTCTTGTATTGAAGATGCTAATTGACCTTGCCTGGAATGCTCTGCTTGCACTCGCAGTGCATCTGTAGTTCTCCTTCGCTTGATAAAATTACGGGAAAAGGCCCCTGCTCGCCCAATGGGCTTAACCAATTCCGATAAAATCGACCTCCTTGCAGCGCGACTTGTCCTCCCATTGCGAGAAGATATCAGCCTGCGTGACTCCCGCTTGGAAGATAACTTATTGACACCGGGATATCTTTCCTTCTGAGACTCTTGTACTTCAACAACAGGAGTTGCTTCTATCAAATCTTCTTTTCTCGCTGAAGCGACTAATGATCTAGTAGGTTCGGGTTCGACCGGCGCTTGTAGCGGAGAATCTGGAACCATGAATTCTCTAGGCTGGACACCAGGGACATGAACGCCATTGGCTCCAACGAAGGAGGGTAGGAAATGAGTAGGAATCGGAGTTGGTTCAAGGGTTTGTGTTGGCGCAGGAGGTTGAACATAATGTCCTTGATTGATCATCCCATAGGATGAACCAGGATGGTCGGCTCTGTGCACTTCGTTGTATACAGGCCTAGGTTCTGGCTGCTGCCAACCATTCTGTATGACTTGGTTTCTCTGAGTAACCATATTTTCCTTGGACCTTGAAAGTAGACCAGGGGGCATTTGCTGCACGGTAGGCTCGACTTCATCTTCCCACAATGGCAAATCTAAATCGTCGATTGTAATAGCAGGACTCACTATCTCAGCATCGATGAAACCTAAGGGGTCCGTGCCATCTTGAGTATCCATAATATCTAGGAAATGTGGAATTACAGGAGATGATAGTATCTCTACTGGTTCTGGAATTAATTCTAATTCCTGAGTGGTTTCATAACGAGGATATTCTGAATCACTAACCATTGCGTCAACACTCGCTTTCGCATCCGCTAGTGACATCCCATTCTGTATACGCTGAATCAGAGAACAAAGCCTCATCATAGCAATATCTGGGCCGAAAACAGTGTGACAATCATCAGCATTTGTATCGATAGTTAGTGTGGGCCTTCTCGTGATGTAATGAGCAGTAGACAAAACAATCCCTGCCGCTCCGAGTAAAGCTTGTATCTTCCCTGTGACTCCCCTCCAAGCCACCCAGATAAGGATTAAGCCGACGACTGCAAGCCAACCTGGAACTAAAGTAGTGTGATGATGATGCACTCTTTTTACCGCATCTAACTTGATGTCTAATGCATGTCCAGACTTCGACTCAAAGGACACCTGTTTCTCGGTAAGGGTTGCCCTAACCCTACCTCGAACTCCCTCTAGTGACAAGGAGCGGAAATTAACCCGATCTCCTATGACACTGAGCCCCTCTGGCTTCGTGTCCATATGCATCCCGAACCGTTGAACTTGAACCCGAGGTTATGAATCCACCGTTTGGCCCCCCCATAGGGGGGCCGTTCTTGGCAGTAGTTCAGTTCAGCCGAGATAGTTTAGCGCTACCCATGATTCTCGGCTTGGAATCAAGTTGAGCAATTATCACAGTTGGTGGGTTTTCTTTACGGATAAATAATGGAGATTCCCAAGTCACTTCCAGCCCTGAGTCTATCGATTCTACTCTTCCGACGACAAATTGTAAATCAACACTAGCGTGCACTACATCTCCAACCGCTAAAACTCGCTTTTGGAATGGAGAAATTGATAATTCTAGAGAACTCTTCTCGTGCTTTTCTAAAGATAGCGGAATTGAAATCCCCTTATTCTTATCTTCAACTGCTGGATGGACAATTAGTGAACCCCCGGTTAGGTGGTCTTCCTTGGTATTACGTAATGCGATCCCGACTCTGTCCCCAGCCACCGCTTCTTCAACATCATCATCCATAACTTGTAGACTCTTGACCGTACCAGGACCTTCTGCAGGGAGTAACTGCAATTCAGCGTGAACTGATACCGAGCCAGCTTGTACATACCCAATCGCAACCAATCCGATTCCTTTGACATTGAAATGTTGGTCTATTGGCACAACTAGAGGCTCTTTCTTTGCAGACTCGAGGTCTCCTGAAATCTCATCCATTAACCCGTATAGCGCCTCTCTTAATTCGATGCCATCGGTGCCGCATTGCTTCCATCCAGAAAGACCTGCTTGAGACATGAAACCCTTTACTTGATCTTCATCAATCCATTCACCATCTGCAGGGTTAATCACGAAAATTCCTTTTTCGATTCCTGCGGAAGCGAACCCTACAAGCACTTCTCCAAATGTTGCATCAACGCCTGTGACTTCGATTAGCCCAACTCTTGCAGCACATAATGAATTGAAGAATGGACGGATTCTTTCAGGCATTTTGGCTGGACGGATGATAGAAAGAATCCTTGCACCATCTGGCCCTGACTCCTTGTTGACGTAGGTGTGTACATCTCGCTGATCTGTGGCCTTGGCAATAGATTTGGCCAAGTCGTCACTACCAACCATTGCGATATTGAGTACGGTCATACCTCTGCGAGTTACGACCTGTTCTTGAGTATACTGCAATCAAGAAGTCTTAGAGATTCGTCTGAACTCCTTCAGCCTCAAATCATATTCATCAACTGACAAATTCCTAATTCTTTCTGTTCCAAATGTTTCGATAGTAAAGGATGCTGTAACTGTTGAATGAACCAATGCTTCTGCTAATTCATCATAACCAACAGAGCCAGTTCCCTGAGTCAAAAACTGCGCCATTGCTCCTGCAAACGAGTCACCGCATCCAGTGGGGTCTGTCAAGTTGAGTGTTGGATAAGCAGGCATCGAAATCAACCCATCAGGATGTAATGCCAGCACGCCATGTTCACCTCTCTTAACCACTAGAATGCCGCCTTCTTTCATCTCAAGTACTTTCTTTGCGGCACGAATTAGGTTGTCGTCTGAAGCAAGCATTCTAACTTCACCATCATTCAGTACAACGATATCGACTTTTTTGATCACATCTAATAACTCATCATGAGCAATATTAATCCATAAATTCATCGAATCCAAAATCGATAGCCTCTGCGCATCGGTTTGTGACAATACTGACGATTGTAAAGAAGGATGTAAATTAGCGCACATTAGCACCTTTGGTTTAGTGTGGGTTGCTGGAACCTTAGGTTGGAAATGCTCAAACACATTGAGATGTGTTTCATGTGTTACAGCCTCTGACATGTCTCCATGATAGGACCCTTTCCATCTGAATGTTTGACCATCACTAGTTTCGATTCCGCTAATCTCTAAGCCGGATTCTGTATACCAATCAAGATGTTCTGATTTGAAATCATTTCCAATAACTCCAACCAATGAAACTCCATTACCTTGCATTCTCCTCATGTGGAATGATGCCGAAAAGCCACCATATGATGCTGAACCGCCTAACTCATCATCCCTAGAACCCAATGGTGTTTCCAAAGAATCGTAGGCCAAACTGCCAACTATAAGGACATCCATTCAGATCATCCCAGTAGGTCTTGATGCTCATCAATATATGCAATAGTGATGTCTCCAGCTAAGAAATCCTTCTCATCCATAATCCTTCTATGAAGCGGAATAAGATGATCCACACCTGTGATTATGGTTTCATCAAGAGCCGTCCTCATACGACGTATTGCAGATTCTCTGTCTGGCCCCCATGCTAGTAATTTAGCCAGTAGACTGTCGAAACAACCAGGCATCTCATACCCTGGGTGCGCATGTGTGTCACATCTAATACCAAACCCAGATGGGAAATGGCATTCCCAAATCCTACCAGGTGATGGAACGAAATTTGTGGTGTCCTCTGCATTCAACCTACATTGGATTGCATGACCACGAATCACAATGTCATCTTGAGTGAGTGGTAGGCTTTCACCCTGTGCAACTCTAATACCTAACTCAACTAAGTTGTGGCCCGTTATTAATTCGGTAACAGTGTGTTCAACTTGAACACGAGGATTAACTTCTAAGAAGTAAAAGTCTCCATTCTTATCACGCAAGAATTCGAATGTTGCAAGACCTTTGTAACCAACAGATTCGGCTCCTGCGCATACTAAAGCGCCAAC
>JAOMTZ010000002.1 GCA_028356125.1 Candidatus Poseidoniaceae archaeon
CTCTAGGTGAGGTTGAAACCGATTCTGGGATTCTTGAATTACAATTGAAAGGAGCAGGAAAGACGCCATACTCGCGTTTCGCAGACGGTAAAGCCGTTTTACGATCATCGATTAGGGAGTTCCTATGCAGTGAAGCAATGCATCACCTAAGAGTGCCTACAACTAGAGCGTTATCACTTGTTACTACAGGAGAAGATATAATGCGGGACATGATGTATGATGGAAATCGTGAATTTGAACCAGGTGCAGTTGTTTGCCGTATAGCGCCTAGTTTTATCCGGTTTGGAAGTTTCCAAATTCATGGTTTGATGAAAGATAATGAAACATTACGCACATTAGTAGAACACACTGTGAAAAACCATTTCCCTGAGTGCAATGTAGAATCTGATGAAGGGATAATTCAGTGGACTAAAGTAATTGCAAAGAATACTGCAGAAATGATTGCTCACTGGATGCGCGTTGGTTTTGTTCACGGAGTAATGAATACTGACAATATGTCAGTTCACGGACTAACTATCGATTACGGACCATATGGATGGCTCGAAGATTACAATCCGGGATGGACACCCAATACTACCGACTCATCTCACAGAAGATACCGATATGGCAATCAACCACAAATAGGGGCCTGGAATTTAGCAAGATTACTTGAGGCTGTATCACCGTTAATGGATAGCCCTGACAGGTTGAAAGAAGTTTTAGAGTTCTATATTTCAAGTTATGAAGAATGCAATGACAACATGTGGGCTGCCAAATTAGGAATTTCAGAGTTTGCTGAATCAGACAATGAATTGATTTCTGAACTCAATGTATTGTTACAGGAAGTCGAAACTGACATGACCATATTTTTCAGAGAATTGTGTAAAATTGAGCAACCGGACATAACTGAGCTAAAGTTCGCATTTTATGATGATGAGAATATTCCTGCAACTGAATGGAACTTATGGCTGGCGAAATGGTGGACTAGAGTAAATTCCAATCCAGAACGAGAATTGATGCGACTAAACAACCCGAAGTATGTTCTTCGTAACTGGATGGCTCAGTTGGCTATCGATGCTGCAGAAAAAGAAGACTATTCGGTTTGTGAATCAATATTCGATTTATTGAAGTCACCATATGATGAACATCCAGAACAGGAGACTGAATGGTATCAAAAGCGTCCAGAGTGGGCAAGGCATCGTGTTGGATGCTCAATGCTATCTTGCTCAAGTTAATTTGCATGCGAAATAAATATACAGATTGGTAAAGAAATACATCGAATATATTTCTGAAAATCCCTTAGTCTGAAACAGGCCTTAATATGTGCACCGACGATGGATAGTGCATGGAGCAAATACAAATTGCAAAGACCTTCAAGAAAAACAACTCGGCTACAGCGGTGAAGTTTGTGCTGGTAATGGCAGTCATTTTCCTAATGACTTTCATTGTCAGTCTATTCCCGATCATGATTACAATCATGTTCCTAACCGCACCAGCGATCATCATGAACATTGGATGGTTGATGTTTGCAGGCGCTGTGTAATCAGTCAGAATTATCAAATTCGCATATACGCATTGTTATTGATATACTGATGGTAAAGAAATACATCGAATATATTTCTGAAATCCCTTAGTCTGAAACAGGCCTTAATATGTGGACCGACGATGGATAGTGCATGGAGCAAATACAAATTGCAAAGACCTTCAAGAAAAACAACTCGGCCACAGCGGTGAAGTTTGTGCTGGTAATGGCAGTCATTTTCCTAATGACTTTCATTGTCAGCCTATTCCCGATCATGATTACAATCATGTTCCTAACCGCACCAGCAATCATCATGAACATTGGATGGTTGATGTTTGCAGGCGCAGTGTGACTATCTCTGCCCGTAGAGAAGGTTGGTCAATCTTTCAGATTTGACAGTAGTTTCTACATCTGTCAATCTGCGTTCGATTTCAATGACTTGCATAACTATCCTCTTGGTAGTGTCCTGAGTCGCAGGCCCCTTTACTTCCAACTCTTCTACAGTTTCATCAAAGTATTGATCTGGTTCATTGTAACTGGTTACTAAAACTCGAAATAGGCCAGCTAAGAAACCAACGATGACTGCGATTACTAGGCTGGTTACGCTTAATATTGATTCAGATAATTCAGAGGCACTGATGTCCTCATAGACGCTGACAACAATTATCAAGAAACCGAAAAGCTGGGCAAGAACATTTCCAATTGTCGAACTAATAATAGCAGAACCAAAAGCGTCAGATTTGGTAAGTCCTAAGTTGGAACTCGCATAGGCGCCAACCATAGCGACTGCAGGAAAAATAGACATCATTAATGAATAATTAATCAGAATCGAGAATGTATCGCTAGAACCTTCAAGATGAGTAGATGTTGCAGAAATTATTCCCCAAAAACCTAGGAAGAAACCGATTACTAGGGCTGAACGGAGACTACTCTTTGTTTCTTTGACTACCACAATTTTCGTTCTAAGGCCACGTATTTGAATATTTATCCTAAACACCATTATGCACTGAGTGCGTTAACGCACAAGCATGGCTGTCGATTCTCAGTTGCTATGGTTTCTCGGCCTAGGGGCTTTTGCGTTCATCACAGTGATGGCAATAAAGCCGTTTCATGCATACCTGATGTCGAAAGGCTGCGAGAACATGGTAGCTGTTTACTACAACCGCAAAGTCGCACATATGGTAGCGGGTGGAGTTCCGCTAATATTGTGCCCAATAGTATTCACAGACCCAATATATCCACTTCTAGGCGGACTTCTCGGTGCAGCCGGCTTAGCAGCTGCTCACATGATGAATAGACGACTCTGGTGGATGCAAACTGAACAGAACATGAACGATGCAACGTTTGCATTTATGCTTGGAATCTCAGTATTCGCTCTGTGGCATTACTTGGATGATGCTTGGCTGGCGATTCTTCCAGCCCTATTCATGGCATATGGAGATGGAGTTACTGGAATTATTCGCAACAAGATGTTTGCAAAACGAACCAAGAGTGCATGGGGTAATCTTGGAATGGCGATTCTTTGTATTCCTCTTGGCTACCTAATCGGTAAGAATGCAGACCCTTCAATTCCATTATGGGGAGCACTTTCTGGTGCTCTTGCTTCATTTGTTGAGCGCTACGAGTTTGGACCAATCGATGATAACGTACTGATTGTAATCGCTTCAAGCATATTGATTGCAGCGGGCGTTCACTTTGGACCGCTACTGTGATCAAGACATTATTTCGTCTTGCTCAGCATCTTCGACTAGAATGAACTCGAATTCTCCAGTCCTACTGTCATAATCAATACTTGAGAATACTGCCTTCATCTGGCGGTCTTCGAATGGGTCGTGGAATATAGGCTGATCTTTTCGGAAAATAGCTAGGATTCTCTTGTACTGGTCCATATCCATCTTACCCGTGATTGTGTAAACTGCGGATTCTGCACCTTCATCAAGAAGGTCATCTCCTTCATTGCCACGAATAACTGTGCGCTGTAGTCGACGCTTTACGTTCATGTGAACATTGCAATCTTCGATTCTTTCCCAATCTTCACCCATAGTGGTGATGAAACACTCGTTATTCTCCATAGAGCAGACTGTAGGCCCATATGTGATAGTAATTTCTACTACGAAATCTCAGTTGGCAAGTTGGTTAAGCATGTCCTCAATAGTTTCAGGGTTAGCCTCTTTATCCTTATTTGAAGCCAACTTACGTCCCAATACATTGCATCCGAGATAAGAGAACATCTGGCGCATTGCCATGATCACGTGTTCGCCACCGCCACCACTGTGTGTTGCAAGACCAACCTTACGGGAATTGAATAAAGCACGGAAATCTTTCCACTGTGTACTGAGCCATGCAACCGCATTGTTTAGAGTTGGAGGCATTGAACCATTATATTCAGGGGCAATAACCATCCAGGAATCTGCAGAGGACATTGCAGCCTTTAGTTCAGCCATTCCAGGAACTACATCTAATTCCTTAGAACGAGCAACTGTGAACATAGGAAAATCTAATTCCGCAAGATTGACTATGTCTGCTTCATGTCCCATTTCACGTGCAGCATCAGCAAATTTCCCGGCAAGAGCGAGGTTGTTATCGGAAGTTGCAGTGATCATCAGTATCTTGGCCATAGTTGTCGCAAGAGGTCTCGGTTCTCAAAGGTGTGCATTGAAAGATACCACGAGTGAGATACAAATACTACTGTGCGAAATACGCTATGTGGAAGAACAGACCAAGTTCGAACCTCTTCCTTCAGAGAGAATAGATTTTGTTCCAGTAGAAGTGCCCCAAACAAAAGAAAGAGGATGGATTGGTGTAGCACTTATTCGTTTACTTTCATTATTGATAGTTGGAGGAGCGTTGTACTATTCAACGGAAGGTTTGGTCGTAGCACTAGTTCTGTTTATTCTAATAGTCCCTGTAGAGAAATTGTTTCCTCGCCATCGGGGGCAAAAAGTACGACGACCCCTTTACAAATTAGATGTAAGTTATGCATTTTCATCTCCATTGTTGAATTTACTTGGTTTGATTGCTGCAGTAATTGTTGCAATTATTTCATTTGCCTGGATCCCGGGATTGTTGATTAGACCATTAGTCTCTGAAATACCGAGTCAATGGTTACCTGTAGTCGGGTTTCTATTGTTCGATTTTGTAGGTTATTGGACACACAGATTCTATCATGAAATACCAGTATTGTGGAAATTTCATGCAGTGCATCATTCGACTGAACACCTTGATTGGGTTAGTGGATTTAGAGCACATCCATTTGATGGAACTTTGATCGCTCCAGCCTTTGCATTCCTAGTCGCAGCAGGATTCAGTCCGGAAATCACAGGACTATTCGCCATTTTCCAAATCCTGTTAGGACTTCTATTACATGCAAATGTCAGATTCAGGTTCAGATGGTTACACCCATTTTTGGGAACTCCAGAAATGCATCATTGGCACCATAGCAATGAAGCGGAAGCGATTTGGACAAATTATGGTGCAGCAATTCCTCTGTGGGACCAAATATTTGGAACATATCACATGCCTAAAGATAAGCGTCCGTCAGTATATGGGGTAGACGAATACATTGAACCCAACATGATTGATCAATTCATGTACCCTCTCAAAGGAGTTGGCAATCCCTTTAACATAATTAGACACCCTTTCAAATCAATAGCTAAAGGATTCCGTTTTTACTGGAATCTGATAAAGCAGATGAAGTGGGTAATTTTCAGGCCTAGAGGCATGAAGCCCCCTATGTAAGCGTTCGATTACTCTTTTTCTTTTTTGGGTCTTAGCCTGAAAACTATTTTCGAACTATTAGTGCAATCAAAACAGTGACAGGCAAATGATTGAAACCATTAGAAAAGCAATAACTCTCATTATCATCTCTACAGAATTTAGGAGATAGTAGTTCTTCCGGGTATCAAAAGTTAAAGTCGTTTGAATATAGTAGAAATGTACGGTCTCTCTCCGCCAAATGGATTGATATGTGTGTGTCTAATTGAATCAACTAGAGTCCAATTTTCACCTAGTAAATCAGTTAGCATTGCTTCATCATATGTGTGTAAATCAAGGCCACAACACATCTGTTCCCCATCGGTAGAGAAGGTTTCGATAACTGCAAAACCACCGCTTGAAATGCACGATTCTAGATTGTAAACATAGGATTGCCTCTCGCTTTCTTTCAACAAGAAATGTAAGACTGCTCGGTCATGCCAGATATCAAAAATGCCTAATTTGAGTTCATTGGTCAAATCGCCTTGAATATATTGCATATTAGTTCCGTGTCTCTTCGACAAGATCCTAAGCGCTTCTGATGAAACATCCAGTACAGTAACCTCATAATCGTTAGAAAGTAATGTGTCGACAAGTGTTGTAGCTCCGGCTCCAACATCGATAATCTTCTTCCCATCACAAGATGAGATTAGATCCATTGAGACTGCATGTTCCTTCTGATACCAACCTAACTGAGTTGTTTCGGCATCATTGTACGCTGCATTCCAGTGTTGCGCATTGTTTAGCATAATACCAACTCATTGGAATGTGACATCAACTTCCATCGATTCACTAACCGATACACAGACAGGGCAATTGCAACCTTCAGTAATCAACCATGCACGGTCCTCCATAGATATACCTGAAGGAAGGTTGACTACAACTTCGAGTTTTGCAACACGGCGTGGGCTAGCAGCCATTGTTTTCTCAACACTTCCTGTCATTCCAGCGACATCAATCTCCTTGGAGTCAGCCCTGATTGCGACAATTGTCATTACACACGTAAGCATGGAAGTCGCTAGCAAATCTGTTGGAGAGAATGATTCTCCCTTGCCCATATTATCTACTGGTGCGTCAGTAATCAGTTTGCCACCAGATGGCTCATGAGTTGCTGTACAGCGTAAATCGCCATCATATGTTGCATCTATACGAACCACTTAATCACCATTAAAATTGATATCATGGCCCATGCGATCAGCCTTGGTCTGCAGGTAATCACGATTTCCAGTTCCTACGCCGACAATTAATGGCACCATTTCTACGACATTGATTCCGTATTCCTTGAGTTGTTTTGCCTTATCAGGATTATTTGAAAGGAGGCTAACATCATTGACTCCTAAGGAATCCAACATAGTACTTGCAATTCTATAGTTACGAGCATCACCAGGTAATCCGAGCATTAAATTTGCATCTAAAGTGTCTGCCCCTCTGTCTTGAAGATGATAGGCCTGAATCTTTGCATGAAGACCAATTCCTCTTCCTTCTTGTCGCAGATAGAGAACTACACCCCAACCCTTCTCAGATATTGCTTTTAGAGCAGCATCTAATTGAGGCCCGCAGTCACAACGAAGAGAACCAAATGCATCACCAGTGAGGCATTCTGAATGTACCCTCATTAGAACAGGGTCTGGCCCAGTCATTTGGCCCAGTGAAAGAGCGACGTGGTCAAAACCGGTTTCTGATTCATTGAATACGCGGATATTGAAATCACCATATCGGGTAGGAAGTTTTGCCTCGCTCGGAACCTCGTCGATACTCAATCTTTCACCTCGATAATGAAACGTAATTCGCCGGCAGATTTGAGGACATCGATTAGATGATGACCGAGCCTGTCTACGAGTATTGGCATATCATGCATTGTTTCAGGATCATCTGCTATAACCATCAGCACATCTCCTTGAGTTAAATCGACTAGGGCTTTTCTTGCTTGACTTACAGGCACAGGACAGTAATGTCCCAACACATCTAGCTTGTGAGTCGGTTCCACGATTTAGGCGAAGGGATAGGCAACTTGAACCCTCGTACAAGTGAGAGTTCATCAATAAGGTGGATTATTGAGTAACATGGCCGAGGAATCCAAGCCACTACTAGAGGAGGTCGAAGACCTTTCTTGGGGTGAAGTTGGAAAACTTGCTCAAGGTTATTTGCGGATTCCATTAGCACTGTTACTCGTTGAAATGTTCTACTGGTTCATTACTCAGCCAACCAACACATTGGGGGTCATTCAAGAATCTGAAGCCTGGATTTGGTATCAGTTGCTAGAATTGATTTATGGTCCAGGGACTGCAACTCTATCAGAGTACAATGGATGGACAACACTTGTCACGTTGAGGCACCCGGATTTCTGGGCAGACCAAATACGACTTTACGTTTCAGATGAATGCGCTGGAGTTCATGAGATGTTATTCATCACTGTACTGATTATGATGAGTAGTGGAGTGCCACAAAGGTTGCGAATAAAGAGTGCAGTTGTAGCATGTGTAATCGTTTACATTTTGAATATTGCTAGACTAGTGGTATTGTACCCGCTAGCAATGTCTGGATGTGCAGAGAATCCTAACATGATTGGCTGTGAGCAACCAATGCATGATTTCCATGCTTTTGTTTACCAATGGGGATTCCTGATAGTTCTGATTCTGATGTGGCTTGCTTGGTTCAAATGGGTAAATGCGGGAGATTTAATCAGAAAAGAACAGGCATCCGGTAAAGGAAAGTGGAAATTCATTTATCGAAATAATTGGAGTAACATTCACAAGGCTGCATTAGCATTGTCAGTGATCTTAATCCTTGGCGCATTTGCCAATGTATGGCTTGATGAAGATGCAATGCTAGCAAAAGAAACTGTTGAGGCGTGCGAATTTTATTCCAGTGTCACTGGTGACTGCGGCGATGCTAGAGATGTATGGGCCCAGGAGATACAGTCATCATGGTCTCTTGCAACACTAGGTATGCTTGGTATTGCTAGCACTATAATTACAATAGACAAACCTTCAGATGAAGAAGAATAATCAAGACTCGATTATTGATGAATCAATACCTTTCGAATTGAATGACCTTACAGCTAGGGAAGCGTGCTTATTGTGCACTTCAACAACAGTGTGGTCATCATGAATCACGATGTCGCCAACCGCTAACTCAGGGCATTTCAGTGAAGTTGTTATCTCATTTACAATTGCAAATTTGGACATCGAAGTAGTGACTAGTCTTATTGGAACCATTCCGAAAACATCTGCTGCTTCAGCATTATCTTCCTGTTTCTTGACAGGGTCTCTACTGATGCCATCAGGAAGTTCAGGTGCTTCTGAAGAAACAATTTCTAGAGAGTGTGTTGCAATAATCTTGTTTAGTTGAGGAATGTCATCTCTGCCAACTAAAACCCAGGCTTCTCCTTTGCGTCCGATACGACCGGTTCTCCCAATACGGTGGACATAATTGTCGACATCGTCAGGAACATCATAATTGATTACCAAAGTGATACCATCAACGTCAATTCCTCTAGCAGCAACATCTGTTGCTACAACTACGCTTGAATTTCCATCTTTGAAGTTGGATATAATTTTCTCTCTCTGATTTTGAGACATATCTCCATGAAGGCCTTCGACATCGAATCTGTGCTTTTTGAGTCGCTGAACAATTAAGTCAACCATCCTTTTTGTGTTAGTGAAAATTATTGTTTGATCTTCTTCACTCATTCGCGATAGTAGTCGTCCTACAACCCACAATTTGTTAGCACGGCCAATTCTGACGCTATATTGGTCAATTGGAGGTATGTCCAACTTCTCAGTATTTGTTAGAACGAAATCCGGTTCGTTCATGAATTCATTTGCGGCATCAATGATTTCCTGTGGAAAAGTTGCAGAGAATAGAAGAGTTTGTTCCCTTCCAGTCATCTTCTCAATAACCCACATGATGTCTGGGAAGAATCCCATGTCAAGCATTCTATCTGCTTCATCGAGAACGAAAGATGTTGGCTTGGTAAGGTCGATATGACCTCTTTCAGTCATATCCATGACTCGCCCAGGTGTTCCAACAATAATGTCGACACCTTTCTTCAAAGCACGGGCTTGCTTTTCTAAATCAGTCCCTCCATAAACAGTCATTATAGTGAGACCGGATTGTCCTTGAATAGTGTTCAATTCTTCAGCAACCTGATTTGCCAACTCCCTAGTAGGAGTTAGTATCAGTGCTTGTAATTCACCAGTAGGCTGGCATGAATTCATTGTTGGGAGCCCAAATGCTGCTGTCTTTCCAGAACCAGTTCGGGCTTGGCCAATCACATCTTTACCTTGTAATGCAATAGGAATGGTATCCTTTTGCACTTGAGTTGCAAATTCCCAACCATTACTGACTAGGCCTGCTTGTAATTCATCTTTTAATCCCCAAGCGGAGAATGGAGTTGTTGTGAACATTTGGATCCCTCGGTCCGTCCCTTCCCTAATTGGGCCACCGGGACGGGGGTGACCCCCGTGTCACGATCAGAAGTTTTCGCTGTCCTTAGCTTCAGCCTTTAGAACACCCATCCAATACTTGAATGCGTTTTCACGGTTGAGTGGCTTCTTCATCTGGCGAACATGCTCCAGAATGTACTGACGGAATTTTAGAGACTTGTTACGGTTTACACCCTTTGGTGTGATGCCGTCCCACAGGTCTTCGAACTGCTTCTCTTTGTCATTGAACGTATTCTCAGTCATGAGTACTACACCTTAAGCGATTCGCCGACCGGCAGCCCCCTCTTAACCATGTCGTGTCTTGTCTGCATCGGCATCAGGAGGAGGAAGTTCTCCCAGTCCCACGATTTTACCTTGAGACTCTGCTATTTCACGGTCAATCTCTGGCACCTTTGGAGCAGGAGCCAAGAAGGCATTCTTCTGGTCTTCAGTACCTTCAATTTGTGCATCGAAAGTCATTTGTTTGAGTTCCTTTCGGATAATTGGATCTGTTTCTTCTCTCAATAATGCATTGCAATGGTTACGAAGGATATCATCACCCATCAAACGAGGTAGAATCTTGACACAAGCAAGACGGACACTTGTATTCTTATGAGAACAACCAGCCAGAACAAGGTCTCTGGCACGTCCATGATCGGTATCTAGAACTTCTATGCACTTGATTGCAGAAAGCATAACTTTAGAATCAGAATCTAGAATAGCACGTTCTGCTAAAATTGTAGCTATTCTTTGTTCCCTGTGTGCTAGTGGAACAAGACATTTTGAGGCTTGACGTCGGGTTTCTACGTCTTCATCCTCAAGTGCCCATCCAATCAAATCCCATGCGGCTGCTCCACCTTTGGCTAGAACTCTGCGTAACAGCCCCGCTGCACTCCTTCTCAAAGCTAAGGAGTCTTCCTGTAGCAACTCATCAATGTGATCACATGCGACTTCGGGCCAGGTTTGGCATAAGTCTCCAAGACCTGAAAATGCAGCATCTCGGCGGGACTTTATTTCATGCCGTAATTCGAATGCCAATGTCCCTTCAGTGGCAGAAGGGAAAATTGGTGCTACTGATTTCAAGCAGCCGCTAGCAGCTAATCTTACAGATTTATCTTTATCATCAAGTAGAACAGAAAGATGGTCAAATAATTCATCAGGACAAGTTTCAGCAACAGAAGGTAGGGCATACAGCCCTGCAATTCTGACTTCAGGGTCGTCATGCATTAAACTATCAACCAATATCGAATGACCATCATGTGCTAACGCACCAGAAAGAATTGATAATGCTTTGATACCATCAAGTCGGGTCATATGGTAGTCTTTTTCTTTCCATCCCACACGATATGTTTCAATTTCTCCGGTGGCCAAGGGGATGACCGCCTGTTGCGGTATTGCCATCCAAGGACCTTCTTTCAAATCGCTACGCTTCGACTTACGGCGGCCTTGTCCAACATTGATTGGACGGCCTGTCCGGGGGTCGCGGGCGATGTAATCTCGTGACATTCCGAGCCGGGCATAACCCCGTAGGAAATGAACCCTCCCCTTTTGAGACAATTTCCTTTACACAATTATGAAACCCTTCAGACCCATCAGGTCGGCTATGCGAAGGGAGTTTTTGGCATGTTTTGTCGTATCTCTTTTTGTAATGCAAGCATGGACAATTTCCGGAAATGAGTTTTCTGAAATTCAAATTTCTAAAACTTTCCATCATGACAATCAATTCAATCAAAGTGGTTATGTTGAATCTGGAACATATACCACGCCAGATGGAGAATCACATATTACCCGCCCTCGTGTTCAGTGGACTACGCCCTCACAATTACTTGCATTCAGTAGGACAGGGGCATGCACTGCAGTCGTAGATACGCTGGATGAAGTGTGGTTGATGGGGGGTCGTTTTGACCCTAACCCTGCGCAAAATAATGATGAAACTCCTACAGATGTAGTCGAAATACTAACAAATGGAAACAAAACTTGGGAACCGTCATTCAATATGCTTTACACCCAGCAATATTGTGAAGCAGAAGTTGTTGGAGATCTAATCTTCGTAGTAGGGGACTGGCTAAGAGGTAGTAACCCTGCTGAGTACCCCTCAGGCAGAGTGCAGATACACAATCTTAGCAACGATACTTGGTATAATGGCACTCCAATGCCTTCTACGCAAGAAAGAGGGCTTGGAGGAATGGCGGAACATAATGGCTACCTATACTATGCAGGAGGAGTAAGAAATCCTTCAGGAAATGATGCTACAAACAAGACATTCCGTTACGATCCAGTCAACGACAATTGGACACGAATGGCGGACATGAACCAGGCAAGAGCATCTTTTGAATTGATTAATTTTCATGGACAATTGTATGCAATGGGTGGATTCCAAGGCACACAGACTTGGAATAGACAGGGACTAGATTATGTTGAGAGATACGACCCTCCAACAGATACCTGGACTAATCTGTCAGCTCTACCGGTTGGGATGTTTGGTTGGGGCGGGACCGTTCTAAATGACGAAATCGTGTTAGTCGGCGGATACAATGGTGGTTCGAAAAGAACAGTGTATCACTGGAATCCCATAGAGGACACATGGTCGAATGGAATAGACATAGGTTCTAATGGACACTTCGATTTAGAAGTAGAAGAAATCAATGGCAGCATAGTTTGGGCATCTGGAGATACCTCTGCTTACCCCTACAATACCTGGCAGCAGAGTTTCTCGCAAAATACAGAATACCAAAATGCTTCATCGACACATTCGGGCTGGATAATATCACCTGGTATCGATTTGCGACCGAATGTCAATGGTAGAGCCGTTCCCGTTCAGTTTGATTTACAGGGCAATAATTCCCCCGAAGGTGTGATTGGATTCCAATACAGAGCAGCCAGAACATACGCTGGATTAACTGCTATGGGTTGGATTGGTAGCGATTCTACAGTGAACACAACATTCCCACTTGGCACCACTGATATCGACTTAGATGATTATGCTAACTTTGTTCAGTATAGAATAAAGATGACTGTGACTAATCTAAGCAATTGGGACGAGCCTAATCTCGATTCTATGACAATTCATGCAGAGCATGCTGCATTTGAATCAACTTTACCCTCAGTACTAAATCCAAGAGGTGATACAGTGACAATTCAGACAAGTCACGATACATCATCTTCATCAGGCGAGATGTTCCTAGAATTGGCTCCTTGTGATTCGAGCGGAGCATTATCGAGTCATTGGTCTAGAATGTCTTATGAAAATGGTTTTACTGAAAATGATAGTATGAATCTTTTCCTTCAGAGTTCCGGCATAGTAAATAGTTCTTCCATAAGTGAAACCTTGGTTGACTGGTCCTTCGATTTAGGGGACCTAACTATCGCTGGCAACACCAGTGGTTCAGAAGTTGAGATTTCACATCTATGCGCTAAAGTTGGGACATCTGGTGCTGAGGATTTGGAATATATTCATACAAGCACAATCCGAATCGACAGAACACTGCACGTTAACATCACTGGAATCAACAACAATTCAGTTGGAGATGCTACCACTGGAGGATATCCTTTGCAAATCGAACTTAATCATTCATTCCCGGAGACTGGAAAGACATTGACAAGTGGTAATCTGCAATCAAGAGTTACGTTCAACATCCATGTAATTGACCCTGAAACTAATTCCTATGTTGAATGGGTCAACCAAACAACTCCTTGGACAGATATAGCCATAGGTCAAACCGATACAATAACCTGGGGTTTACCATCCAATGTTTCAGGAAATGTTGATATCCATTTAGAATCAAGAAGTGATCAACCATTACTGATAGTGAGTAATTCCAATTCATGGAACCTACTTCTGGACAATGATAATCCGGTCATACTTTCTAGTATACCTGCACTTGGAACTTATGTAGATAGTATCGAAAATCGGGAGCTTTCTTTATTGATAGCAGACACATCTGGATTCATATCTAGTAATATAGCCCTCGAAGTTTGGGTAGAAGGATTAGATGACGGATCTGATGGTGGCATCCTAGATGGGGCACCGCAAGAACAAGAGTTTAGAGAAATCAATTACACATTAGAAAATAATGGTAGTTTATGGTGGATTAATGCAAGCCAATCAGATAATGTAAACGCTGATGATCAATATGTGTACCTCAGAGTCGTTGGGACTGACAATGCAGGTCTTGCCACTACTAACAACACGGTTTGGTGGACGACAAGGGATGCGCAAAATGCCGTTGTTGAATCTATTTCAAATGCAGAACAGACACAATACTGGGAAGTCTCTAGAGATATTAGTTGGCAAGTAACATTAACCGATACAAACTCAATTTACGATATAATTTCGATGAAAGTTGAATTAGGTGACGATTCAGACTTTGGAGTCACTTACAACGTGGCAGACATGACGTGTTCATCTCTAGATTACCGAATTGACTCTGACCGAACTACATGTAATCATGATATTGAAGGGCAGAATATGATTATCTCAATAACCCTATACTCCGGGTGGGAAGTTGACAGGTCTGTACTGAATGAAGGAGAAGTGAAGTTAACGATAACAGACTTAGATGGTAGTAGTTCCGTAATTTACCAAAACCTCTGGATATTCTCGGAAGATTTTGATTTCACAATAACCAGTATTAGTGATGTTACAGGATTGGTCACCGGGAATATAACCAATGAGAGTATTGTAATAACTGGTGAAACAATACAAATCGAGGGTATTGTGACGCACTCGCTTTCTGGAATTCCTTACCAAGGTGATTTGTCGCTAAGTTGGTGGGGATTGATACAAGGAAAGGATTGGTTTGGAGCAGGTACGGTTTCCGTAGTCGATGGACAAATCAATGCATCCATCCCAATGCCAAATACGGGTGGTGTGATCGACATTAGTGTGGCATTCATGGACCCTCTAGAAACTAAAGTAATCGGCAGCTATGACTTGCCAGTATTCGATATTGACCCACAACGCCCTATCATATTGGAGACTGGCACTGAAGGATATTCTCGTTATCATCTTGAAAATATTGAAATTGGAGTTAATATCAATGAAGATGTTTCTTGGACTGGAGAATTAAAACTTACATGCCAAGTAATCTCGACAGATTTGCAATGGGAACCAATCAGTATATCGATGCCTCCTTCAAATGTTTTTCAAGGTAAAACATTATTCTCATTCAACTTTGATTTTTCAGAACAAGGGGACCCATCTTTACTATCTCCTGAATCCCACATCGATTGCTGGGCAGAAGGATATGATGATGCTGGTTGGGGATTAATTAGTGAAACTGGTTCATCTCTGATCGAACCATGGTTAACGCTTCAATTATCTACAGTGGGCCCTAATATAGAACTAGAAGATGTCAAATTAGAAGGTAATCCTGAGCCAGGAAAAGAGATTCGAGTAGAAATATCGGTAATGAATACTGGAGAGAGTTTGCAACAACCATTCAACATAACAGTCTACACTGTTTCCGGTGATGAAAGAACATTAGTAGGTCGTTTTAAACAAGGGCAAATGGCCAGCGACCAAGGAATAATCAAACGCGTAGGTGTAGCTGTTCCGGAAGGAGATTGGACACTGGAGATATATGTTGATGAAGACCAACAAATTTGGGAATTAAATGAAGATGATAACTCATTCTCGAAGGACTTTGACGGGCCTGAAGAACTCAACTACTCACTAATTGCAGGTATTGGTTCTGGATTTGGATTGCTACTCTTGTTTATGGTGGTAATCATACGTCGGAAAAACAACAATCAATTGACTGGAACAAAGGAATTGCCTGTGCTAGACAATTTAGCTCGGACTGGACCGCCTCAAGCAAACCGAAGTAATAACAAAACCTCGAAGCCTAAGAAAGGGCCTCCACCTAAGAAAGTAAGCGTTCCGGTTGACTCTCCAAAGCATGACATAAGTGATGCGATGGCCAAATTATCACTTTCTTCTTTACCAGGAAATATGAAACCACAACCTGAAAAGGTATCATCCTTCGAATTACTTCCTGGTGGAGGAGAGTATGAATATCTCGAGGAAGGTACTTACTACTCTGGAGAACATATCGGTAAATGGAAATTGGAAGACGATGGGTCTTTTTCCAAACAGGAGTAGATGTCATGCCAAGTGAAACTGAGGATATCAAGAGGGTTCTTGCAATCTGTTTCAGGATGGGAGACAATCAAACTGCTGATGATCTGGAGCGAATTCTTTCATTTGACATGGGCTGGATGGATACAGATACTGCTCATGATGCGATAAAGGCTCTAACATTCGCAGGGTGGATAAAGGACAATGATGGAACTCTTAGTCCAAATTGTGAAGTTAAGGGCATTCAAGCACCGCTTGGTTGGCAACCTAGGCCATCAAGATTGACAGACCCCGCTGTTAACGAATCTCATGCAGTAGAGAAACCTCCAACGCCAATTCACCCTCAAACGGTAATAAAACCAAAACCTGAGGTCACAGATAGTGACCCTCGTGCGAAAGTCGAGAAGCGTTTGATTCGATATATAGCTAAGAAAGCCAAACTCGATTCGGATGAGGTTAAGCGAAGGGCTGAGAGAAAGGTCAGTGCTCTAGGGTATTGTACCACGTGGCTAGCACTTTGCTTGATTAGTAGAGAACAGGATTTAGAAATGAGTGCGATTATTGATTCACTCTCTGCTTCCTGAAGTATTCTCTGCCATCATCAATAACACAGGTAGAACGATTATTGATAATATTAGAGAAAAGGTGACTGTCAAGGCTGTTACTAATCCAAATTGCTGAACTACAGGCATAGGCGAAAACAGAAGCACTAAGAATCCAAGTGCTGTAGTTCCAGCAGACAATACAAGTGCTACTCCTGTTGTTGAGATTGTTTCTTCAAGAGCCTCCCATACATCATCTCTACGACTTCTTTCAGCCTCAAAACGCCGCCACATATGTATCGAATAGTCAATACCAATTCCAAGAGATAGAGCTGTAACCATCACAGTCAATACATTCCACTTCAAGGAAAGAATGACCATTGAACCTACTACCCATAATGTTGCTAAAACTACAGGAGTTAGGACAACTAATGCTGGAACTGCCCTTCTGGTTAGTAGAAGAAGTACAATGAATGACACGATGAATGATATCGCTGTTGAAGATAACTGCGACGAATTTAGTCCATCTAGAACATTCTGAAGTGCAACTAAGTCCCCCGTAACATAGATATTAGCGACACCAGATAGTTCGCTTCGCATCTTCCCGTTATCATCGGTACCACCCAATTCTTCCTCAAACCATTCCACGACTTTACTAGTTTCAGACGAAGTTGAAGCATCGACTCTCACTTCGATTCGAATATGGATGATTTTATCTTCATCAAGGTTGACGGTGTTATCAATTCTATCCGACCAAGAATCTCCAGTGAAAGGATCTGCAATGGAGTCATTCTCGGACAGGTTTTGTAATGCAGCGCCCATATCGAATTGACTTGCAACACCTCTCCTCAAATCTCCTCCCGTAATTACGAGACCGAATTCTTCACCAAACATGACGTCGTTGTCTACAGCGTCGTACAGTACTTTGTAAGGCCCTTCATAGGAAGGGCTTGCGTCGGAACCTCCACCTCCTACAACATCGTGATTATTGGCTAGATCATTATGCAGACCTCGCATCTCATTCAAAAGAACAAAGTCAGAATCAATCTCAGACATTGAATTATCTGGTTCCATAAGAACGTAGATTAATTTCCACCCTGCACTTTCATAACTTGAGTCTAAGTCTTCTCTAACTTCCATAATCTCCATTTCTTCGTCTAGGAAATCAGTCAAATCGAATTCAGTTTCTAAGCCCATAGCACCGAAGATGGATGCACCAGAAATAATCAGTGCAATAATGAAAACAATAGCTTGCTGTGAGCGCTGAAATTCTACCAACTTCTTTGAGAACCTTGGCATACGAATTGGGTCAGCAGGAACTGTTTTCCCAGATGAGTCCAAGACTACATGTAACGCCCCAACCACTACTGTTGCGTTAATGAAAGCAGATATCACACCAACAGCAAGTGCAATTCCAAATGTTTCTAGTGGAGGCAATGGTGACATAATGTTGGCTAGGAAGGCTGCAACAGTAGTAATGACTGCAAGTCCCAAAGGAGTTGATAAGCGTGCACAAGAGGCAAGCCATGATTCTGCTGAATCTTCCAATTCTGCCCGGAAAGCATTGTATCTTCTTTGTAAATGAATAGAATAATCGATACCTAAACCAAGAACCAGAGGTGCAACTGCCACTTCTAAAGCAGTAAACCTAGCCCCTGAAAGATTCAACAGACCATATGTCCATATCAAGGCAAAAGAAAGACCAACCAATGGGAAAACTACCCCTCTGACACTTCTGAAAGAAATTGCTAACAAAACAACTACTACCAAAACAGCGAGCAATATTAGTGTTGCAAGATTATCGAAGGTTCCTTCATCGATGTCATGTGAAATTAAGTCAAGAGATGCAACTCCGTAATTCAATTCTGAATTTTCGCTTAATTCATGGAACAAGTCACGTAACTTATCTTCCTTGATTTTACGTTCTTCGGTACTTAGGCTTGGATCAATTTCTAGAATCCAAAGAGTTGAAGATGCTGAAACACTAGCAGAACCATTCTCTCCATTGGTCTCAATCCATAGACAAATCTCTGAACCATCAAAGTCCTTATTCAGCATCCCATCAAGAATGAATTGTGCCACTTCTCTCTGCTTCGAAACATCTCCGGGGCAGTCAGATTCGTTAACATCTATTACAAGATTGAGCATTTCTTCCCAAGATGCAATGTCTGATAGTTGGGTGCCATTCGCTTCCTCATCTAATGCAATTTGCAAAATTGAAGGTCCGGTAATCCAGTTTTCAACTAAATCTCCCATGCTAGCACTTTTATCTTCAACAGTTGAAAGATGAGTGTTCATTAAAATCAAAGAATCGATATCGAGGACATTCCCTCCGTCATCCCTAGTTACGTGAACGAATAACGGCCTAGTTTCTTCCGTGAACTGTTCATTTATTCGGTCGTGTGCATCAGCTGAATCTGATTCTGGAGCGAAATCGGCCAAATCAGTGTGGAATGAAGGGGTATCTACGAAAGCCAAATCGACTACTAGACCTGCAGTCAAAGCGATTGACACGATTAGTATCGGCCAAGAATACTTGCGGAATGTGGCGGACTGGCCCCGCAATCTCTCCTCGATATTTGGAGCACTCACATAACACGGGGGCCCGATTCAGTACAAAAGCGAGAAGGGTACAAAAGTCATGGAATTCTCGATTAATAGACCCGATTCAGAGGCCGATTTACCCTGTAAGAGGCCAAAGGTTCATGAACGCGGGGCTGGACGCCAGCATCGTTCACTATGCCAGTTAAGGTACTCGCCCGCGATGCAAACGAACTCCGTGTTCGCTTTATTGGAGAGTCTCACACCTCTCTACAGATACTCCGTGAAAGGCTAAACAGCCACAAAGGTGTCGATTATGCCAACTATTTCCCGGGACACCCTGACTTGGATGAGCCTGAATTCTTCATCCGCACCAAGGGTAAGACTGATCCTGCTGACATTCTTAAGAAGCTCATTGGAGATATCCAAGGGGACTTCTCTAGCCTTAAGATTTGAGATGTGTTAGCACATGTCCTCTGAGGATAGCCTCGCTAATACCATTGGCCTAACAGGTTACGCTGTTTCAGGCAAAGGCATAGGTGGAGTCCTCAAAGCAAGAGTTACCGATTTCAGAGTTGAAGAGATTTCAACAAAGATTAGTTTAGATCCAAAAGGTCGCTTTACTGCGGCAAATGTCACACTAACAAATTGGGAAACAAATCGCTTTATTGGTAAGTTGGCTAAATCGTGTGGCATTTCAAGAAATCGAATTTTCTTTGCAGGGACAAAAGACAAGCGAGCGGTAACAAGGCAAGTATTCATCATTGATGCACCTACCAAAAAGGTCGCACAGGTTAGTATACCTGATGTCGAAATTGAAATTATTGGTAGAACCCATCAGAAGTTAGGATTTGGGAACCACAGAGGAAACAGGTTCACAATAGTGGCACGTGGATGTTGCCACCCAGATGGCAGTCCGATGACTGATTCCGAAGCCATGGAAAGAATCTCAGAAATCGAAAGTGGAATGAAAGAGAATCTCGGCAATGGATTGTTCCCAAATTGGATAGGACCACAAAGATTCGGAGCGGGACGGCCTGTTACTCCGATTGTTGGCCGTCATGTCATCTCAAATGATTGGAAGAGCGCTGTTATGACTTACCTAAGTATGGAGGGTGACGAAAACGATGATGTTGCCAGCTTTAGGAAACATATTCGTGACAATGGAATTACTCAAGAGGGACTTGATATTATTCCACACTGGCTAGGATTTGAAAGAGACATGTTGAGGCATCTGGTTGCTAACCCCGAAGACTGGGTGGGAGCATTCAGAAAATTACCTAATAATCTTCAACTAATGACTGTTCATTCATTGCAGTCTGTGGCATTTAACAAAACCATTCGGGCTAGAATAAATGCAGAGATATCACTATCATCTCCTGTAGAAGGAGATATTGTTGGAAGGGTCGATGAAAATGGACAACTGGAAACCTCGTCTATGGTTAAAGTTGAAGAAAGGACACTGAATCGAATCTCGAGGAATTGTAAGTTGGGAAGACTAGTAGTTACCGGACAATTACCTGGTTCTAGATTAGAAAGATCAGAAGGTCTCGTTGGAGAAATAGAGAAATCTGTATTGGACGAAATGGAACTTGCCAACACCACATGGAAGGTTGAAGATATCGGGAGACTAACAACTAAAGGAACTCGAAGACCTCTAGTCACTACATTCAGTGAATTCCAATATGAACCGGTTCCAATCGCTGGGGAGGAAACTATGGGGGACAAATGGACTGAAGGTGTCCAAAATGGAGATTTATGGCACCCTGAAGGTGCTTGTATCCGATTTAGATTCATACTACCATCCGGTAGTTACGCTACAACTCTTCTAAGAGAGTTTATGCGTACGCCATTACAACAATTGTAAAGAAATTACTTCATTGGTGAAGTATTTACTAAGGCTCAAAGAAGTCCCATTGAAAGAACTTCGATTTCGCCGGTGCCACGGATGGCACGCATGTTGTCTTCAAAAATGTCCGAAAGTCCGGAGCCGTCGTTCATGACAACATGAACTTGAATAAACTTCAAACCAAACGCTAGTGGCTTAGTTTCACAAAGTTGGACGTCGTAAACATCGTCCTTGAGAGCTTGTATCTGTGTAGCAATATCATCAGCAGAGACGTCGTCGACGTCAGAATCTGGCATTACCTTGTAGGTTAGTGCGACCATTCCCATAGTAATCACCAATTATTAAGGTCCCTGGAAACCACAATTACTGCAGACGTAAGTGACACCTTGGTTTCTGCAGCGAGGGCTGCGGCCAATTGATTCGCCACATGATGGACATGGGAAAGTTGTAGATCCTTTGTCCACTAGTGGGACTCCGGAAGCGGTACAGACGGTTGCTCGCTCAGACATGATATTACACCTCAGTGCAGCCCGGCCACGACCTCTCCCTCTTTATCCTTGCGTGAAGTCAGAGTTCATCTGTCAAGAATCATTAGTGAACCATTTCTACCAGTTGACACTATTATTTCACCATCTCTTGAGCGGCACCAACCATTCTCAATTCGTATTACGTCGCCCGCTTTCACCCGATTTACTTGCTCTCCCCAAAGGACAATCCCTACCAAACCGGTTTCATCTCTACCACATGCAGCGGCCAATGAACCTGTATAATTCGCAGAGTTCACCAGACGCCGAGGATACCGACGAAGAACTACCAATTCTACACGGTGAATTACTTCATTGGGCAATAAATCAGTCACTTTCTGTCTTGCATTATTTTCTGATTTCGCATTGGTGTGGTTTTTCATATCAGACAAAATTGACTTTGTCCTCTCATCTTTAGGCTGGCCCCTTGTATGCTTATTTTGCATAAACAGACTGGATTTCTCTAATCTTATTGAAAGATTCCCCCAGGCCTAAAGGAATGTGAACATGTTACTCCTCAGGAGTACGCTTCTTCATAATTCTGAAAGTGGATTTTACTGGCTCGACATCATCAAGCGGCTCCGGCCCACCTTTACGGGACTCTAATGCATCCTCGAATTGTGGTCTAATCTGCCAATCAGGACCACGCTTAGGAGTATGGAATTTGCAAACTAAATAAACTTCGGATGATGAATTTCTACTTGCCATAGGAGAGAACCTCTTCACTGTCTGGAAGTGTGGGCGCACTAATTCAATCATCTCTTCAACTCCAACGCCTTGGAATAGTTTGGTTACAAAGTGGCCTCCATACTTCAGTAAAGGTAGAGCGAAATCGAAAACATCAGCTACCAGCATTAACGAGACTGCTTGGTCGATATCCCATTTACCCGTAATATGTGGAGATATATCTGAAATGATGACATCAATAACTTCTGTATCGATCGCATCGAGTACTGATTGTTGAGTAAATGGATCTGTGATATCTCCAACCAACAAGTTTGCCCCCTCAACAGGAACACAAGATTTCAAATCAATACCTACGACTTTTCCTTTTTTGCCAACCAATTCGACTGCTACTTGAGCCCAACCTCCTGGGTGACAACCTACATCCAAAACACTGTCTTCAGAATCGATGATCTTGTGACGATCGTGGATTTGTTTGAGTTTGAATGCAGAACGGGCACGGTAACCGCTCGCTTTGGCTTGCTTACGCCAAGAATCACGTTGATGATCTTGAACCCAGCGGTCAACCATAGTACACCCTCAGACCATTCGGGTAAGCATCTCCATGATAACTTCATGGACAAGTTACTGGTCCTCGGGACTAATGAGACACATAATGGCCATACTCGTACTGGCCTTGTGCCTCACCCCCGCCACTACTGCGTTAGCAGAAGAGAATGTGGATAAACACTGGCTGCAGAGAACGATTTTAGTTGAAGAGAGGACCGCCATCGATTGCCCCTCATGCGCTGAAATCGATCCGGAACTTACGATGGTTGCTAAGTCACACGGAGCTAGAACGGCAATTGTCGGCATTCACGTAGGTGATTCATTCGAAAACGATGCGAGTTTGGCTAGAATTGCATACCAAATGCAATCTGATAACACAACATACGGAACTCCTACATTCTTTGTAGATGGAATGAAAACAGCTGAAGGGTATGATGCATGGAGTGATGTTCAAAAGAGAATTTTACTCCAAGAAAGTACACGATTGGCACCAGAAGCGATTGCTATGAGTTTAGTGGATGATGAAATTATAATTCCTTCTCCCGAATTTGGACAGTTGACAATTATGGTCCTCGAGCATGAAAAAGAAGTCCCACCTGATGTTGAAAATATGGGTGAAGATGACCGAGATCGAGTTCTTGTTGGAATGAAGGTTGTAAACTCATCCGGAAGTATATCGGTATATGGTAACATGAGCTTAACCGATTCATGGTCAGTTGTACTAGTGCATGAGCCTGAAGAAGGCGGAGAGCCTTACGGAGTAGTAGAAGTTTCGAATAGAGAATTTGAGGAAACTAAAGATAACCATCTTTTGGCGATCTTAGCGGTTTGCATTTTCCTTGGGGCATTACTAGTATTCGTGCCGAAAAGCAATCCCCGCTTTACGGAAGAAGAATAGAGATTACCGGAAATAATTAACAATATTGGCTTTATTATTAACATTTTGAGGAAAGAAATGAACATGTAACCAAACATTTGATAAGGTTCAGGGGCCATGTAATATCATGGAACCGAACAACAACACATCAGAAGTAAATCAAGTTGTAACTAAGTCTTGGATGGTAGAATATACCGTGGAGGTTGATGAAGAAAGTCATCGACACCTATCCATGATCAAGGCTGAAGACGTAACAAATGTACATCATCAATTACTTCGGGAATTACGAAAGACCTACCACACAAGCGCCAAAGTCGACGTAACCGTACATCGCATTGAACCAGTAACTACTAACACAGACGCTCTGTATTTTGAAGGTATTTACGCACCTTAGTTAGAAGTGTAGGATATCACAATATTTTGGCCATCCGCTAGTATGAGATTCTGGTAATCTGTACTAATCTGTCCATCTACTGTCATCTCAATGGTTCCATCCCTGTATTCCATTATACCGGTTTCATCGAAGTGTTTGCCCCATACATCAAAGAATACTTCCAATGGTACATCCTCGATTTGTTTGCTCTCAACATGTATCTTCCCCGAATCATCGTGAGTGTGAGTCATGTGCATTGCACCCTTGCAAATATCTGTATCGATCCCAGTATTACCAGGAATTGAATATTCATTACCATCTATCAATATTGTCAGATAGGGGTGGAAGTGCATAGCAAGACCGTCGTGGTCTAGACATTCCATTCCAAGTGGATGCATTTCTTCGGATGTATTGCTTAGTGGTGCTGCTGATTCAGTATCATCGATTAGATTGATGATTCCCTCATATTCCAATAACCCAACCAGAGATGCAAGGCAGACGGCTGTGAATATCATCCACCAGCTGCCTTCTTGCAAAATCATTCCTCCTCAGAAGAATTCTTTGGTGCTACGTAACCACCGCGCTTTCTACGTTCTTTGGATTCAGTTTCTGTTGCTATTACAGACGAATTACTCCAGTCACTACCACCATACATCTTGCTTAAACGGAAAAACCCGATTGTTGATACTACATGTGAGACGTGAGCAGTAGTACAGTATTGACATAGTTTACCGATTTCATACTCAGCATATATAAGGTAGAATATCATCAAAATCCCAAGAATTCCAAAGTTCCTTCCAATGCTAAGGTTTGAGCTGACCCAAGTTGCCGATGGTTCCTTTGCAATTGATATTGCCAACCACAAGAAAAGAGCGAATGCCATCATTCCAAGTAAACCCCAGGGTAGACCAATAAACGGCATGGTATTCCAATCTGAGTTACCTATGACGCTTGAACAATCCCAAACTCCATCTGCACTGCAGAATTGTCCGCCGCCCATTTCGCTAGCCTTATTGTGAATCCATAGTGTGTGTGCCGATACTGTAAATCCACCAAACATTACTGCGATCATTCCACCGAGTGTACGACCTCTAACTGTTTCCAGACTCTTCCATCTTGAAGAAAGGCTCTTTCCTAGCCCCTCACCTAAGGGAGACATGAGAACTAATCCGAATACAATAGGTATCCAATGGAAAATAAGTTGTGTATTAGCATCAAGTTCCATCACATTACACCTCCAGTGGGTATCTCATAATCCATGGCATCCCAAATTGATAGCCCTTGTTCAGCGTCAGGAGTAGCATACAGAATGATACCATTAGGTGCCACGAGGAAATAAGTTGGAGTTCCAGGTATTCCCCACTCGTCACGGTTATCGTTGTCATGATCATCCATGTAACCGAAAGAGTGTTCGTATTCGGTCCTGAAATCGGTGATTTCAGTCTGTCCGTAATCCCAGCCTTCAGTTCCTTCACGTAGTGAAATTGAGACTGCTAGGAATTCTACGGTGACATTTTCGGGCATTGATCGTGTAGGACTATCTCCTGTCCATTTTGATTGTTGACTAGTAATTTCACTAGCAGATGATATGCAAGCACTACAATTAGTATCCATGAACTCAATCATGTAGTAAGTTCCACCGTCGCCTTCAGACCACATTGAATCAATGTTGTCCTGTAAATCAAAATCTGTCCAAGATGTACCATCCCAAACTTCTCCTGATAGATCTGGTGCTCTGTCACCTACACCAATTCCAGTGTAGACTGGATTAGTAGTTAGTGCAATGTAAGTAAACGCTGTGATAAATAGCACACTAACAAACATCAAACCATCAGATCGTGCTCCGGCTTCATTACAAATATTTCTTCGTAGCATATTATCACCCCATAATCTCCTTAATCAGGACTCGAGTAGTGTAGGCCACGGCCTCCTCACTATCATAGTTGACCTTGAATCCTAATTTCTTGAGTCTATTTATTGCTAGCATAGCCTTGGGGATATCTCCTGCCCAACCACGATCTCCACCAGTGTATTCTATGCTTGCACCATCACATCCAGTCTCCTTGATTACAATGGCGGCAATGTTGCGAACGCTACATGTGTCATTTGAACCAAGGTTGTATAGATTGATGTTATCATCTGTATTTTGAATTACATGCAATATTGCGTCTACACAGTCGCCTACTTCCATGTATGATTTTTCTTGTAGTCCATTACCTAAAACCTCTAATCGACTTGGGTCGGCTTTCAGTTTGTGAATGAAATCAAAGATTACACCATGAGTCCCTCTTTCACCAATAATATTGGCAAAACGGAAGATCCATGCTTGTAGTCCGAAGGTTCCGACCCAAGAGCCGATTAGTCCTTCACCAGCTTGTTTCGAGGCCCCATAAAGGGAGATTGGAAGGCACGGCCCATGATCTTCAGGAGTCGGCATTGGTGCGCCTTCACCGTAAACAACCGAAGATGATGCAAATGCAATCTTCCCTACTCCAGCCAGGCGCATTGCTTCTAGAACATTATACGTTGCAATCGTCCCTTCGTTAAGATCAGTGTCGGTAATTTTTGTACCTAATCTAATATCTGGATTTGCAGCCAAGTGATAAACCATGTCGATACCATCCATCAACGGAATTAATCCATTCAGATCCTTAAGATCAGCATTATGGAATGTAACTGCTCCAGAATCAATGTGTCCTTGAATAAATTCAATAACTCCAGAAGACAGATTATCTACCACTGAAACCTTGTCACCTCTAGCGACAAGACGGTCAATTAAGTGGGAACCAATGAATCCGGCTCCTCCGGTTACTAGTGCTCGCATGTGCGGTCGTCATCATCATTTCATTTTAATACTCAGTATCACCGTCTAGATTTACTTTCATGCCACCTCTGTCAGAAAATGATATCGTGCTTTGACGATAGATTGTATTTTGCTGCAAGTGGGACGATGCAGTATTAACAAGAAGTTCCAGGAGTTGAAAATAATGCCAAAGATAGAAAATAATAAAGAGCAAGATAATGAACAAAATACGAACAGTGTGCTAGTTGGATTTGTACGAAAATCCAACGCAGGGCGTGCTGTCAAACTGTCAATAAACACAAGTTCGTTCCAGGACTGTGCGACATACGTAACCAGTGACGGGCAAACTTATGTCCAGTTAGTGATAAGCTTAAACGCACTTTCAGGAGTGATTGAAGGGAGTCGCGCAGTGACTTCGATTAATCAGTTAAACGATTAGTGCACATGAGTACATACGGTTTAAGCCCGCCCTAGAGTATTAGGGCGGGCCTTTACCCCTCTTATTCAACGGATTACACTGATATGGAGCCGAATCACATATATTGGACTCGGTCGCGAGTAGTACCATGGAGGAGGAACCTGTGGGGCAATTCAAAATTGTTGCAGGCCTGCCCATGTACAACGAAGAAGAGACTATTGGAACCGTGGTTACCAAGGTCCGAGATTATGTTGATGAAATCGTTTGTGTAGACGATGGATCTTCAGATTCGGGAGCAAGAATCGCAGAGTCTTGTGGAGCAATCATTCACCGCCACAGAGTGAATCGAGGCTACGGAGGTGCCCTAAAATCCCTATTTGCTAAGGCCAGAGAAATGGATGCAGATGCATTAGTAGTCCTAGATAGTGATGGGCAACACGAACCCGCAGATATTCCCAAGTTGCTAGAGCCTATTCTTTCTGGTGAAGCAGACTTTGTAATTGGAAGCCGATTCATCGATGGTGGCGGTAGTGAAGACATGCCAGCATACAGAAGATTGGGAATCAAAGTGATAACGGCAACCTCAAATTTGTCAAGTGATTTAGGAATCCAAGACACTCAATCTGGATTTAGAGCATTCTCTAAATTAGCAATCGAGAGACTAAGGTTTGATGCAGAAGGCATGGAATTATCACTCGAAATGCTTGAAGATGCTCATGAGAAGAATCTGAAAATCGAAGAAGTACCCACTGTCATTAGGTATGATGTTCCAAAGGGTAGCAACTTTACTGCGATATCCCATGGATTTACAGTCCTAGTATGGGCTCTACTCTCACTATCTCAAAAGAAACCACTGCTAGTATTAGGACTACCAGGTTTCGGTTTATTTGCAGCAGGTGCCGCTATGGCATTCAATGCAATCGATGGGATTTCAAACTCTGTAGATGCCCTTGTTGGACCCGGTCTGACCGCCATATGGATTGGTGTACTTGGATTAGCAATGATGGCCACTGGGCTTGTTTTACAATCCGCTAGAAACTTCATCCGTCACCTTTTGATTAGGGAATTCGGACTGGCCTGAATGTGCTCAATTTAGCATAGCCTTCATGGATTAGATGCGCACCCACCCAATCATGGGAGAGGCATCGGAGAGATTCTCTGAACTTTCGCGTCTTGCACGTGAGAAGACAGAATCTGCCTTGGACTCCACATATTCACAGATTCTCACTCAACCAAAAACAACATTGGTAATGTTGGTAATTTTGTCAGCATGGCTAGGCAATATAGGTACTGGATTCCAAGATCAAATCGTAGATGATGTTGAAGTATTCTTACCCGAAGGTGCAGAATCTACAGACTTACTGCTTGAAGTTCGAGAAGAGTGGTCGACCGATGTAGGGTTCATTTACATCAAAACTCAGAATGCAGAATGTGATTATACATTACCTCTAGATCACCCCGAGCAATGTGATAGACCAAACGATGTTCTGGATAACATCACTAATGTGAATGTATTACATGAAATTTCTTGGATTGAAGGAGATGATGAAAAAAGATCTCCAGGGATTAAACAAAATGGCCTTGATTGGGATAAAAACGACCACGGCGAATCAGACGGAGTGCTATGGATAATTTCGATATCTCAAATAATTAAAGAAATTAATTCAAGTAATGGCCGATTTAATCACGCAATGTGTGATCACACAGGTAACCGTTCAACCGGTAATCTGATTGATTGTGAAGCATTATCACAGCTCCCAGGAGGGGGGGGAGGACTCTATGCTATTCCCGATGAACAAGATACAATAGACGAAATGGTCAACCAATCAAATGGTTCGCTGGACGCCCTCGCAAAGGATACTAATGGTGATGGAATTTGGGATACGACCGCTGTATTAATTGGAATAATATCGGCCAATCAGATTGAGAAGACTGGGAAATGGGATGACTACAAAGAGTTCTTTGCACATGTAGAAAGCGTGATCGATGAAGAAAACAGGCCAGATAAATATCGAATAAACGAGTTGAACATGACACAAACTGGCCTCTCTAAAATCTTAGAAGACGTTTCTGATAAAATATACCTAGATTTGCTCGGAATGATGCCCTTATCACTATTCTTCACAGTACTTATCATCACGCTACTACACCGGTCCTGGAAGGTCGTAATAATCTCTGGAACTCCAATTGTCATGGCATTAGCCGTAACTTTTGGAGCAGCAGTACTGCTAGAGATGACACTAACTCCAATGATTATTGCCACATTCCCGATACTGATTGGCCTAGGGGTTGACTATGCATTACATATGGTCAACCGTATCGAAGAAGTGCGGCGGAAAAAAGTAGATGCGGCAGTAGAAGAAAACGAAAGAAGAAGGCGTAAGGGGTTAGTCCCTCTAGAGGTTCCTGATCTTTGGGACCCTGATTTCTATCGTTCATGTGTAATGGATATGTCGAAGACAACTGGAGTAGCCGTTCTTATCTCAGCTGCAACTACGATTATTGGATTCTCAGTACTGATACTACCAAACATAGTTCCTATCATTCCAATACGTTCAGTTGGAATGACTCTTGTTGCAGGAATTTTAGCAACTCTAGTATTCTCAATGATTCTAGTTCCTGTGCTAATTTGGCTACTCAAATTCAACAAACGAACAAAATCCCCAATAAATTGGGCCTCAGTTTCAAAATTGCCGGTTAAGCACTTCGCAGTGTTCTTGTTACTCGCTGGAGCAATAACCTTAGCAGGAGTAACTAATCTTGATGAAATGGATAAACCTATTTCAGGTTCTGACCAGACTCCGGATAACATTCCATCTATGCAAGCGATGGTTGAATATTCCAGTACATTCTCTGGTGGCCAGACATCCTTGTTCATATTTGATGCATCAGAACACGTTAGTGATCAAGATATGAAAATACGGTCACTGGAGGTTCTTGATGCGATGGATGCTTTAGAAAATCGAATAGGAGAAGTCGCATATACCAATACTACCAGTTTAATCACATTCTTAGAAGCCGTGCCTGTAACTATATCAGAGCCGCAATCTGGAATCACGCTATACAATGGCAATCTATGGGGCCTCTTGCATGATGAATGCTGGGAATCAAATAGTCTAGAATGTGCAGCATGGGTGCCACTCGATGCACTTTCAAATCCGCCAGGTAATGGAAGAGAAGAATTGCGTAAGGACATGGTAAATGTGGCATACGATACTCTTTCGAAAGAAGTTCAATGGATGTTAACGAATGTAGACGGTAGTAAGGCCCTAGTTTATGTTACACAACCATACATGAATCTTGATAACGCAAGTATGCTTAGGGACGATATCGATTTAATGCTAGAAGATCCAATGGAGGAACAAGGCATCAGAGTATCTCCTTTAACTGGAGGATTACCTGTCAGCCTTGATATCAACGAAGGAATTCATGATACTCAAAATTACACGACATTACTAACACTTTTGATACTCACGATTGTACTGTGTTTAGTGTTTAGGTCATTCCGCCTTGGAATCTATACAATGGTCCCTGTAGCGGCTATTATTGTGTGGCAGCCACTATTGATGAGCTCTGGCGATGTTAATGTCAACATATTTACAGCAATGATTGGGACTATTGTCTTTGGAATAGGAGTCGATGATGCAATTCACGTGATGCATAGGATCCAAGAAGAAGGTGAAACTGCTGTTGGAATGTCAAAGGCCATAGAAAAGACAGGTATGACTATCTTTGAAACTACTGCGACTACCGTAGCCGGTTTAGGTGCGGGATTCTTCGTAGCATTCCCGGGATTAGTTAATTTCTTCATCCTAATGATGCTTCTAATTGGATTCGCATTCTTAACCAGCGTATTCCTACTCCCAGCATGTCTAACTGCAGATCATATAATTCGGAGACAAATTAAGGGGGAATCAAGTTTCATTGACTTTGGAGAGGGCGCAGTCTTAACCGATGAGAAAATGAATGCTGTCGATGCAATCCTTGAATAACGAAAGGAGTGGAGAATGCAGGGAGTAAGCCCCTTTCTGTTCCCTTTCGGTGACTGCATTCAACTATGCGTCCTACCTGTCCCTGAACGTGCCGCATAAGCGGGACTGTTTGGACTTGCTCCAGCGGGGTTGCTCGTCTCATCGACCACGTGGCAATCTCGTCCTTCCGGATTCATCGTACACACCTCGTATCGTTCGTTTCTGCACCATTGACCGACCCATTTCTGTGTCTCGACTTGTGTCGACCGCTTGCACTGTGGAGAGGGGACTTTCCTCAGACTCGAAGTCTGTCAGCAGCCCTCCTGCATCCTCCATACTGTCGCGGGGGCCGAACACATTTCAAACCATTGGGAATCAAATGTAATCGCTTTCGTCGTATTCTTCATTCGAATCCTTCTTACCAGAAACGACTAGATAGCCTAGTAAACCAAGCATCATGAATGTTATAATTGCAAATCCAGTTAGCATAGAATTGCTAGCTCCTTCAAGCCCTTCGATGATAAATGTAGATTCACCTTTCTCAACCTGTATTGCGTCGGTTCTTTCAGACATACCGCCAGGTGTCGATACTTCGACCCAAGCAGTTCCTGGTGATTCAGGCACCCAACTCAACTCGAAATATACTGAACTCGATGCTGGCACATCAACATTGATAATTTCCAGTAAACGTCGATTATTGCCATCCTCAATAACCTCAACTCGGACACTAGAAGTTCCATCCACTTGACCGAAATTATGCACAGTAATGTTTAGCATCATAGGCGTATTTACGCTTGGATATTGGTTTGCTATAATAATATCATCAGAACTTATTTGAATATCGGATTGACGGTTTGCTAATTGTAAAACCGCTAGTGGTGAAGACATACTGTTGAAGGTTGAATCTAGGTAATGGGAGGCATAATCATGTCCTTCTACCCAAACCCATAGATCCCACGAATTATGCCTACTTACCTCAGGTATGAGTGTAGCAACATTTAGTGTTGCAGCAAGTGGAATTGCTTCGCCAGAACCAGTTCCCGCCATCAGGTCCATGCTTACATTACCACTCAGTAACGCCAATTCAGGTATCGTAATTCCATGAGGGACAATCAACCAATGCATTCTCATCGAATCTAGTGATAAGCCCTCACTCTCATTAACCATTATTTCAAAAGTAAGATTTTCCCAATCACGCTCTTCAACCAATTCCAATGGGTCTGGAGAAAGTAATTGCAAAACCTTCGGCTTGTCACCATCGACTACCATCCAAGCTACCACTTCATCTGTATTAGTTCGGTCGATTGCTCCTAGTGGAAGATTAACTAAATCGATAGTTATTGGGTGAATACCTGTAAAATTAGGAGCAACTAGATTTAGATCAGTTGTTCCATTAATAGACATTCCATATTGTTCATTGCCTCCTATTGAAGCAGCTACTTCTATTGGGTAATCGACTGGTTGGCCCCCTTTAGTCCAAATTAAATCTGCTGAAATTGAACGGTTTTGCCCGGGGGCTACAAATGCAGTACTATCGATGAAAGCAACGCTAGAAAGATCAATTTCCATCTCACTTGAATACCGCCAAGTAGCCTCTAAATCACTTCTATGAGATTGACCTGAATCATCAATAGCTGAGACTCTTATTCTCCTTTCAAGAGAGGAATCGGGATTGAAAATCCAATCAAACGACATTACTACTTGTAAGGTGAAAATCGAATCGAAATGGGACGCATTCCCAAGAATTACACAATTCTGAATTAATATCCCGTCATTGGTTGTAGAACATCCATCAGAAGTAGACCAATGTATTAGTAGATTTTCGGATGATTCAGATGACATATCAACTTCAACTGACTGGAGATCGCCGTACCCGTTCACATCTTGGATTGGAATCTCCATACTGTAATTTTGACCAGGATGAAGCCAATTTTCTTGGTGAGTCCATCCAAGACCATCATCCAAAACGATTGGAGCGCCGTCTGGTCCGAACCTGATGATGAATAAAGGAGATTCTTGGCTACCGGAATTTGGTAAAGCATGACCTGCTGGATCGAACATTTCAATCCACCCAGAAAGAGTGTCTCCAACCTCGGCGGTTCTGACATCGAGAACTTTCGAATAAACCCCTTGGAACCCATTCAAATTTGATGGTTGATCTAACTCCACAGTAAGGTATCCATCCCAAGAAGTCTGTAAATGTAGCAAAGAATGCCTCGGAAGTAATGGCCTGTCACCAATTTGGAACATCAATTCCAATGGAGAATCGCTACTTCGATGGTCTAATGGTGCTACATTTGAAGACAGTAATTCGGGGTACACATCATCGGGCAAGAAGGTGGCATTATTGGGAACTTTCCAATTCACATTCTGTCCAAATAATCCCGAAACGGTAACTTCCAAATCAAACTCTGTCGCCAATAAGTCAGGAGTGAACATTAGTGATGCTACTCCATCATTGAGAACTTGAGTAGTATCTGCCAAGAGGCCATCTTGGTAAAGTGCTACATTGAATGAAGATGAACGAGGAACTGAATCAAGGTTCTCAAATGCTAATTCAACTTCGACAATAACTGGACTAGATGGGTCTAGGTATAGGGCGTCCCAAGTTGATTCTGCACCATTCATGAATGATAGGTGCCAATCGACTACCTCAACATCCTGTTCAACACCCATCGACCACCCAAGGCCGAATCTGAGTTGAGCTGGTTTGGATGATGGCCCATCCATATCTATGGAACTTGACACAATTAATGCATCCTCATCTGGCCAGATAGCAGATATCCCAACACGGTGATGGAACTCAACAAATGAACCATTGAATGTATGTGAAAAAGAATCTACAATGATTCCTTGCTCACTATTACAAGAACTCGAATCGATTGAACAATTGGTAGAGCGGCTCCATTCACTACCTCCGAGTGTGAATACGGAAGACCACTCCTCTGAGGCAAAGTGCTCACTAGCATCTGAAACGCCAATGTTGGATAAATCAAATTTACTGGAGAAATCGTACCAATCATTTCCAGCAACAAGAGTTTCTGAATCGTTTGACATACTCAAATAAATGGGTTCAGGTGAGCCCAGAGTCTGTATCCCATAATCCCAGATTGACAATTTACCCGGATTGGTCATAACTATTGGAACCGGCACCTGTATTACCCCATTAACTGGATTGAGGTTAGTTAGTTGAGAATTAATGGCTGAGATTATAGGTAGAGAATCATCACCCGAGATTTCAGCTGTGTAGCGATATGGAATAGATAATCCAGAAATTAGTAAATCCCCACCAGAAGTGGATGAGATTGATACATCTATTTTATGAGATTCGAGTTGATCGATGATGTTGAAATCAGCAACTCTTGAATTTAATTCAGATTCTAGAATTTGCATTTGAGATGAAGTAAGAATTAGAGATTTAGGAGATGACACCAATCCCAATGATGTTGTGAGAAGTTCCTTACCTCCAACTGACAGTGTTACTTCAACATCATCTAATGGACTACTTAGAGGGGTTAATGAGAACATCATAGGACCTGTTGAGACATATGATTGGCTAGATGTTCCGATTGGGTATTGCATTGATACTAAATCGCTCCCACTAGGAGAAACCGATAGGTTTGAACTTCTTTCGCCATTCGAAAATATGTTTTGCAATCCCCAATTACCAATTTGATCGTGAGAAAAAGACCATTCGTTTACACCATCTAAACCAATGTCAATTCGAGCATCCAAAGGAGAAGAATGGCGGTGTAAGTCAATTTCAACATAATCTATTGAAAATGAACCACTTCCGCTCCATCTAAGATTCATCAGCACGCTAGGGTTTTCCATCGACAATTTACCACTAGAAGGAATTTGAACCCAATTACCTGAGCAATGTGCCACTTCTAAGAAGCATGCCTCAAAGTGGCCACTGCCACTTCCATCCCAGTCCAACTCAAGTGCACTAAACGCGTTCGTAGTTCGCCACTGAGGTGATGTTAGCATACCATTACCGGATACAACTCCATTGCCATGTGATGAGAATCCACTCCATCCATTTGTTGAAGGATTTTCTTCAAATGATTCAATAATCCCTCCACCTAACTTAATTGAGTTAATTACTGGGGTTTCACTAGATGACTCCATCTGTATTTTCAACTGAACGCTTGGATGCACTATCGTGTCGATTACAGAGAGGTCTGCGCTGAAGTCTTGACGATTTTCAAATCCGGGAATAAGAGAACCATCATTTTCATCAATCAGACTCCAATGCATGAAAGAACCTTGAGGAATAACCGCGTCAATAGCCATCAAACCATGCTCCATTTGCATTTCACCTGATGCTCCTGGCCCAAATCCTAAACTTGTCCAATTGGCAACCCCATTACCAGTATTACCTCTAGGCTCTACTGTGATGTCATCAATGTTCCAACCGGTGTAAGAAACTGAACCATCCGTTCTTCCTAACCCGAATCTCAGTTGAAAAGCTGAATTACCATTGATGTAATTGCTTATGTCATGAGTAGACTGCATAAATGAACCATCGTTGGTTGTACCATAGGGGTTTGAGTAAACATTTGTCCAACTACCTGCAGAAGACTTCACAGAAACATAAGCGTGATCATAATTAGAGGATTCAATTCCAAGGCGCTTCCAATACTTCAAATCCCAAGTGCCACTACAAGATGAACAATCAATAGTCGGAGAAGTTGCCCAGTAAGTAGCCCCCATATTATTTGGATAACTTCCGGTGTAAGTGTATAATGCTGAATTACCAGAATGGACTCCACCGGTCGCCCCTAAGGTTGAATCGTAACCATGCGCCCAACCGCCACCTGATAATGTCCATCCTTGGGCTGAGCCTTCAAAATCCCATTCGTGACTCATTGGTAAGATACGCAATCCAGTCAGGTTGTAATCAACACCATCCATTACGTGACCATTAGCCCAATCTTGTTTGGTATTCAATGAAACTACATCATCGATTGGCCAAGACTTCTCAATAACTTTGACATTTAACTCAGAGATTATTTCGCCAACTGGCACCTCTACAATAAATTGCTCTGAGACACCATCCGGTCCTAAGCCAATTTCGACCTCCACCTTTCTCAAAGGTGTTGAAGCATCCACCATTGGAGAAAAGGACATCAAGCAGAATAACAAAGCGAGGTAAAGTGCCATACTTTGCCTCGCCATGTCCATGGCATGAACTCAAAGCACTTCAGACATTCGCTTCACATGTTTATTGACTTCTGACCGCTGGAAGGTACATGGCAGATGTTGAAGCACTCAAGAGAGAAGCAGGAATTGAAGCATGTAAATTCGTTAAGAATGGTATGAAGGTTGGACTAGGGACTGGTTCAACTGTGAAGCATACTGTTATCGAATTGGGAAGAAGAATTTCCGAGGAAGGGTTGGAGATTATTGGCGTCCCTACAAGCCTAGCCACTGAGAAACTAGCTAAAGAAGTTGGAATAACTTTAGTTGAACTATCCGACATCGACGGATTAGATATTGTGATAGATGGGGCTGATGAATATGACCCCCATTTCCAATTAATCAAGGGCGGAGGAGCCGCATTACTACGTGAGAAAATTGTCGCCCAGGAGAGTTCTGCGATGGTTGTTGTGGCTGATGATCGTAAGAAAGTGGAAACTCTGGGTGCATTCCCCCTACCAATCGAAGTAACACCTTTCTCACATGAAGCAACAGTTAGGTCACTAAGTAGACTTCTTGATTGCAGAGTTAACATTAGAATGTCAGGAAATGGACCAGTAATTACCGATAATGGAAACATGATTGCAGATGCTCACTCAGGTCCTAAGATTTCCGACCCTCTTACTTCTGAATCTGAAATATTAATGATTGCAGGCGTTGTACAGGTAGGACTATTCAACAATATGTGTGACGCTGTAGTTTTGGCAGGCTCAAACGGTGTTGAGACAATAATCAATCCCAATGGTAGACTGATTTGATGATGGCGGGCCTGACGGGGTTCGAACCCGCGGCCGATGGATTAAGAGTCCATCGCTCTACCTGACTAAGCTACAGGCCCATCCTGCGGTCCGTCAAGTCGTATTTAATCTAATCTAGTTAGCTAAACATATTGTTTTACTATCCAAGAATAATGTCGTCACTTTGTTATTGTCGTCCCACTTTCACCACGCAATGCTTTGATTGCATCACCTGGTTGGCACAAAACAGATTTTACACCATCTATATGGTTAGCCGCTTCAATGAGAGATTCAACCTTTGGACCCATTGAACCTGCTGGGAACTCTCCTGCTTGTAAATAAGCAGATGCTTGTTTTACACTCAAATGATGATGCACTGTTTCGTTTGGACCTCCGAAATCAATCCTTATCGCATCGATTGCTGTGGAAATTATTAGGGCATCGACGTTCATTTCGATGGATAGAAGCGCACTTAGTCGATCTTTGTCGATGACAGCAGGAACTCCAGAGTAGTGACCGTCCTTTTGAATGACAGGGATTCCTCCGCCACCACAACAAATTACGATTGCATTTTTCGAGACTAAGGATTTGATGACATCAATATCAAGAATCCTCAATGGCATTGGAGAAGCAACTACTCTTCTCGCACCGATTTTTGTTTCTGCGATATCCCAATCTTCAGACATTACCTGTTTATCTGACAAGACGGGTCCAACTGGCTTAGTAGGAAAGTTGAACCCCTCGTCATTTACATCAACTTCAACTCTAGTTAACACGACTGCTGTTGCTTCAGGGCGATTTCTTCTTCTTAAGATGGAATCAAGATTTATCGATAGGGAGTGACCTATCATTCCCTGAGTGGCAGCAACCCAGTCATCCATAGGCTGAGAGGAATCCAAAGACATCAAGTGGCCTACTTGTGGCCCATTACCATGAGTAAGAATTACTCGCCAACCTGCTTCCAGTAAATCGACTACATCACTAATGACTTTCGCCAATACCAAAGCCGATTCATCACCTCCATCCCCATTAGGAGAGGATAGAGCATTGCCTCCGATAGCGTATACTACTGTTCGAGACACATTTGTGGCCTTTCAAAGTAAGGTTTGATGCTTTCCCAAAGAAGAGTCATGGGTTCTCCATTTGTTAGGTTAGTGGATAATACCGTAGGTGAAAAGATGATACATGCCATAATAGTCGGGAAATCATGGTCGGAGAAATATCCCCTGATGGAAATTTTATTTGGAACGGTACAGAATGGTTACCCCATAACAACGCTCCACAAGAACAGAATGTATTCCAACTTACAACCGATGTTCAAGAACAAGAAATTGGATGGGAGGCTGTTTCTGAAAAACTAGATGAAGGCGGTAAAGGAAAAATGATTGCCATGAGTATTGTAGGTCTACTAGTTCTCACCGCCCTTAGTTGGGTAGTATACGCATTCGTTATTGACCCAATGCTATTCCCTGATGAACTCAAAAGAGATGAATTCATTAAAATGGCAAATGATGAACCCACTATTGAAGATGTTACATCTGGAGATGTAGGCTACTGGACGTGTGATATTGATTTGAAGATGACACAAGAAGAGGATGGAGAATCAATCACAATTCGAGGAGATTATTCAATATACGCTTCGGAAGACTCAGCACGTGTCAGTTCTGAAATCTCTGCTCTTTTCTCAACATTCGGCAATGATATTTGGATGGATGAAAATCAAATCGCTTGGGATATTGATGATGAAGATTCGGGCAGAGTTGCTATTGAAAGCATGTCCACATCACCAGCATCTGAATTACTTACTAACTCCGATGCACCGATTGAATTCTGTTTCATGCACCAATTAGTGGCTATAAGTTTGGAAAATGATGCATCTCAGCCATTTTCATCCGAAGGTGAGAGATTCCCCGACGAAGAAGGAGTTAGAGCTGTGAAGATTGTAACTGAACAGCCCTTAGAAGATGATGATACTTTTACGATATCTGTTTACTTTGATGGTGATGGCAATCTGCTAGGAACTAAAATGACAAATTCAAGTTCAGAAATATTAGTTGAAATTGGATCTGATTCCTTTTCTAAACCAAGCTGGGTAAAGAATGCAAATTCAGACACACCAATGCCAATGATAATTGATTCTAGCATTTGGAGTTCTAACCACAGTAGTACTGTAGAAACATTATTCAATTCATCATACTCCATGGAAGGTGCAAAAGTAGTTCTTTACACTGAAGAATATGATTATGAGAATGATATTGACATTATTGACATCGTATTCGAAGTGGATATTGATACTGCCATTAACGGAGGCGGGTTAATTCAGGCCACTGATGAATGGTATGGAGACAATAATTGTACAATCTCATATACAGATAATGCCCCATTTGAAGAAATCTCTAGCGGGGATGTTCTGTCAATAAGTTGCGATAACTATGCAATGAGCGATTATGAAATTGGAATCTCAAATGAAAACGGAATTGCTAGTGAAGTGGACTTATCGGTTCCATGGGTGTCCCCATTCTTCACAATTATCGCACTACTGGGCGCTGCATTGATTGTATCCAGAAGAGAATGATAATCCAATTGTTTGTTAGTAAACAAGCGAGGCATTCAAGCACAATGCCTTACACGGCAGCACATGGCGAAAGAGTTCTGGATTGGTGATGTCCAGGCAGGCATTCATGATGGTGCTGAAGTTGAATTGAAAGGTTGGGTCAAAAGAGCTCGAGGCTCTAATAAGATTCGATTCGTGGTACTGCGTGACTCAACCGGAACGATTCAATGTGTCGCCAAGCGAGAGGCATTGGGCGATGAATCCTTTGAAGAATTAAAGGGAGCCTTAATCGAAGCATCTGTCATCCTGAAAGGAATAGTAAATGTTGATGAAAGAGCGCCAGGAGGCCATGAAATTGTTGTTTCAAGTGCCGAGGTTGTTGGAGCGGTAAGAGCAGAAACACCATTCCCGATCACTGAATCAGCCATGGCTGCAGCAGACGGAGGAGAAACTGAGTTCCTACTCGACAATAGACATCTCTACTTACGTACTGGAAGGATGACTAACATGCTCAAGATTCGTTCAAGTATATTTGGCGCAATTCATTCTTACTTTAGAGACAAAGATTTCGTTGAGTATCAGGCTCCAAATTTCGTAGCAGGTGCAGTAGAAGGCGGTTCAACCTTGTTCGAGGTACCTTATTTTGGTAAGAAAGCATATCTTACTCAGTCGTGGCAACTTTATGCCGAAGCCGCAATGCCTGCATTAGAGAGACTATACACAATTGCACCTTCATTCCGTGCTGAGAAAAGTAGAACTCGAAGGCACCTGACGGAATTCTGGCACGCTGAAATGGAAGTTGCTTGGGCTTCAAACGCTGAGATAATGACTCACGGCGAAGGACTGGTCAGGCATATTGCTAGAACTATTTTAGATGAAAGAGAAGATGAATTAGTTGGAATCGACAGAGATCTAGATTTGCTCGCTAGGTATGCAGATAATCCATATCCTAGAATGCGATATGATGAAGCCGTTGAAACACTTCAGGGTATGAATGTTGAAATTGAATGGGGACAGGACTTGGACTATTCCAAAGAGAAGATTCTGACTCAAGATTTCGATGTACCTCACTTCCTTACTCACTACCCGAAAATAGCAAAACCATTCTATCACCGAGTAGATCCTGATGATGACAACTATGTGTTATGCCATGATTTACTTGCCCCTGAAGGATATGGAGAGATTGTAGGCGGAGGAGAAAGAACATGGTCTGAAGAAGAAATTCTTGCAAGAATAGATGATGAAGGAGTCCCTCGTGAGCCATACCAGTTCTATATCGACACAAGAACATACGGTGGCGTTCCTCATGGAGGATTCGGCCTAGGTGTTGACAGAGTTTGCTCTTGGTTGTCCGGTGCAGACCACATCAGAGAAGTAATTCCATTCCCTCGTGACTCTCGCAGAGTCACTCCTTGATTTGATTCTTAATCGCTTCAAGAACATCGAGTAGATTGCGACTTCTAATAGTCATCTTGGCAACAGCCACTGGTTTCTCGTCCCAAGGGTTGAAACAGATTGACAGTTCACTATTTTGAAACATTCCAATATCTCCAGCGCTATCACCGATTGAGATTGTGCGAGATTTGGGTATATCTAGGCGGCGTTGAAGCATCCTAACAATTGAACCCTTACCATTCATTTGGACCTGATAGCGCCCATAATCGCCTATCGTACCATCATTTCGCTCTAGCCAACCATTAGTGAAAACATGGAATTTAGTATCACACCCTCGATGACGATTTATTCCACCCCAGCGTCTCCTCCAAGGTGTTTCAGAAGGATACATACAAGCTATGTCTCTAGCGGTTTCTTGCATTCCACCACTGATAATGGCAACTTCATGCCCATTAGAAACAATCCAGTCTAGACAATCTTTGATTCCATCCATCAGAGGAGTGCCAATGCATAACTCACGCATTTTTGCATCGGTAATCTCTCCGTGAGCACCTTTAACCAGTGCGAGATCCATCTTCAGCCAATCCCATTCATCCAATTTACCTTGATTATACAACTCAAACGCTTCATGATTTGAAACCCCTAATTTGTCATACACGTATTGCCAAGTTGAAAGATGGTCGACCAGTACGCGGTCCATATCAAAACAAATTAGATGTTTCATCAAATCACTACTCTTCTTTAGGCCAATGATTGTATTGCGCCTGGATTTGCTTGACCTGCTTGCCCATGATGTAAAGAATCAACCCAACCATCATGGCAAACAATCCCATCAGCGTGACTCCAATTACAGCAATTCCAACTCCTACGCTGGTTTCGTTCCACTCATCAAATGAGTCCAGAACATTGCCTGAAAGGTTGTAACCAACTAAGAATAAAACGATTCCAGGAATGCCGAAGAGCAAGAGAGGATGTCGTGATTCAAGCATCCAGTAGAATAGTTGGGCAAATCTAGATGCAGTAGCAAGTGACTCTCGCTGTTGAACTTTGGGAGCAGGTTTTGAATGAAGAACTCTAACTTTCAACTTCTGATCCAACTCGAGAGGTGTTTGCGTATTCTCTGACTTAGAGATCGCTTCTAATCCATTTACTGATGCTGCTAAGTGGGATAATTCAGCATCCCCATAAACTACTTCTTGAGGGTTGGAATTGTCACTAGCCCCGCTAATGAATGACATGTGGACATCCCAATTTTCTTTGGCTCTATTTACTAGAAGTGGTAAGTCTCTTAATTTGAATCGACCATTGATATGAACCAACAGAGTGAATTCCGTCGGATTATCATCCAGCAATAGACTTCCAAGAACGGGTGCATGTGTTTCTCCATCGTGATTTAGCACCCTGCAATCTATTTTCTCAGCGAGTTCGACAGTACCATCAGAACTCCCTAAATCAAGAAGAATTACTTCCTCTGCTAATTCTCTAGACCTAACAACAAGAGAAACCAATCGCAACTCGAAGTCTTTACCCATCAGAACGATACGTAGTGACTCCATAAACTGCGGGTATTCTTCTATGACATGAACTTCATGGAAGATTATTGATAGAAAATACGTTTTCTAAAGTTTAGAGAATGTACCAAACGGCTTACAACAAGTCCAAAGCCTCTGTCAGAATCGACTCGTTGGCCCAATATTTCTTATTCTTCCATATTGTTTTACCATCACCATCTAGAACATATAACGAAGGTGTCGCTGGATTAGAGAAAGCTTCGGTATAATCATATTCAGTTAGTTCATTTCTGTCTACATCTATTGCTGATTGACCATCAGTTGGTATCAAGACAGGCCACAGTGATTCAGTAGAACTATTGGATGAGGCGTATACATCAATAACCTCTTCTCGGTTTTCGAAGGAGGGATAACGATGTACAGTTATGACTCTAGTATCATTCGAAATGTTGCCGCTACGCATCTCCCCGGCAATCATTTCGGTCCAATCGTGACAACCTGTACAACCTGTTGAAACCCAAAGAATAAGTGTGTTTTCACCATCTGCATCTTGCAGAATATCCATTTGCTGGCCTCGATCGATGTCCCTTCCTGCAGTGTCTGCAATCAAATTCAGATGCTCGGGGACTTCGATTTCATTGGAAGGCACCTCTTCCTCCATACTCTTAGGGTTCGTACATCCCGGGATTATCAAAAGTATAGTGATAGCAATAGCAACTGCATAGAAATCCTTTGCCATGAGTCGAAATATCAACTTAGCCTTTTGAAGATTTGTTTAAACTAATCTAGCCATGAAGTTCATCATGAGAATCTTGCTAGGGGTGCTATGTACGACGGGATGATGGTCGGAGTAGTCATCCCCGCTCGTAACGAAGCTGAACATCTAACTGAGGTTTTGTCCACAATACCTGACTTTGTCGACAGGGTGGTAGTGGTTGATGATGGTTCCACAGATGGAACTGGGAAACTTGCTGTAAATGTAGAACTAGTCACACTCACAGGAGAGGGAGTTGGAGCGGCAATCGATGCTGGACATCGGCGAATGCTCGAATTGTTCGACCAGGAGTTCGTGTCGGTTGTAATTGCGGGAGACGGACAAATGGATCCATCCGATATGGAGAATTTGATATCTCCAATAATCGAAGGAAAGGCCCATCACTCAAAAGGAGAGAGATTAGACAGAGCCGGCAAGATGCCATTTTACAGGCGGATTGGAACATTCCTACTAGCCATACTGACGACACTAGCGTGTGGCCAAAATATATCTGACCCTCAGTGTGGATATACTGCCACAAGTAGCAAAGTTCTCAAAACATGGAATTGGGATAAATCATGGAAAGGATATGGTTACCCAAATTGGTGGTTAATGCGACTGGCAGAAAATGGTTGGCGAATCAAACATGTTCCTGTTCGAGCCATTTACACTGGACAAAGAAGTGGAATCAAAGTTTCCACATTTCTACCAAAGGTTTCTTTGATGTTACTAATTGGTTTGCATTCTAGAATAATACGCAACACAATCAAAAAGCCGAGCACATTACTAGTAATTACATGGGCAACATACCTGACTGGTTGGCTATACCACCCGGTTGCATTCTTAATTGCCCACATTAGTGATAGAGTGCATGTTAGAAATATATTGAGGGACACTAGATGAGAAGGCCTGGGAGATACGCACACGCCAGACACATATTGGTAGGGAGTAAGTCTCAGGCACAAGCTATTCTTAATGAAATTACTAACGCCAAAAAACCATTGAAGATATTCAAGAAAATGGCAAGAGATTATTCATCTTGCTCTACTGCTGAAAAGAAGGGAGACTTAGGTGAATTCCATGAGAAGCAAATGGTACCTGAGTTTTCGGAGCAGGTTTGGTCACAAGACTTGGAGCAGTGTGATTGCTTTATCAAAACTAGATTTGGATTCCATCTAATTTGGGTTCACTCTCGAGATGAATGACTGCTAGCCTAAGCTGTTGTAAATGGTGGGTCTGTCCAGATTTGAACTGGAGTCCAAGCGTCCCAAACGCCCGAGTATAGGCCAAGCTAACCCACAGACCCTGCAAACCTTGCGCAATCGTTTCCCTTCTTGAATGTCACTGAAGAAGTAGATATGAATTATCATCTCGATGAATCATCAAACCTTGCCCAACAGCCTCTTCTGCTACGTCTTCTGCAGAAATTGTTACTCCTTTTCCACGTAAAGCGCCTGCGAGCCTGTCCAAGGACACAATGTCCTCAATAGCAGCAATTCTAATGCATTCGAAAAGTAAGGTTGCGCTAGGATTGTCATTCACTTCTATTGTTTTTGGCAACTTTTGGCGCATCTCATCTCTGAGGTTTTCCGGCATGTTTGAGATTGCTACTTCTCTTTGGAGATCACTTGCGTTTTCAGCAACTGAAACTACCTGTAATTTATCACCTGCTGGAAAACCACAATGTGGACATTTTCGCGTCTTACCCATTATACCCCAGCACCGTTCACAATTGGAACAGCGAACAACGGTGTACAAATTATCACCTCAAAGTGAGAAGTCTGTATTTCCGCCACCAGGTGGTTTTCTTCCACCTGGCCTCATTGCAGGGGCTGCCGGCGCTTTGGTGTCAACTCTCTTGGCAGCATCCGCCATAGCATCTGTAGCTTGCCTAGTCAGGCCAGCGCGAACTCTTCCGACATTACCTCCGCCAGACATCTTGAGTGAATCTGGAAGAATCAAAGCAGCCATTGCAACTCCATAGTGGTCTTGTGCTGCTGTCACTTCATCAACTGCAACATCGAACGAAATAACTTCAAGATCTCTACTAGCCAAACGCCTTTGCAGATTTCTCTTTAGTAGAGCTTCTGTTTCTTCATAGTCTAATTCAGTGGTAATCTTGGCCACAATTGCACATTCATCACCTTCTGGTGTACGGCAAGCGGCCCAAGCCACACCCGCACATGCACTAGAGCCGCCGTAAGCATACGCTGTAGCTAAATGACATTCAACCAATGAACCCATTGGTAATGGGAGAGGTGGTGTTGCTTCGAACCCCATGGGTAAGAAAGCACCGTGTACTTCAATCAGTCTTGAGTCACCGAGGCCCATTTCAACTAAGCCTTGGTCATAAGCATCTTCTGCATTCTCTCCCCAAGGAGCGACTGCTGTCATTAACCAACCAGGGCATGCTCCTGCCGATGCGGGGTTGTTACCAGAACTGTACATATTAGGGTCGAGGATGGGCTAGGTTCATCAAGACCGTGGTCCGAGTAGTTAGTATGGCAAGCAATTCAAGGGGAGTCTTATTGCTTGGAGGAGGTGCTATGATTGCAGTTGCTGCAGTCAGTTCAACTACTCACGGAAAGGGATGGATTGTTCCAATGGCCATCTTGCTTTCAATAATCCTAGCCATTTTATTATTTTCAACTCTGACTTCTAGCAGTGATAAAATACAGGGAAGCACACCTATTAATGTTAGAAAACAGATTCATTCAGAAAATATAGAATCTGTTACTGAAGACCTACCCGAACCTAGTGAATCCGGAATTGAGTTACCAATGTTGTAACCACTATTCTACATCACTTTGACTGAACACAGGTGGTTCTGGCCCCACCGGTAAATCTTCTAACTCTAAAGCGTCTAACTCCCGCATTGTCGCGTCGCCATGAAGAATCTGTGAGTGCCCATTCGGGTCAAGCAATTCAACTGTTATAGGGCGTGGAATTGGGTCCTCTTTCAATTCAAGTAGAGTAGTATGCATATCCTGTAATCTCTTGATATCTTCAATGTCGGAATCATCGGCATAACACTGTCGAGTGACCATAACAATGATTTCCATAAAACGATCTATTACGCCTTCAACATTTGAAACATAACCGGTGGATGCTGTTCCTGGTTTAACCTCTAAATCTAGTTCCGGTATTCTTACTGTACAGGAAGATGAACGTACAACCCTTGCACGAATGTGCTCAGGTTTGCTGATAAGTAATTGACAACTACCGGGCTTCTTACCTTCTGCAGGTATGAAATCGGATTGTCTCCAACCGCATGCATGACAAAGAACAGTGACTTGGGTATGCTCACCAAAATATGGAATCTCATCAATATGTGTCATCATCCTTACTTGGCCTTCAGCTTTACAGATAGGGCATGGTATTTCGACAGGTACTTCATCCATGTAATCACCTCAATTAAACTCTGAAGAATCTGCAGCAAATGCTTCAGATTCAACACCATTAACACCACGGCAGCCCGGAGGTAAAAGCATCAACCTAGTTTCAGTAAGACGGATAATCTGACCCCCTAAATCGTTTTCAATAAATTTGTTCAACCTCTCGATTGCTGTTTGAAGTTCTAACTTACGATTTAGCAACTTCTCCATACGAACTATGGCTGCCTCACCATCGGCTAGCCAATCCATTAATTGGAGAACACCAGTAAGGTCGTGTAGAGTTGCCCTATGAATTACTAATCCATCAACCACTTTTGGAACAGGAGCTGTAGGATACAGTTTCTCTAAATCATGGTAAGTTGTATTACCTTGACTATTAGAGGTAGGAAGCGAGGATTCTTCAGAGGGTAAATTCAACCTTCTAGGGGCTTGGCCAGAGAAAGCATCCAGCGAAGTCTGCTTATCCCCCTCCTCGCTCATAGTAGGGTCGGTGTGACGGTTGGTTGATAAGGGTCCCGCGAGACGCAGGTATCATCCCGCCTAATCTGTCGGGAACCTATCGAGTTGAGAACATGGAAGACAGTCCCTTAGCAGTCAAAACTGGAACTAGTACAATCGGTATTACATTTAATGGAGGAGTAGTAGTTGGAGCTGACCACAGAGCAACTATGGGTCACTTCGTTGCAAACAAGAGTGTACAGAAGTTGTTCAAAATTGGAAACAATCTAGCTCTAACAACTGCTGGACTTGTAGGTCATGCTCAATCATTAGCACGTACACTTGCTGCAGAAGTATCCCTGTTTGAACTACGCCGAGGAGATTCTATGACCGTAAAGGGAGCTGCAACACTAACTGCAAACATCCTATCAGGAAGACCTCATTGGGTACAATTACTAATCGTTGGAGTCGACAATGATGGCGGCTCTGTATACTCAATAGATTCTGCTGGCGGCTCAATACCTGACACTTACTGTGCAACAGGTTCTGGATCCCCATACATGTATGGTGTCCTAGAAGACGGATTCAGTGAAAATATGTCCAGAAAGGACGCAGTGGCTCTAGCTGCTCGCTCACTTTCTGCTTCTGCACAACGTGATGCAGCATCTGGAAATGGTATGGATTTGGCTGTAATTACAGCGAAAGACGGATATGTACCAGTCGACCAGAGCGAAATCGCCGCCGCACTCAAAAGGTGAGGCATTCCCACTCCACCTGCGGGTTAGTCCCGTGGATCTCCACCTCGGGGGTTCACAATGTCAATCAGTGGGACGGAGGTGAACACGATGAGACTTAGTTTCAAAGAAATGAAAGATGCGATAGCAAAAATCGTGCCGAAAGGAATCGAATATGACGTCGATTTAGAGGCAGGAGATATTGCGATAATTACACCCACACCAGATTCATTTGGTGGAGGCGAAGGACTAATTGGAAAAATAGCAAAAAAAATCAAGAGAAGAGTTGTTCTTCGACCACATGCTTCAATTATGAAAGATGAAAAAGAAACTGAAGAGTTCATACGAGATTTAATTGAAGAAGTAGCAGGAATCGATTCGATTTACTTCGATGCTTGTTACTGCGAGGTTACAGTAATCTGTAACAACCCTGGTGAAGCAGTAGGAAGAAGAGGAGCGAACGCAAAAGCTATTCGAGATAATTGTGGCTGGATGGTCAAATTCGAAAGAACTGCACCTATCCACTCCAAGACTGTTCACGATATCAAAGGCTACAGAGCATCCCATGCTAAAGAACGCCGTAAGTTGTTGAAAGATTTCGGATTGAACATTTACCGACCCAAGCGCCCGGGTTCCTTCTGGGTTAGGACGACTGGGCTTGGCTCATACAGAGAAGTTGGAAGGGCTTGTCACCTTGTTACGACAAACGAAAGCCGCGTAATGATCGATGTCGGAGTTAATATTGCATCAGATACAGACCCTATGCCTTACTTTACTGCGCCTGAAGCACTACCTATGGAGAAAATGGATGCCGTTATTCTAACACACGCGCATCTAGACCACGCAGGTATGTTGCCCGTTCTTTTCAGATATGGCTACAGAGGACCTGTTTACTGCACACCACCGACAAGGGACATGATGCTATTGTTGCAATCAGATTACCTCAAGGTTGGAGGCGCTGAGGGTAAAAGAGCTCCATATGACATGGAAGATATACGAACTTGTATGCGCCACGTTGTTGACGTTGATTGGGGACAAACTGTCGACATCGCACCCGATATGAAACTGACATTCCATAATGCAGGTCACATTCTTGGTTCATCATCAGTTCACCTTCATGTAGGAGATGGGAAGCATAACATCGTATTCTCAGGGGACCAGAAGTATGAGAAATCATGGTTGTTCGATGCTGCTAACACTAGATTCCCTCGTTGTGAAACTTTGGTTATTGAATCGACATATGGCGCATCCGGAGATTTCCAGCCTAGCCGTGAAGAAGCAAATCAAGAACTTCAGGATATTGTGAGCCGTACGATACAGAGAGGAGGCAAAATGATTTGTCCTGTATTCGCAGTTGGTAGATCCCAAGAAGTTATGATTGCAATCGATGAGTTGTTCCGTTCAGGAAGTGTAAAACCAGTACCTGTCTACCTGGATGGTATGATTCAGGAAGCAACTGCTATACATTCATCACATCCAAATTATCTGACACAGGCTCTGAGAAAGAGCCTACTGAAAGATGATGGAAACAATCCGTTCACAAGTGAATGGTTCAGACCTGTTCAGGGAAGAGACATGAGGGAATCTATCATTATGGATAGCAGCCCATGTATTGTTCTAGCAACTAGTGGAATGATGAATGGGGGGCCAGTAATGAATTACTTCCAGAATTGGGCACATGAAAACCGAAATTCACTCTGCTTTGTAGGATACCAAGCCGAAGGAACATTGGGTAGAAGATTACAGAAAGGATTCAGTGAAGTTCCAATGGTTATCAATGGACAAACTGAGATTGTCAAGATTGGTTGCGAAATGGCAACTATTGATGGATTCAGTGGACACTCAGATAGAAGACAACTTCTTGAGTTCATTGAGAACATGAGTCCAAGGCCAAAGAATGTTATTTGCCACCATGGTGATTACTTCAAGTGTAACGAATTGGGAAGAACGCTACGTGAGAAGTTCAAGGTTAGGACTTATGCACCTCAAAACCTTGAGACTGTCAGACTTTCCTGATTAATCGAAGAACTGCTCCACCAAGTGAGCTGTTTGATCTCGCATTTCAGACAGATTACCAAGCCATTCCGTGGCTCTTTCGATACACATTTGTTTCATTTCTCCAGCCAAGATTTTACCTGCACGGTAACCTTGGTTTATTTCAGCCAAGAATGCGTCATCTTCTTCGAAGAAATACATCATATACTGATATGCGACGTCTTTGTCAGGATCTCCGCCTAATCTTCGATGTTCTTCTAGAGTTGCTTGACCACCAGAATATGACTTTTTGATTTTCTTTTCTGCAGTAGCAATATCATCAGAAAGGAATAATGTTGTTTTTGGTTTAGATGATGACATTTTGTCACCAGTCATACCAACTGCAAACCTATGGTAAGTGCTGGAAGGAGCAAGTAAGCCCATCCCACCCATACTTCTCTCCAATGCAAGAAGTGCCATACGGATTGAGGATTTATCACGAGGAGTTGCGCTTGGAATATTCACAGTCCCATGTTTGGGGTTAGACATGATATCTGAAAAACCTAAACCTGAAATAGCAGCCACTATTTTTGCGAATACATCTTTCTGCTTTTCTTTGTTAACACGGCCATTGGCTTCAACACCCATTATCAAAGCATTATCTTCTTGGACAGAAACGCCAACCTGTAATCCCATCTTGGCATCGCTAACGTTGAACCAGTTTGTCTTGGAAGCAAGACCGCGCGTCAACCTTAGGTGGGGATCTTGGTCCACACCAACAGGGACTACTACCGGACGCAAACCCCCGTATTCATCCAACTGAGGATGAAGGATATCACCTGCTTGAACCAGAGGTGCTTGCACATGAGCTAGATTTGTAGCACCATCAAAACCGTATATTGCTTCTAACTCTGATAGGTTTGTCCTTTTACCCAACTGGAAACCTAAGCGTTGAACAACACTCCTTTCAGATTGAAAATAGACTGTTGTTTTCTCTGGGTCCAGACCCAGTGCTGCATAATTCGCCACATATTCTTGTGATGCAATCTTACGACCCTCTGCCAATGAAATACCTCTGGTAGCAGTGGATTCTAAATCAGCGACTGCAATGGTAACATCCCCGCCTTGCTTCTGAAACCAATTTACTTGATCGATAACCATCGAATGACCAAGATGCATCATTCCAGATGGCATTAACCCCGTAAGAACACCGAATGGGTCACCCTTTCTCTTAGCCTCGAGGACAACATCTAGCTCTCGGTGAGCGAATACAATATCTCTACGGTGAAGCCTTGAAGGGTCATTCAATTTGACATTCGACATTGAAGATAATCCGAATTGCTCGATGATCCTCGAGTAATCTGTGGATTGAGATGAGCCCCAAGGATCGATGGTTACTTCATCATTCATCATCATCACCGCCTGTGCTAACATCCATCAAGCCTTCGGCTTTAGAATGTTGAATGGCGTCCTTCTTGAGCAATAACCATATCCCCGATACACTAGTGATTAGAACTCCTAATCCTAAATATGGAAGCCAAGCGATTCCTTCATCCAAACTTCGAGGAGATATCAGCCATGTAAATCTCAACTCATCATTTGCATCAAATCTCTTTGACCAAAGGAATAGGTCGGTAGTTGAATGCCCTGCAATTGTTAATGCAGAAGATTTGTTATTGAAAAATCTAGAGACACTATTAACCTCATATTCAGAGTCATCCGAGAACTCTAAACTGACATTATGCCCCCTAAGTACACTCAAATATAGAATTGAACCATCGAACCTCCAACCTTCTTTAGTGTTTGAATCAGATTCATCCATTTCGGTTAATGATGACTCGATAACCGTTCCATTTTCAATTTCAATCATCCATGTCACAGGAACATTCCAGGCGTGTGGAGATGAAGATTTGCAACTTTCTGAATTCAAATGTTCAAAAGTAAATGTTTTATTTACAAAATTATGATGTAAATCATCGCATTGAGAGGCAGCCCAGTAGGAATAAGCTTCTCCCCATGTAGTGAACCAAACATCATCTCTCTCCGAAAGCATGTCCAATACCTCACCGTCATGCCTGACTGTAGCATCGTAAATTCTGCCAATCCAGTACATGTTAACAAGACCACCTTCGTCCAACTCTAAACTTAGTGAATCTATATCTGCAATTTCTTTTTCTAAAGAACCACCTCTTCTTCCTAGATCGTACCAATCGGAGTTCTTCGTTGGAACATCATCAGAAGAATGCCAAGCAGTGGAATCTTGGCCTGTTTCATCACCATGTACCATGAACCCTTGACCTGCAATAATCGAATGCTGCGATGCGGTTAAGTCGTCAGGAGTGAATGTAGAAATGGGACTTTTACTCCATTTAGAAGCATCAATTCGGTCCTCGATGTAGTCTCGACATTCTAATGACATCGCCCCAGGGTCTGCTTCCCAAGCAAGATTAGGCATCCCATAGCATCCAAACTCATCGCCATTTTCTAGGTGCTCTAGACCAATGGTTGCAAGCCAGCCGTCTTCTTCCCATTTGACATCTGCAAGAACCGATGGAGCGAGTGTTGCGGTAAGCAACATCCCCAATACCAGCATACGCATGTGCATACGCTTGTGAGGTAGGCATTTCAGCATTACCACATACATCTTCTAAGTAACCATCAAAGGTTAGGTTCATTTCCATCAGATTATGAGTGACCTCAAAGAGGCGTGGATGGCTTTGGAAAGCCACTGGAAAATCACTCCCGCAAATAATCGGATCAGCGGAGACAAATCATACGGTTTCATGAGATGGACACTAGCACCATTTTTCCGAATGATATTACGCGTAAAGATAAGAGGAATTAGCAATGTTCCTAAATCAGGACCAACGATACTCGCAGCAAACCATCTCTCTCACGTGGACCCTTTGGTTGTGATTCTGGCATCCAGAAGAAAAACTCACTATTTGGCTAAAGATGGACACTTCCGGAATTTCGCATTAGCTAGTTTCATGCGTGCAACTGGTCAAATTGAAACTAATCGAGAAACTGGAGGCTCTGAAGCTCTTTCCAGTGCAGCAGTGGCACTACATGCAAAGAGAGCGCTAGGAATATTCCCCGAAGGCACTCGTTCAAAACGTGAAGAACCACCGTTTTTGCTACGAGGAAAGACGGGTTTTGCAAGACTCGCGGCTGCATACCCAGAAGTTCCGGTTGTCCCAATCGGACTTACAGGCACTCGCAATTTCATGGCACCTTCTAAACACAAGTTTCCGCGATTCTGGAGAAGAGTTGGGATATCTTACGGCAAGCCGATCACCTGGTGGGAATGGCTGGAGAAAAAAGGAGATTTAGAACATTTGCAAGCACTTGCTCACAAAGAAGACCACGAAGTTAAAGCTGCTCTCGCTGCCATGTATCGAGAGTTTACTGATGCTTTCATGGAGAGAATACGTGGCCAAGGTGCTCCGTGACAATCCTCAAAGGCCTTCGCAATCAACAGTCATATCGATGCAAGAGTACCTCAATCTAATGCAACGCATCCTCGATGAAGGGGAGGAGAAAGGTGACCGTACTGGAACCGGCACTATTTCGGTGTTTGGACACCAAATGCGATTTGACCTCTCCAAAGGTTTTCCAATGGTAACGACCAAGAAATTGCATCTAAAATCAATTATTCATGAACTACTTTGGTTCATTGCAGGAGATACTAATATTGAGTATTTGCAACAAAATGGAGTTCGTATTTGGAATGATTGGGCTGATGAAAATGGGGATTTGGGCCCTGTTTATGGTAAACAGTGGAGGAAGTGGGAGTCGACTGATGGCCGCGTTATTGATCAACTCCAGCAAGCTGTTGACATGATTAAGAACAACCCTAACTCGCGTCGGATTATTGTTAGTGCTTGGAATGTTGGTGAACTAGAAGAGATGGCACTAATGCCATGTCATGCCTTTTTCCAATTCCATGTAGCAGGTGGTAAATTAAATTGCCAACTCTACCAAAGAAGTGCTGATGTATTCTTAGGAGTGCCTTTCAATATTGCATCATATGCACTTCTGACTCACATGATGGCTCAAGTTTGTGACTTAGAGGCTGGAACATTTGTTCATACAATTGGTGATGCACACCTCTACACAAACCACCTTGAACAAAGCAACTTACAATTATCTAGAACTCCTATTGAACCACTACCCATATTGAAGTTGAATCCAGAAATCAAAAACATTGATGATTTCAGTTACGAGGATATCGAAGTAATTGGTTACGAGCATCACCCACACATCAAAGCCCCAATAGCGGTGTGATTCAATGCTGGGTATGATTGTTGCATGTGACCGAAATGGCGCTATTGGAAAGGATGGAGATTTGCCTTGGAGGCAATCAACAGATCTGAAGCATTTCAAACAAGTAACAATGGGCTCAAATCTAATTATGGGGCGTAAAACTTGGGATTCACTACCAGGGATATTACCTGGCAGAACTCACTATGTTCTTTCCAGAGGTGAAGTAGAGGGTGTTGAGGTTATCACATTCGAACAAGCATTAAACATGGAAGGTTGGATTATTGGAGGCGGAGAAATATACAAATTATTCTTGGAACATGTTTCCGAACTACACCGCACAATTATTGATGCTAGAGTTTCAGATGCAGATACCCATTTTCCAGACATCACGGGATTAGGTTTCACATTAACAGAAGAAAAGCATGTAGTTGCTGGTGAAAAAGACCAACACGACATGGTGTTCCAGCATTGGAATAGAAACTTGTGAACTCGGTTTTCGCAGTTCAGTTTTTCCAATTAACCAGTAATTATTGTCATCGCACCATGGAATAACATCAATGTGGTAAATAGTACAATCATTGTTACAGTCATGATTAGTTCAAATCCGGGATTCATAGTATATCACTATGTCATGGAAATCAAACTGTGTGTATAAAGATAATTCCGGATTTATGGAATTATCAGAGGGCCATCGGACCACCTGGCGTGATTTCAGGCAACATTCACAAATCCCCGTAAAGTGCAGGACCTGTCACATAAGTTCCAACAATTCCTAGCTCACCTTAGTATTGTGTGCTAGAGCAATCCATGGCCTTACTTCATCATCGATTTCAACATCAATGAAATCTTCAAAGCCCCCACATCGAACATTTCCACAATCATCTGTAATGTCAAGTGGGTCATCCAGTGAATTTACAGCCACTGTGGTGATAAGGGGGTTTTCGGCAAATGCATCTGTCATAATAGACATGTAACCTGACCATCCACCATTATCATCTCCTTCTCAAATTCATCATCTCCAAAACATCCAGCTAATGCTTGGGTGGAAAGTATCAACAGTGTAAACAAGACACCAGTGCGCATATTCTAACATCTTGTGCATTGTTGATGAACTCTCCTCTTTCGTTGTAATGGAACAGTTGAAGTGTATCTTCTTGCTCGTAGGCATATGAGCGCAGGCATCATTATTGGAGTAATCGCAGGAATTGTAGCCATAATTCTACTGATTTGGTTCATTAGCACATGGAACAGATTAGTTCGCCTAGAAGAGAACGTAAACAAGTCATGGTCTGACATTGATGTTCTACTAAAACAACGATATGACATGATTCCAAACTTGGTAAACATCGTCAAAGGATACGCTAAGCATGAGCGTGAAATCTTCGAGCAATTCGCATTAGCACGACAAACTGCTGCTGGTGCTCTAGCGTCAGGTGACGTGCGTGGAGTTGGAGCAGCTGAAGGTACACTTGCTGGTCTAATGCCAAGAATCAACATGGTTGCTGAGCAATACCCTGAATTGAAGGCTGATACTTCTTTCGTCAACGTCCAAAACCAACTCGTATCAATTGAGAACCAAGTTTCTGACCGACGTGAGTTCTACAATGCTAGCGCTACTAACTGGAATGCAGCAATTCAGATGATTCCAACCAGTATCGTTGCAGGCATGAAGAATGCAATGCGCCGTGACTTATTCGAAGTAACCGATCCGGTTCAAAGAGAAGCAGTTCAGATTAGTTTCGACTAATACAACTAGTTCATTTTTTGAAACGTAGTAGGACTTTCCCGATGTTCTTTGCATCGTGAATGTATTGATGAGCATTCGCTACATCTTCCGCATCAAATACTGAATCAATAACCGGTTTGAGATGACCTAACTTGATTCCTTTCATTATTTTGTATAGTTGCTCAGACATTGCATCTTCATCTTTCCAAGTCCCCATATGAACTCCAAAGACACCACGGTTTCGGGTCATCAATTTCAGAGGATCAAACTTAGGTGTTTTTCTCCAGGCTAAGAATGCTCGAATCATCGACCTTTTCGAAGAAGGGGCTGCAGCCGACATCCCATATGTGTAGAGTCTTCCGCCCTCTGCTAGAACCGACAAACTGCGGGTAAGGTTGTCACCGCCAATAGGGTCAAGAATATGGTTAACACCACGGCCATCTGTGGCTTCTTTGATAATCTGAACGAAATCCTGGTTGTGCCGATCGATAGGAATTCCTCCAAATGATTCGATAATCTCTGATTTCGAACCAGATGCAGTCGCCCAAACATTGTCTATTCCTGCCCATTGACAAAGTTGTAATGCTGCTGTTCCAACACCACCTGCTCCACCATGAATCAAAACAGTCTCGCCTTTCTTCAGATGTCCAAGGTAGTGTAGCATGTGGTGTGCTGTAAGGTAAGTTACTGGCATTGCAGCAGCTTCATCCAGCCCCATCTCATCAGGAACTGGGATTACTCTAGAGGTTTTTACTGCCACATGGCTAGATTGACCACCAGTCGGCACTGCTGCAACAACTCGTTGTCCAACTTCAAACCCGGTTACCCCACTACCAAGAGAATTTATTGTCCCACTTAACTCATAACCTGGAGTGAAAGGAAATGGTGGCCTAGGCTGATATAGCCCTAGACGCATTAACGTATCAGCGAAGTTTATTCCAGCAAAGTGGACTTCAATACAAACCTCACCTTCTTTTGGAGTGGGCATATCCATTTCCAGGATTTTCAAAACAGACGGAGAGCCTGCTTTTGTGATTGCAACTCGATGAGCCATAGATGTCCTACAAGGGATTACAAATCAATACTTGCCTGTTCTTGATTGGCTCATTCTTCTTCTACAGAAATTAATTCACGGTCACGAATCATAACCATAAGGAACCAAAGGCCAATTCCTGCAGCTAGATGCTTCAAAGTATGTCCGCTAATTATTCCTGTGATTTCGAATATCTGCTGATCTGCAAACTCAAATATTGTTGCCAAAAGGAACATCGAAAGCCCCCAATAATATCCTGAAATTTTATCATAAATCCGATGCCCACAGAATAAAAAAATAGGGAACAGAATAAATGGATGATGCTTCACAATGAAATAAACTCGTAAATCGTCAAAAACAGGCCACCATAGAACAGATAGAATACTCGCAATAACGATGGGCAAGTGGATTTTAGCTGCGAGATTTCTATCCCACATATCGTGAATTAGTAATGAGATACAAGAACCAATAACAACAGACATTCCCAAGCGATCCCACAACATAGTGGAATCTGTTGGGTCTAAATGGAACCAAACTGAACCTGCAAATGTCAAAATCATCCCAGAGAACAGTGTGATTTGAATACTAATTTCATCCTCAGACACCTTAGGTAACTTCCGGCTTTCATGTACAAAAGCAAGACCTACAACTCCTGGATAAATGATTGCTAAATTCGACATCACATCGAGTGCATTCGGGATTCCTAGAATCTCTCTATCATCTGCAAAATCATGATACTCTTGAGGTTGAGAGATGGGCCCATAAAAAAGAGCCACAATAATGAATACAAATAAGGCCGAGAAATACAGCCTTTTTGCATTCATTTCACTCACCGGTATATTCTGTTACTCTTATGCCTAGCCTGCCTTGTCTAGAGTTACGTTGCATTATCCGCTCATATTTGGATTCGAATGCTGCCTTCAAGTCGACTTTCATTGCTAGTGAATGACCCATCAATAAAATCATGATGTCCGCCATTTCTTCAGCGACCTCTTCTATAGGTTTACCTTTGGTTATAGCAGCTGCTAATTCTCCTAATTCTTCCACTGTCAAGGCAATACGATAGCCCATGTCATGACCATTATTTCCTGCGAAATCATGCTTATGATGGAATGCTGCGACTTTACGCATCATCTGACTCCATTCATCATTATCTTCAGTAGCAAGCCAGTCATCGACACTCCGCCCCATGTAAGGGGGGTTTGCCACACAAGGATTAGTCATTACTGAAGGATTTGATACAATCTATTACTGGACCTAGCCTAGAACCTGCTGTGCTAGAAACCTCCAGGTGGTCAAGATCTTTTCCTGAATCACCCGGCTCTCTTCCAGCAGCCCAGTTACTTGCAACTACAATTGCGGCATATGGAATTCCAATTTCAGCCGCTAATTTACATTCCCTAGGCATTGTCATCCCAACAACTTCTCCACCTAACTTCTCAATGGCATCGATTTCGGCTGCGGTTTCGAATTGAGGTCCTTGGGCAAGCCAATAGTTCCGGGCTAGCGACAAACCTGGTTGTAGACCAGAAAGGACAGATTCCAATTTTTGATTCATATTTTCATCAAAAGGTTTAGTCATTGAAGTAAATTGAGCATCTTCATCATGAAATGACATTGTAACGCCTGTAAAATCAATGTATTGAGAGGCGTATCCAACTGACCCAGGAGGGAAATCCTCTGGAATTGTCCCTACCGAACAAACCGCAAGAATCGCATCGACACCTGCGCCTGCCATGGCCTCAATATTGGCACGGTGATTTATGTTGTGAGGAGGAGTTGTACCTTCTCCGTGGTGCCTTTCTAAAAATATCAACTCATTAGAGCCACTCTGAACACATGTTAGAGGAACTTCGCCATAACTTGTTTGTGCTACAATATCATCAGATCTTGTAACCTCAATCTCATCAGCAGCAAGGCTAGTCATTGCCGTGCCGCCAATGAGACCGAGTCGCACATGGCTCAACTCACTCGAGTAAACGAGCAACGATGTCTGCCTTGGTACCAGAAGTTGCTACTCCTGCCGCCTTTGCTTTCTCGACTAACTCGTCTTTCTTCAACTTCATCAAACCGGCTTCAGTTTCACCAGATTCTTTTGGTGCAGGTGCTTCTTCAGCAGGTGCTTCTTCAGCAGGTGTTTCTTCAGCAGGTGCTTCAGCGGCTGGTGTTTCTTCAGCAGGTGCTTTTGCGACCTTTTCCTTCTCAGAAATTGATTCCATTGCTTCAGCTGCTGCAAGAAGATCGCCTTCAACAGGTGCTTCTTCATCGGTTCCTTCTTCGCCTGCTTCTGCAATTGCTGCTGCTTTCTTTGCTTTGAGTTCTGCATCTTGACGTGCTTCCTCTGCATGAATGTCGTCTAATGTTGGTCCCTTTTCGGTAACAACACCAGTCTGCAATAATTGGCTCTTACGGATTACAACATTTCGGCATGGGTAAATCGACTTGACAGCATTTCTGATATCAGTCTCTAATTCCCCACCTAGCATTGCTTCTTGCAACTTTGAATAGTTGGACTTAGCAGCACAAGCACGAATAATCTCTGCTGACTTAGCACGCATTGCTTGCTTAACGGAAGTTTGGCATCGGCGCTCTGTAATCATCAAAGGCTTCAGTCTAACCAGGTACCCATCAGTAGTTACTACATCTACTACATCGTCAATCTTACCACGGTAGCGGCGGATTTGACGGCGTGTGTGGTCGGACTGGTGCGCATGACCCACAAATGTTGTCAGAGCATCTTGCCCTACAACTTCTGTAACGCGGAAGCGAAGTAAAACATGCATCTTAGTGAAGTCGCCACTGAATTCTTGTTGGGTCATTTCGTAAATGCGCCCCATAATGTGGTCATCTGTCTCTCCGATCGTCTCTCCGATTCGCTTGAAGTTCCATGGGTGTCGTGGTGCACGAATTGTGAACCATCGCTTGTTCTTCCACTTGTCACGCTGCTTACGTGCTGCTGCACGTGCCTTTGCACTCAACTTCTTTGCTGCCATTCGAATCAACTCTCAGATTGCGGGGGCTACCCCACTTGCAAGCCTCGGACAAACAGGGGCTATATGAAAGCAACAGATGGACTAATGCACCCCTACGGGGTGTAATCACCAGCCTCTTTGGTCCAATCGGACTTCAAGAGTTTCTAGTTCATCGCCACGCATTGGGTCACCAGTCATCATGCCCATAGCCTCTGCAACTTTGTCTGCATCATCATAGTGAGCAGTTGCTAACACGATAGCGTCAGCCATTGTTTCTGGATCGTCAGACTTGAAAATCCCTGAGCCAACAAATATGCCGTCAACGCCCATTTGCATCATTAGAGATGCATCAGCGGGCGTTGCTATTCCACCAGCACAGAAGGTAACTACTGGCAGTCTACCTAAATCTGCGACTTCCACTAGGATGTCACGGATACTTCCATGCATTTCATCATCGATTTCTCCAAATGGAGTTACGTTTGAAATTCCAGGTAAATCACTTGATTCGGCAAGAACACGGTATCGGTTCATTATCAAATGAGCCGCATCGTCTAATCCTGCATCGTTGAGAGTCTGAGTCTGACGAATTTCTTGGTCTATTAATCGAGCATGAGTTACTGCTGCGACTACATTGCCAGTACCAGCCTCTCCTTTCGTTCTAATCATTGCAGCACCCTCATAAATTCGGCGGACTGCTTCTCCCAAGCCAGTTGCTCCACAGACGAAAGGAATGTCGTGGGCGTTCTTATTTATGTGGAAATACGGATCTGCAGGAGTTAGAACCTCTGATTCATCCACCATATCTACACCCAATGCCTGAAGCACTTGAGATTCAGCTTCATGTCCAATCCGTGATTTTGCCATAACTGGAATCGAAGTACATTCTATTATTCCCTTGATCATGTCCGGATGTGAAGTCCTTGCAACACCACCAGATTTACGAATGTCTGCTGGAACTCTTTCGAGTGCCATAACTGAGACTGCGCCAGCAGATTCTGCCACCGCTGCTTGTTCAGGGGTTACAACATCCATAATGACACCGCCTTGAAGCATGGAAGCAAAACCACGCTTCAGTAGGTCATCTGCATGTCGAAGTGCGCTAATGTCGTTGGAGTTATTCATCTAAATCAAACCTACCGGTGATAATCATACTCATCAAAGTATGTAGTGTGCCGTAATTAATCAGCGAGAACAGGAGTGTCCCCAGTTGCAATTTCTGCATCCTGAGATTCTTCTTCATTTCTGTCAACCCATGCCTCTTCGCCGTCTGGCACATCTGTGTCAGCAAAGATTGCATCAACTGGACACTCGGGAACACATGCTCCACAATCGATGCATTCATCTGGATCAATAATCAGATATGTATCTGCTTCTCGAAACGCTTCAACAGGGCATACTGCAACGCATTCTTGGTATTTGTGGTCAACACATGCGGATGTTACAACGTGAGTCATAGTATTCTCTCCGCTACGATGTCGTAGGCTAGAGGATATAATGGCTTGCTCAAACCCTTACATTTTCAGGGAGCCCTAATCTACTAGCATCTGCAATTGCTTTATCAAGAGTATTAAACGCCACTTCATCAACAATATTACCGGGATACACTTCTAATTTAGCACGACCTTTGATCGTTGTTCGCTCACCTGGAACAGTCAAAGTGACTTTACCCGCCAGTAAATCCAATAGGTCTAGACGGATGTGTATAACATTACTATCATCCATCCGATTATGTAGATCACTTTTCAGTTCCTTCAACAAATCAGGACCTAACCTTGAAAGAGATTTTGTAGCTTTGCCGCGACTCTTTATCTCAGCACGTACTACATGAATTGGAGAGCCATGATAAGAATCCATTCTTTCAATCTCAACAAGTTCGTCATCACCGACTAACCAGGCAATTGCTGCGGCATGAATGTACTCATCTTCAACGCCGCTGGCAGTAGTTTGCCAAGAAACATGGTGAACTCCCATAACATCCCCACGCGTAAGAGGCTGATGAGTGTTGTTAGTCCAGTGGATGCTCGACGCCTTCTTCGCCAAGAGTCCATCTGAATGTTTTGATTACTCCATCCAAGGCCTTATGATTCCTAGCAGCCTCTTTCATACCTTCACGGTCGCCATCTCCACGGCACTGTTCGAACCACTTTTTCCATTGCTCTCGTCTAGCAATAGCCTTGTCAAGCATCTCTTCTATCTCTTCCCAAGAGCGGTTGTAACTTCGTACCGGTCCATCGTTGTCGACGCTCATATTTCCTTTGCGATGAACAACGGTATAAGAATAACACGCCGACAAGCGTAGATTAAGTATCATCCTCGACGTTCATTTTGTAAATCAATTGTGATATGAATACCATCACCAATTACACAATTGTGAACCCTCGAATCCACAATGGAGTTCTCCCCAATTATTGAAGATTCAGCAACTCCATTTACTTTCGAGTTTGACATTACAACCGTGTTAACAATAGCACCGTTCACTGACGCACCACTCAAAACTATAGATTTCTCCACATGCCCACTTACAGAAGCCGAACTACTAATGAAAGAACCGTCCGGAAGAACTTCTCCGTCTGGCATTGGGAAAGGAAGAACATCCCTTCCTGAAATCAAAGCCATCTGCGCATTATGTAATTCAAATGGATGTCCAACATCGAACCAAATACCATTAACAGTTTTAGCATACATTGGCCAACCCCTAGATAGTACATCAGGGAATAATTGTTTGGAGAAGTCGTACTTCTCACCTTCTGGAATAAGATCCATCACTTCGGGCTCAATTATGTATAGCCCTGCATTTATCAGATTCGAAAAGGCCTCATTAATAGTAGGCTTTTCCTTGAAGCGTGAAATGAAACCTTCACTTAAATCTGAATCTACATCTCCTTGATTGGCTTCTGACAAACCAACTATTCCATACTCCGTTGGGTCATCAACACGCCACAAAGCCATTGTTACCTTAGCACCAGATTTGCGGTGAGACTCCAGTAAGTCTGTGATATCAAAAGAAGCTACAGAATCTCCAGAACCAACTACAAAGGTTTCCTTCAACTCATCCGAAAGCAAACGTACGCTTCCGGCAGTACCCATAGGAGACTCTTCTTGGTTTACGCGACTATTTACATCCCATGTATCTACATGTTCAACCAATTGTTCACCTTGATAGCCAGTAGTAACTACAATTTCGGATAACCCAGCAGCCACCATTGCATCCTTGACATAGTCAATTACTGGACGGCCTAATACGGGAACCATTGGTTTGGGCCTATTTGCAGTCAATGGCATTAGACGGGTGCCTCGGCCCCCGGCCATAATTACACCCAACAGGCTCTCACTTCCTTCCACGGGAAACTGTCATGTCTACTCGGCGCATGCTCTTTTTCTTGTCGGAGCGGCTTTTCTTTACATCCGCTCCCGCTCTATCTCCAGACATTGTGCCACCAAAGGTTAGGTTTCCGGCACTAAGCAGGTGTTCAACCATTGAATCTGCAACCTTTTGGTCTTCCGCTCCGGTCTTCATTTCTTTAGTGACCAAAGCGTTGTGGTCGCTAATCCATGATTCTCTTTCTTCTCTGGCAATTTTGAGTTTGTCACGCGCTTCATTGACTTCCTTCATCATTTCAGTAATCTTAGAATGTACTTCGTCAGCTTTTTCTTTACAAGCAACGAATTCTTTGTGATGTCTGTCACCTTCTCCCTTCAGGAAATCACGGTGAGAGAATAATTCATCTAATTCCTTACTCATTCCCTTAGCACGCTCTAGACATTCAACGAATAATTTGTGAGCCGCATCTGCTTCATGTTTTAGAGTTGCAATCGCTTCATCACGGTTGGACAAGTCTACCTTAATCAGTTGCAATTTGGTAACTTCTGGTTCAAGTTCCTTCATGCGACGACGCATGACTTTGATCTTCTCCATAGTCTCTTTTTCTTTCTTTGGAGACATACCGCCACGAGTCTCAAACACCTTTTCCATATTGTCAACTTCGCTTGTCAACTTGTTAAATTCGAAAGATGCTGACTTCTTCTCATCTTTACTACCGCGCTGAGCCTTTGCCTGGCCGATGAGGTCTCTAATCTGAGCCTGTATAGCGTTTCTACGCTCTTTGTGAATATTTTGTTCTGCCCTGATGGCTTTTACTTCTGCAACAGATAAATCGAGTTTTTCACGATGTTCTTTGTATTGTGTCTGAATGGCATTACGTTGCTCTGCAAAACGCTTTCCTTGTTCGTTGTGGTTATTACGTGCATCACGTAATTTACGAACTTTAGCTTCCATCTGATGCAAGTGGTCGCGTAGGTCAGAATCTGGACGTGTTTCCTCGGTAGCACGCTCGGTCATGACTTCTGCGACGGCATCATCGCTTTCAATGCTACGATTAAGAAATTAGTATTATGCAGCCGATAATACTGCTAATATTTGGAACATAATCGATGAAAATAAACCAATTCCGCCCATCAGATATGCAGTCAAGGAACTAGTATTCCTCAGCCAGTTAACAAACTCAGGACGGACTCTAACATTAATTTGCTTTCCAACCAATAAATCCCCATTTGTATTTTCGAGACGTACCGCTACACTTGCTTCGCCTGTTTTTTCTGGTAACAGAGTTTGCCATGCGATTGTTCCATCTTGTAGTAACCCAGACATTCTACCAATTATGTCTTCATCACCTTCACTCGAAACAGGGACCTCTTCATCCGACCACCAAACTTTCTCACCTGGCTGAAGGTTGTATCTTAGCGACAAGTCTTGTGGCCTGAAATCAGGCGAATGAACTCTCAAAACTACTTGCCTTTCGTTATCAGAAAGATTGTGGAAGTAACAAAATAGATTTGCTCTTTCAGTTACTATATTCTCTAAATCAACATCGAAAAGTAAGCCGTCCATATCTTTCTTACGTCCGACACTCAAATCTTGCTCTAGACGTTCAATAAGCCTGTAGAAGGCAGGGTATGAACTCATAGATATATTGTAAAGTGAGTCCCATAAGCCCTCATTGAATACATCATGTTCCAAAATCGCATGAACACCCTCATCTGTCAAAATCTCAGTCATCTCAAGATTGGTAGTATTACGATCTAAACTTCCTTTGAATCTCCTGTGCATCAACATTAGAAATTTCTCTCTTGCATACTCCCTATCTACATCTTTGCGAGTATGTGACTCAAACTCAATCAAAAAGTCCTCGAAGGTACTACGGAGTAGCGGGTCCATTTGAGTCCTTAGCATGTCATTGAAAACCATCTCCAAAGTAGACGGGTGCAATGGAGGAATATAGGCAGATAGTAAACCGTCTCTTGTAACCATGTTGAACTTCCTGTTACGAGTAGACAGGTGCTGACCAATAGCCATAGTAATCAAAGAGGCACTAGCAAGAAGACCTCTCTGCCCTACATCTGAATCAGAATCCAAATAGGCTACTAATATTGCAATTGCAGTTGCAAAATAACCCATCCAAAGAGCAGTATTGTGACTGGCCATAGTCCTCGAAATTAAACCATCAACTGATGAATAGCCGTGCATGCTCGTAACTGGCCTATGCGCCTCTGCAGCAGCAGCGACTTCTGCTCTGAATACCTTTCTTGTCAGGCGAACACGATGACGATGAAGGTACAAACCTGCACAGAAACCGAGCAAGATTGTCACAGATATTAATGTTAGACATGTCGATAAATCAAAATTAACAGTAGGCTCTAAATTATCAAGCCACCATTCCGGACTTTGACCTTTGTATGCCCAGGCTCCAAATAAGAACAACAAAGAAAACCCTGGAAGCAATAATACCAATCTCAGCCCTTCGGTTAGGAACTGGCTATCAATACCATGGAATCGTTCTTCACTGCTGCGAAGAACATCTAAATTACTCTTCAATTTTACACCTCAAAATGATTCTTTCTGCGAGTTCTTCAGAAATTTGTAGGATGTCATCTTGGCACATATAACCGGTATTTGTGCGAGTAATCTTCTGACCCACTGTCAGTCCAATATTACCCAATACTTTGTTGTCCTCAGAACTTGTCATCAAAATTATCACTTCTCCAGATTGATTATTAGGCAGTTTTTTCAATGAAACCAGATCACTCTGCTTCTCAACTTTATCAGAAATTCTACTATTAGGAGGGGGTATCTCCTTTCCAGATGGGTCCAAAGTTGGATTACCTAGCAGTAGCGAGATACAAATCTCGAGGTCATCATCAAACGCGTGTTCTAGCCTGCACGCTGTTTCATGAACATCTCCTTCAAAAGGAAGCAATGTCAACAAAACTTCAGCCAGCCTATGCCTTCTTTTCATCATCATGCCATGGTCTAAGCCTTTAGGCGTCAAGCTGGCTCCTTTGTAAGGAACATAGTCCACATATCCATTTTTGGCTAATCTTTGTACCATTTCTGTAGCAGATGCAGGAGACACATCAAGATATTTTGCTAAATCTCCATTCCTCACTCTTTGGCCAGGCAATCTCTCATGGAAATCGTATAACGTTTCGAGATACTCATCCTCGAACTCTTGGAAATGACCGCTGCCCATGTATCCTTCACCACTTTTCTAGATTTAATATATATTATTCCGCTCTGGCCTCAAAAATGGTTTCACAGGCGGGGCATCTTGCTTTTGCTGGCCTTCTATCAAATGGAACTTTCAGTTTACGCGCACACTTAGGACAACCCAGTATGTCGTTATCGGATGATGACCACAGTACTTCATCTCTGTTGTCTTCTTCTGGTTTTTCTTGGGAGGAATCTTCCTTTGTCACTTCAGCCTCTACAATGAATTTTTCTTCGCACTCTGGGCATCTAACACTACCACTGTATGTATTAGGGACCCGTAATCTTCGATCACATGAAGGGCAGGCGACTTCTATCTTTTCTTCTTTGGACTTTTCTTTAGGGGATTTCTGTTTCTTTTCCTTTTTCTCGGTCTTTGGTGAAGTTTTGATTCTAATTACAAAAATGAGGATCATCCCCACTACCAAGCCCCCAAGAATTCCACCCCAAGGAATCGTGAAACTTTCACTCTCTTCTTCAACAGACTCTGAAAGAATCATCACTTCATCACTTACTGTCTTTCCACCAACATGCCAACTTACTATGATTTTGACATTATCTCCATTAGGCCAAGTTACTACAGTACTATCATCTTGTGAAGAAGAAGATGTAGCAGAACTGACTACTGAATTTAGGATATTACCATTATCATCAGTTATTACGATCTGACCTTCTGGAGTGTTGCCACCTCCGGTGTTGGTAAGAGTGTAATAGACATTAACCTGATTTCCAGCAGCCGGTACTTTCGGCTGAGTTGTCGGATTTACTGTGACTTGTGGGTTGATTGATGTATCTGGCATTGCGGTTTCATCTTCGTCTACTGAACCGAAACCAATAGTCCAACCGTTAACTAAGATTTTAGCAAAAACCTCTTGACCATTTTGGAACCCAATTGTTACAGAACCGTAAGTCTTGCCAGGTAGAAGGTTTCGCTCTTCAATTATAGCATCACTCTTAAGACCGTCATTTACTGAACCAAAGTTCAATACTACTACTCTTTCTCTACCTTCTGATAAATCAACGGACCAATAAATTTCAACTCCGTTTTCTCTAACTTCAACTGATTCCACATCCATAATCACAGTCTGGGAAGCCAATACTGGAATTGAGATACTCCCAGATAGATTAGAATCCACAGCACCATCTTGGCTGTAAACACTCCAGTTAACTAAGTGGTCACCTTCTGTAGGGAAATCAAACACATGTTGAACTTCTCCGGCTTTGCCACCTTCTAGTGTAGTTGATGTGCCATTTTGAATTTCACCATCAATTTCAATTTGCATACTCGCACTACCTATGGCATCTCCTTCGTTACGAAGTAACATTGAGAGTATTATGTTGTCTCCAGCGTGCCAGGGCCCGCCTAATAGGGAGGGAGTGGACTGTCCTGCACCAATGAAAATTGCAGAAACCATCGACACATTATCGGTTGCAATTATGGTTGTTGAGGTTCTTGCTCCCGCAGTACTACAAATTAGTAAACCTGGTTTTGAAACCATACTCACGGTTGTATTGAAAATTTCAGATGACAAAACCGATACATTCTCTGAAAATATTTGCTCACCATCAAAATCACATACTAGCATACCAACGAAATCTGCACCACCTGAATTGTTAGCACTCAGATTCCATATAAGATTCGAACCAGGCAGGGGCTCATTGATTCTAATAAGTTCCAGGATTACTTCCGGCAAAGGCGGAGGTCCTACCTCAAATTGAGCAATAATTGAATTATCATTAGTGTCCAAATCTGAGATTCCGACAAGAGTGGCAGACACATTGTGTATTCCTTCTGAGAGTGATTGTGTATCGAATGAGTAAACAATTGTTGAATCTGCGGGTAAATCAACAACTTGAGGTTGCAGGTAAACAGAATCAAAACTAAAGTTAAGACTTCCATTCCAAGCTACGTCACCATTGTTTATCACAGGGATATCCACTCTAGCATGATCACCATCGTTGATTGTCAAATTCGAAGTTTCTACTCCGGTGGAGTTAACTCCCACAAATACAGGAGATGCCAAAGATATATCCAAAGGGCGTAATCTTTGAATTGATGAGTAATAAGTTACCCATTGCTCAGAATTAGGCGTGCCTAGATCCCCAGATAATGTCACTGTAAGGTTCGAGATACCTAATGGTGCCACTCCAAGAGTAGTTTCAATGAATTGGACTTCCCCCTCACTTACTAAACTATTACCATTATCGGAATCGATAATTCCGCCCTCGGAATCGAATAAAACCGCACTCCAGTTAACAGATGCAGAATTAGCACCCCCAACCCCAAGAATAGAGATATTGACTTCGATTGGACCTTCACCAACGACTCCGTTTCCAGTGATTGTGACAGAGTTAATCACTCCGCCATTGGCCTGACTAACCGGAACTAGAGTTAGCGAGAGTAGTAATACCACCAACACGGCTCGGCGCATGTCTTCCTCTCGGGGGAAGGGGGTTATTCACCTTCACCCACCCGTAAGGGTGGGTCGTAGCCTTTATCCAAGAGAGGCAGGTGGCCGCAGTGATTCCAATGGATGCGAATGACCTTCTCGCAGTTTCGCCGAAACTTCTAGCGCAAGCAATATTGCATAGAAGAGAACGCCTTTCGGAGATTATTCCGGAGGATTTAGAGGAGAGGAAAGTGGAACTTTCCGAAGCAGAACCCAAGGCTAAATCTGCTAGAGAAGAAAGAGATTCAATCAATTCAAAAGTTGCTGGATTAAAGCACGAAAGAAATTCCTCCCAAAAGGAAGCAAGAGCGCTATTTGAACGCTCAAATCTGATACGTGAGCAACTAATATCTGAAGGTGGAATGAAGGACCCTGATCCGAAGTGGGCTCAGGACAAATTGTCTGAAAAACTACAGGCTATCGAAAGTCAATTAGAGACCAATGCAGGTACTCACAAAACAGAAGAGAAATACATCAATGAAATGAAATCTTTGATTCGTGAACATGAAGAATGGGTGGAGGGGCGCACGGCCTCGCAGCCTCTGGTCAAAGAAATGAAGGAAAATAGGAATAAAGCTAGAAAATTGCTTGATTCCGCCCAAAAAGCCCACGATGCAATGGTTGAATTAGTAGGCGAGAATGCAGATATGCACGATGCCTTTGTCAAATGGGAAGATGTCAGAACACGAGCAAAATCTAGAACTATGAGATTAGAGAACGCTCTATCATCCAGTCAACAAGCATTAGAGTTCTGGAAGGATAGAGTTGCTAATGATAACTTTGAAGACCTCGTAGCGGATTCTATTCGAGTGCGAGATGGTGGACCTTCGTCTAAAGCAATTGCAAAAGCAATGAAGAATGAAAGGGAAAAGAAGAAAAAAACCTCTGGAGGTGAAGAAGAATGAGTTCCAAGTGTGAGATCACCGGTCTTTCTGAGGAAGATTCTAAACTATTCGAATACCTTCATTCTCAGTTAACTGGTCAATTACAAATTAATCAACCGGAAGAAGAAATGATTTCTTCATTTGGTAAACCCTTAGAGAATACCGTTTCTAATAACAGAGGGCACAAAAGTGACGACAGAAGAAGAGAAAATTTACTCAAGCATCTACAGAAAAGCGTAGCCTCAAAATTCTCCAACTCGAAATTAACGCCATTTGGTTCTGCAGAAAGCAACTTAGCCCTAAAAGGAGCTGATTTTGACTTGTGCTTGCAGATTCAAGAAGCAAATCAAAAGAAAATAATCAAACGAATTGGAGGAATGTTAAGAGGCCAGGGCATGGAAAGTGTACAAACACTTACTGGAGCCAAAGTTCCTATTGTAAAATTCGTCGACCCAAGAAGTGGATTGAATGTCGATATCTCAATCAATAACATTCTTGCACTACACAATACACGGTTACTAGCAAATTATGCTAAAATAGACAAAAGGGTCAGAGAACTTGCTATTTGCGTAAAGTATTGGGCTTTGCATAGAGATATCTCTGATGCACCTAACGGTACATTTTCGTCATATGCTTGGTCAGTATTAGTGATTAACCACCTCATCCAAGAAAAAGTAATTCCAAATTTACAATCTGGTGAAGATAGGACCATTATCGAAATAGAGAAGAGAGAATATGACATCACAATTAATGAAGAATTGAGTGCTGATAAATCCAACCAGAAATCATTACCTGAACTGTTACACTCGTTTTTCATGAACTATGCCACATATGATTGGAATGACAAAATAATTTCAATTCGTAACGGAGAACCAATTTCGCGAGACGAAAAGGGTTGGATGAATGAAGAGCCATCAGCGCTTGATGTAATTAATAGCGAGAAAGAGAGGCCTCCTCGAATGGGTGAACACCATCTTTCAATCGAGGACCCATTCGATGTCGAGCATGATTTGAGTAGAGTCGTTAGAGCAGTAGGAGAACTAAAGATCAGAGATGAACTACTAAGGGCTGCTAAATTGATGAGTGAAGGTACCAAATGGAAGGATATCTGTGGAACAGTAAACCCTGATAGATTGAAAGATATGGAACCAGAGGACTTGTTCCACGATTTGAGAGGTAAGTCTGATGGAATAGTCAAAGGAATGCTTGACAAGACAAAGGCAGAGATTGAAGCCTTGGAGAAAAGAATCGAAGCACTTGATGCTGAACGAAATTCAACTATTCGTATGGCAAGAGCAATGCGTGGAGTAATTGATGAAACATCGGATTTACGCAAAGAACACAAAGCGATTATCATAGGACTAAAAGATAGAAACAAGAATCTAGATTCTATCAAAACGCAACGAGATAAAATCAACTCGGACATCATCTTGCCAATTCATATGATTGAAGATGAATTAGCAAAAGTATACTCTCGCTTAACAGAAGAGATCGATATACACAGAGTCCCTTCCTTAGAAAAAGAAAAAATACAATTCGCATGGTTCCTAGAACTACAAGCCATGCATGGCAAGGCTAGAGAAGCTAGTGAATTACATCAGAGATTCATTAACTTAGTCAAAGAACAAAAGGGCGAAATAAAGAAACTCAAGGTCTATGAAACCAAGCACGATGAAACAACGATGAAGTTGCTTGAACAAGAGCCTCTTTTGAAGGACAAGAATATCAATTCCAATGAAGCCCGCTCTTACGACCGCAGAGTCCAGAATATCCAAAAAGCACTACGCGAAAGAAGAGGAGAAATGCACAAGTTACGCAGAGAATCTGGAAGACTAGAAGCTTGGATGAGAAAGAAAAGCAGCGGGCCTCAAGGTGGCCGCCGTGGTGGAAACAATAAACAATTCAAATCTAAATCCAGTAAACCAAAGGAAGCATCTGGACCTATTACATTGGGCGACCTTTCCGGTTTACTATCTGGTTTATCCACTGATTCTCCTTCGAAGAAAGAAAAGAAGGTAAGTTCGAAGAAAGCCGGGATGAAGAGATTAGGAAACCTTGGAGCACACAGAGGTTCCCGCTCACACTTCAAAAAGAAGGAATGATGAATCAGAAGCCACCCCGCCAATCATGGGCGCACAGTGGCACTTGGGACCTAGTCCTAAATCCCTAGATGCAGCCACTGTAGAAATCGTAAAACAATTATTCCTAGATCAAACTGGAGAAGTCTACTCTGAAGCATCGGTCAAAAGTTTACCAATACCCGAATGGGATGGGAATTTGGTATTATTAGACCAAAATAAAATGCTTAGGGGATTATTATGGACCAATAAATTTAGTCAAACAAGAGTTCGAATTGTTGCATTTGCAATAGACTCTGACTACAAAGGACAAGGATTTGGAGCCCAGGCTTGGGAACATTTGCTAGTTGCCGCTCGGGCTGACGGTATCAAGGAGGTTCAATTAGAGGTCCGAGGAGATAATCAGTTCGCAATCGACTTCTATAGAAGAAGAGGCTTAGAAATAATTATGCCCTTAGAAGGATATTACAAAGCCGGAATTGGTTACGTAATGCGAGGAAATATTTGATGCAAATAGTCATCATCCGTCAAGGTCTACACCTAATTGTGGCAAACACCATTATCGAAGATTTAGCCGATGGCGAGTGCGTACTTTCCGCTGCTCTGATGGACTCAGAAGGTTTCACCATCGAACGTACGTCCACTGAATTCAAACCAATGGACATGACTGAGATACTAGATTTATCTCCGGATTCAAAATTAGTAACAGTAGTGGGGGAACAATCTACAATAATCATTTCACGGATAGAATCGGGTCATTCGATCATTATTCAATGCCCAAATAATGGTAATTTGGGCAAGGCTAGAATGAAATTATCTAGAGCTTGTGAAGCAATTATTCCATTCTTGTGACATTTCTCCCGTAGGGAGGCTTCAAATGGGAAAGGTCAGTCGCCCAGTCGCTGATGTACGGGAGTACACTGCGAACAGGTGCGATGGATAATGGCTGAATTGAAGGAAATTCTGGACGAGAAGCGAAAATTAGTTGACCAAAAGGCAACTCAGTACCGCACTACTAGAGATGATTGGAACTCCAGAACAAAGGAGCATACAGCCATCAGAAACGAACTAAATTCAGAAGTTCGTGAGCTTATCCAAAATGTCCGCCAACAGCGAGAAATCCGCGAACAAATGAATGAATTAGTTCGTGAAAAGAAGTCAATTCGCTCAGATGCTAACAAAAAAGTCAAGGAAGCAAAATCAATGCTTGACTCTGAAAGAGGAGAAAAAGAGGAACCTGCACCTGCACCTGGACCTAGAGGTCGCCGTGAACGCAAGGTTACAGTACATTCTCTTCGCAGGGATTTACAAAAACTAGAGGCTGAATTCGAGCGTGGAGCTCACACTGGCCAAAACGAAGTCAAGGTAATGAAGCGAATGAAAGAAATTTCAGTCCAAATCCGTAAGATGAAATCTTCTGAAGATTCCAATGGAGATCTCAAAGAAGCAAGAGGCATGCTAAGAGAAGCAATGGTTCTGCAAGAAGAAGCACACGTCGAAGTCCAGAAAGCAGCACAAGCGGCTCAAGAAGCGCACGAGTTGATGCTACAATGGAACAAAGAAGTCGACAGACAGCGTGAGCAAGCAGAAGACGCTCACCGTGAATTGAGAAAGTCAAAGAAAGAAGCAGATAAAGCACATCACTTCTACATCGTTTCCCTACGTTGCTTACACTCAATCCAAGACATGCTAAGAGCCATGAGAGGCGCATCATCTAGTGATGGTCAGCGTGGAGCACGTGTCGAAGTTCAAGACTTGATGAGCAAGTTGATGAGCGGAGAAACTCTGTCCACTGATGAATTAATGCAATTACAACGCTTTGATTAACTTCAAAGGCCATCTCGGACACCATCATAGCAAGGGAGGAGTTATTTCATGATAGAAAAAGACGAGATTGCAGGAATTATCGAGGATTATGCGCGCCTTAAGTTACGCATTGGAATGACCGCCAGCCACTCTGCTCTAGACATATGTGATGGAGCAATTGAAGAAGGTTTTCCGACTGTAGCATATTGCCAAGAAGGTAGAGATAAGACCTACTCTCAGTATTTCAAAACTCAAAGAACATCCTCCGGTAGAGTACGAAGAGGAATGGTTGACAAAGCAATTGTAATGAATTCGTTTAACGATGTAATGCAACCTCAAATGCAAGAAGAGATGAGAAAGCGTAATGTCGTTTACATCCCTAACAGGTCATTCACCTCTTACTCAACTATTGATGATGTTGAGAATAATTTCCATGTACCAATGTTTGGTTCGAGGAATATGCTTAGAATGGAAGAAAGAACTGAGGAGCAAGATTACTACTGGATTCTTGACAAAGCAGGACTACCATATCCAGAAGCTATCGCAGACCCTCAGGACATTGATTGTTTAGTAATAGTCAAATTACACCATGCGCAAAAGAAACTCGAGCGTGGATTCTTCACCTGTGCTTCCTACAAGGAGTACGTAGAGAAGAGTGAAACATTGCTTAAGGAAGGCACAATTGATCAAGAAAGCCTTGACGGCGCACGTATTGAAAAATATGTCATCGGTCCGGTATTCAACCTCAACTTCTTCTATTCGCCCCTGGAAGAAGACATGCCAAAACTCGAACTTTTAGGTGTTGACTGGAGATTCGAATCATCACTTGACGGCCATGTAAGATTACCTGCGCCTCAGCAAATGACCATGCCTGCACATCAGCAGATCCCAGAGATGACAGTTGTTGGACACAACACTGCTACAATCAGGGAATCTTTACTTGAGACGGCATTCGAACTTGGAGAGAAATTCATTACTGCTTCAAAGGAACACTACGACCCAGGTATTATCGGTCCATTCTGTCTGCAAACTTGTATCGACAAAGACATGAATTATGCAATTTATGACGTAGCACCACGTTTAGGTGGCGGCACAAATGTTCACGTGTCGGTTGGACACCCATATGGTAATGCAACTTGGAGAAAGCCTGTTTCGTCAGGTCGTAGAATTGCAATGGAGTTGCGAAGAGCAGTAGAACAGGACAGATTGCTTGAAGTTCTAACATGATAGGTGTCTGATATGGACATCTGGGTTCTAGCATCATTCTTACTATTCCTCCTGATATTTGCCGGGGTAGGAATGGCCTCAATTTTTGTAAAAGAAAATACAACTGATGACTATTTAGTTGCAGGAAGGGGAATGCATCCAGCATTGGCTGCATTGAGTGCTGTATCAACATGGAATTCAGGATACATGTTCATTGGATTTATCGGATTTATGTGGATGTATGGATATTCAGCAATTTGGATTTCATTAATTTCAACTTTAGGTCAGCTAGTAGCTTGGATTTGGCTTTACAAAAGAATCCAACATGAGGCTAATGAGAGGAATGTTAGATCACTTTCTAGTTTAGTCGCTAAAGTCAAAGGTGCCCCAGAGGCGAAACTTGCTGCACTCTTTTCTGTAATGTTCCTACTTATCTATGCAGCAGCGCAACTATCCAGTGGAGGAAAGGCCCTTTTCGCAATGTTAGGTTGGTCACAAGTAGTTGGAATCCTCATCGGTTACATGTTGGTTATTTTGTACTGTACTGCAGGCGGAATCAGAGCATCAATTTGGACTGATGCTGCACAATCATGTGTGATGATTATTGGATCGACACTACTCTGTTGGGTTGCAATGGGAGAGATTGGAGGGTTCTCAGGTATGCATGCATCGCTAACAGCGATTGACCCTAATCTTACTGACATTGCACCACAAGGTTTGAAATTTGGATTTTCACTTTGGGTATTTGCCTTCTTCCTTGGAGGGGTAGGGGTTGCTGGTCAACCTCAAGTCGTAAGCAGAATAATGACTCTCGAGTCCGATTCAGACCGCAAGAAGGCATGTGTTTGGTTCTTCGTATGGCAAACACCGTTCTTGATTCTCATGGTTCTTATTGGTCTAGCAAGCAGAGTCATGTTCCCCGTCGAGGGCTCTTTCGACCCTGAATTAGCATTGCCACTTTTGGCAATGGATGTTCTTGGACCATTCTGGGTTGGTGTAATCCTCGCTTCGATATTTGCTGCGACAATGTCTACTGCAGATAGTCAAGTTCTTGCATGCACTGCTGCAATAACAGACGATTTAATTCCAAGTTGGGCACAGGACCACTCCAAAACCAAACTTACCACAGTGACAATGGCAATTTTGGCGACAGCGATATCTTTGGGTGCATTATGGACAGAAAATAACTCAGTATTCAGCTTAGTAGTACTGGCAGTATACGGTTTAGGAGGGATTTTCATCCCACTACTGGTAGTTCGCTTTTCAGGATATCAGCCGTCGTCTTCGCACTCAATTATCATGATGGTAAGTGCACTTACGGGAGTTATTACTTGGAGGATTCTTGGACTCAATGATGAGATATTCGAATCTGTTCCAGGAATGGGAGCGGCTTTTATTGCTCACTTCGTGTTACTATGGGTAAAAAAAGACCCATGGCTGAAAGAATGCTTACCAAGCCGAGACAAATTTATTACAATAACTGGTATAATTATCGCTTGTGTTGTAGCAATCGAGTTGTGGTATTTCATCTGAGATCGAATACGTCTCCTTCATTGCCTACTTTCCAGCCCAATTCAGTTACAGGTGTCGGATCTCTACAAAGTGGGTTGGTGTGGTTCAGGTGAATGAACACTACATCCCCATCTCCTTCTCTTCTTTCCCCTAGCATCTGTAGGGTTTGCTCTACAGGGGGATGCGGCACATCATCCTGGTTACGGTGCTTCAATTCATCTTGACTGAAAAATGTACCATCTATCAAAGCGATATCTACTTCCAAATGATTGAGCCAAGCACGTAAATCATGCTCTCTAAGAGTTTCTTGCCAAGTGTCATGATCAGGAAGGAACAGTAGAGTTTTTTCTGCTTTAATCAAATAAGCATGCATATCCGAAAGTTCCGCTCTATGTGGCACTTCCAGTGCCTCAACTGTTACACCAGGTAACTGGACGAGTGATGCGGTTCGAGGAGAAAAAACTCCGTGTGATAACAAAATCGACCAATTCGGTGTTCTCTCAATCAAATCCAACATACTCTTAGAACAATGTAATGAGATTCCTTGTGCATTCATTGTCTCTTTGCCAAATAAACCTAAGCCATCAACATGTCCAAAATGAGCATGAGTCAAGAATAGTGAATCTACTGAATCAACTTTCCAAATACGTAACTGCTCTCCAAGATAACGAGTTGCTTCAAACAGATGTTTTCCACCTTCTGCATCTGTCAAACCAATCGAAACTGGGTATCTTTGTTCTAAATCTGTACAACAATTGCATCCAACTTGGGGTACACCCCCATCTTGGGCACTACCCAACAAGGTCACAGTAACCATTTGAAAGCCTCAAATCTTGCGTACCCATTGCCTAGTAGTCGGGTCACGCATGTACCAAGCACCACTGGACGCAGGGAATTCTAGCCACTCATTTCCATCAGACCTCATTGTACCAACATCGTAGAATGTTGGACCTAGTGGAGCCTGCTGTGGCATTACCGCTTGACCTGGCAATGCTGCTAGATTAGGAGAAGCCGCTGCTTGTTGCGCGACTACAGGGTGTACTGGTTGGACTGGTTGTTGATACTGAGAGTATGCTGGCTGCTGTGGAGCAACAGCTTGTGCATACAGCCCGCTATTTGCTGGCATTGCTGACATATCAGGCATAGCAGGTTGTGCATTCATATCTGGCATCATTGGAGCATTATTCCAATCCTTCTCACCTTCATCTGAATCCATTCTTCTCATTATTAGCAATCCCGCCATAATAATTACAAGTAGAACTCCGACTCCAATTCCCCCGTAAGCTAGGATGCTACCACCTGATGATTCTTCGACCTTTGCTTCGCAACCGTCCTCTTTCGCAACACCGGCTATTTCTGGGCAAAGGTCAGGATTCTTACCTTTCGGATTATCTCCAAAACCATCTCCATCTGTGTCGTTCCACTGCGAAGAATCTTCAGGGAACTTGTCAATCAAATCTGCCCAACCATCATTATCAGTGTCTACACATCCAAGGACTCCACCTTTGTATGAGAACCCTGCAGTTTCGATACAATTGTCCGCAGATGTTCCTTGTGGGTTATCGCCATATTGGTCACCATCAATATTGGACCATTGAGTTGGGTCTGTAGGATTCCAGTCAGTACCATCAATCGGGTCACCATAACCATCCATATCGAAATCAGGACAGCCAAGAACATCGATTGTGGAGTACCCTTCTACTTCTGGACAGTTATCATAACCATCTGCTATTCCATCACCATCTGTATCTTCGTATTCGTTAGCATCTGCTGGGAATGCATCCATGAAGTTAGCCCAACCATCACCATCGCCATCGGGACAACCTAAGATGTCATCTTGCCAAGAATTGCCTGCTAAAGTGGGACATGCGTCTTGGTCTCTGGAATATTGATAATACTCTCCAGGCCAATTTGTATTACGGTCAGACCATGATAAATTACCATAGTTGTCACCAAATCCATCTTCATCCCAATCCGACCATTGTGTTTCATCAGTAGGGAATGCATCAGCACCATCTCCTATTGACCAAGAAGAATCTTCAGACGAATAACCATCATTATCTGGGTCTGGGCATCCATACCGATCTAGAACTGATGTACCAGATGTGTCGATACAAGCGTCCGGAGTATTTCCATCCTGATTATCACCGTATCCGTCTCCGTCGACATCACTCCATTGTGTATTGTCATTAGGAAGATCATCGTCGATGTTGGCCCAACCATCACCATCAGTGTCTGGACACGCTAGTGTCCCACCAAGTGATGAATTCCCAAAAGAGTCAGGGCAGCTATCTTCAATATTAGCCCAACCGTCTCCATCTGAATCTTCACATCCTTGATATGCGCCTAGACTTGAGGTTCCTGCGACTTTATTGCAATCATCTGCTGCATCATCATAACCATCACCATCGTCATCCAGATCTTCATCTGCATCTCTGCAGCCATCGCTATCAATGTCATTGGAAGAATCGGAAGACCACCAATTGCGAGGAGGAGAGTAAGAACTCAAACAGTCATCATTTGAATCCTCAATACCATCATTGTCATCATCATTATCTTCGCTAGAGTCTTTACATCCATCATTATCGAAATCAGTTGTAGAATCACTAGTCCAATTCCAAGCGCCGCCTCTTGGGCAATCATCACCTGAGTTATCTGTGATTCCATCATTATCATCATCATAATCGCATTCGTCACCATTTCCATCAAGGTCGCTATCTATTTGCAAAGGATTGTTCGTATTTGGACAATTATCTGTTAAGTCATTTACACCGTCGTTATCGCTGTCTGCATTGTTGGTTGGATCAAGAGTCCAAATAACAAGGTCGAGACCCCAGGTACTAGTTACAGACTGAGTTCCTTTGTTGATAGTTGATTGGAAGGAACCGAAAGCCGCAGGTACATCGGTGTAATTGACTGCCAAACCTGCAAACAAGTCGTCACTAGTACTTCCTAAGTTTTCCACCCAATCCCAGTTTCCTGAACTATCTAATTGAGCCATGTATAGGTCTAATCCACCATTAGTATTGGCGACATGTATTCCGAAATCTGTTGGACCAGAAATCATTCCACCTGCGATAAAATCTCCAGATGAGGTCTCAGCAATCGAGTAAACTCTCTGAGTACCTGTGCTACTACCAGCACTTGTGGCCCAAGAACTAGTACCGGTTTTGAGAATCTTGACGACGTAAGCATCTCCCTGGCCTTTATCGGTTAGAGTATTTTGATTACCGGCATCTAATGAACCTAAGAAGACTCCAGATACAACTACATCATCATTCTGAGTTACAATCAAATCCTCTGGAAGATTAACTTCACCCGCCCCACTTGCTAAGCCAATTACGTCTTGTACAACTCCTCCCGGGCTCCATTTGATGACTAATGTGTCTGTATTGCTAACCGCTTGATGAGATTTACCATTAGATGAGAATGTACCATCAGTAGTACCTGCTTGCCAAATATTCCCTGAAGAGTCTACGGCTACTTCTCCTCCATTCTCAGCACCAATACCTCCGGCAGTAGAAACCCAGTTTAGACTACCAGTCATCCGATCAAACTCAGCTACAAAGAGTTCAGAATCAGTATTGTTTTTGCTAATACCTCCGAAATCTGTGACCCCTTTCTGAGTACCGGATACGACCAAATCTCCCGAAACTGTTTCCTGTAAACCTTCGACACTACTACTGTTTGGACTTGTGCTATTTTCGACATAAGGTGAAGTGAACATTACCGCCCACAACCACTGCCCGTTGAATGCATCCACTTTAGCTATGAATCCGTCACCATACTGGTTTTGACTACGTAATACTGTCGAACCAAAAGATACCTCGCCTACAATCACGCCTCCAATGTAAACATCGCCCATAACCGATGTTGTCAAACATGTCAACACGGTCAATCCTAAAGATGCATCAGGCATTACTGCCCAGTTCCAGTTGCCCTGGTTATCTAAAGATGCGACATAAGAGTCTGCATCCAATTGAGTATTGTAGGGGGATGTCGATTGTACTTGGTTAGAACCGAAGGTCATAGTGTGCCTAGTATTGCCGGCTACGATCCAACCATCAGGTGTAGCCCCGATTTGTGTGCCATTAACATGACCAAAAGTCGAGCCTGCTTGAACCAAAAATTCAGGTTCAGAATCAGCATATGATACTGAAACAACATCTGTTAGTTCGATATCATTGGACACGGGAATAATACTCGCAAGAAGGATAGAGATTATTGCAAGACTCAATACCGCACGATAGCGCATGACCTATGGTCATGAAACTGGCTCAAGAAGTCTTTGCCTAGAAGTTTGAATGGACATTACCTGTCACGCCGTTCAAAACCCACTCTTTACCAAGAGAATCAACACCTTTGTGGGCAGGTACTAACACCTTGTACTCAGTTCTATTAGAAGATGATTCATCAAACTTCCACCAGCGTAGTAAATCACCCATTCCATCAGAGAAAGCACGGCGTTCTGAAAGTACATCGGCAAAAATTGGGCTTTCCTCGATTGGCAGGTGTTCATGATTCAGCATTGGAGACCTTTCCAACAATTCAACATCATCGATAACATGGAGACCATCACAATTCAGTACCCACCTAATTATTTCATCTTCCACAGGTCCCTTAAGCGTGCCAGTAACTCTGTAAAGAATGGCAGGAATAAGTACTGGTTTAGCCATTGAGACATCATATCCTTTCTTCTCTAACGCTGAGAAATCATTCAATGGCTTCAATGTGAATGGACCTTTGCCAGAGAATAATTCAGGTACTTCTGAATTCTCCTCAACTACCAACTGTTCAACGATTACTAAACTACCATCTAATACTGCATGTCCGATGAAAGCTGCAAGTTTGTCTTGAGGCCAGATTGACAAAATCCTTCCACCCCTTGAAGGTGAATCTTTCAGATCAAATGTCATTTTTCGCTCTACAATAATCAGGTGGTCGCCTCTTGGAGCATCGAATAACCATGATTCAATACCTACTAAATCAAGAGGAGCAAATCCTTGACCAGAGGTCCAAACCTCCATGCCTTCGACCAAACCTTGTTGAGAATGTTCTGGAGAGACGTCCAATAGTCGACCAAGCCATGTAATTACTCCAGGAGATGTGATAGGAGGAGAATCGGTGTCAAGGCTGACGCCCAACTTTCTCATCACAGCGACGAGGTCAAGGCCCATGGCCTTTCCAAAGTCTCTCCGTCTTTAGTTTCACTCTAGATTGCTGTCTAGTGTCAACAATTCAGAATCACCAGCGTTTACAACAGTGATTGTCGATACGCTAAATGGTTTACCTGATGCAACGCCAAGGTCACGGTTAACCATTCCAGTTCGGTGCATAGTAACCTCTGGGTGCTTTGCAGCAAGGTCATCTATGTACTCCTGTGGGCAGTTGGCTGCAAGAATTATGCACTTGGCATCTCCTTCAGCACAAGCATCTATTGCTTGGCGTTGTCCAAACAATAACTCACCAGTCGTATTTGCAATCTTCAGTTGTTTACTTATATCCATATTTTCATTCCTCCACAATTCCGCTTCTCAATGTTGAATTTCACTCTGGGATGTAATACAATTCCACAGATCCAGTTCCTAGACTGATAGGTTGTCCGACAATGATGTTTTCAGCGACACCTGTTAAGTTGTCTCTTTCACCAATGATTCCAGCCTTTAGCAGGTGGTTAACTGTAACTTCGAATGCTGCACGAGCTAAGATTGAGTGCTTTGTACCGGACACACCATGGCGACCAATTGCACGCACTTCACCTTCACTAGTCATTACATCTGCAACCATCAACAAGTGACGTACGTCGACTTCAAGACGTGCTCCGTCGAGAGTTGCTTGTAGCTCATTGACAATAGCCTGTCTTGCTGCTTCAATACCAAGGTACTGATAAATCTCAATGATGTTGTTAGTGTAAGTTCTTGCTCTATCAATTCCATCCATGTCAGATATCCTTGCTAGATTGCTTCCAATAGTTGACAGGTAATACTCTCCTGTTTTGTCATCTAACTGAACGTTAGCACGTTCGACATTTGGAACACCCTTTAATCGCATATCTCTGATCTTATCTTCTAACTGTAGAAGTTCGGTGTAGGATGGAGGGTTCTCAGCAAGAGTCTTCATGTCATCTTCTGTTTGAACACCAGGGATTAGAGTAAGTGTTGAAGGATTCTTTTCCTTGTCTGCTTCAACATATAGTCGAAGTGCACGCTCTAGTTTATCCTTAACCTCTGCAGGAGTCATACTCTTCTGCTTCAAGTTACCCTTCTTCAATTTGAGAACCAAACGACGTTGTGCAACGTCTGTTTCTATATCAGCGATATTGACTGTAGTAGTAATCTCAATTGCTGCAGCAAGTTTTCTTGCTGCCTCAGGAGAGGTACTGCTGTCTCCAGAGAGACGAATAGTCATAGTCGGGGTATTAGGTACTTTACGAGCATCGACAATTTCAATAATACGAGGAAGACCTTGTGTTACGTTTACTGTTGCTACACCCGCATAGTGGAAAGTACGCATAGTCATCTGAGTACCAGGTTCCCCAATAGATTGAGCCGTGATAATTCCTGCTGCCTCGTATGGGTCAATCTTAGCCATGTCTTGAGCCTTGGATGCTTCAGCAACAAGTGCTTCAGCTTGCTTCTTGGTCAACTTGGCCTTTTCACGGTCATGGACTGCTTCAGTCAAATCGTGAATTGTTAGTTGAGTGAATTTTGCTCCAGCTGCTTCTGCTGCTGCTTCAATAGACTTGAAGACTGGGTCGTTTGCAAGTTCATCTACATAGGATAGTAACTTAGTTTCAGGATCGTACGACTCTAATTCTTGAACAGTCTTTGCGGTACGTCTGCGGCGAGTTCCTCGGCGTAGACGAACTGATGTGGTTGCAGAGTTTGCATCTCCAGTTGAATCACGGTTAGTTGAGTTAGCACCAGTAATAATTCCATGAATCCTTGCTGCTGTATCAGAATCTGTTTCACAGAACTGAGCGATTTCTTGGGCGGTCAGTACTTTCACGTCATCCCACTTTCTATCATCTGCCAACTTGTGTGCGAATTCCTCAGGGACTAACATGTCCATGAGTTTCTTCTTTGTTGCGCTCTTTACTACCATCAAAGTTCACCTCCAGCCGCTGCTTCAGAATCCCCTTCACCAAATCCAAGGTCGAAGTTCTTATCTTCAGTGATAACAACATCTTCATCCTTAGTCTTGGTTGGACCATCTGTGCCTAATGCTTCATCGACAACTACGTCGATGTTGAAAGGTTTACCGTGTACACCACGGCTTGGATCAATTCCATCTTCTCCGTAAGAGAATTGGATGATTCTGTTAGCAGTATTCCTAACTGACAAATTCTCATCATTGAATACCTTTAGATCATCCATAGCGTTAATCAAACGACGCTGCATGTATCCGGACTTACTTGTACGAACCGCTGTATCAACCAGAGATTCACGACCAGAAACAGACAGCATGAAGAACTCTGTTGGTTCAAGACCACGCTTGAAAGAAGACGAGATGAATCCTTTCTCAGGAGCACCAAGTCCGCCACGCTTGAAGTGAGGTAGAACACGCTGATGGTATCCACGTTCTAGACGTGCACCACGTACCTTTGCTTGTCCAATACTACCTGCCATCATAGTCAAGTTATCCATAGACCCACGAGCACCAGATATCGCCATTCCAACAGCAGCGTTTGAGTTGCCGCTTTCGTTTAGTTCGTCTTTAGCAACGTTACCTGCCGCTTGCTTTCCGAGGTCTAAGATAACCATGATGTTCTCTTCAAGAGTCTCTTTAGGAGTTCTTCCAGGACGGGTTTCATATCCACGGCCATCCTTACCGAACTTGTCTAACTCTGCTTGCACTTCATCACGAGCTTCTTGGTTGTGCCTCTCGATTTCGCTTAGAGCATGAGATGAAAGATCTTCATCATCAATTCCGGTTGTGAAACCTAGAGATGTACATGCTGCAATGGACAAACGTGTAAATTCGTCTAAGAACCTAGCACCTTCTGTAGGACCATTAGTTTGTACGATTGCGTCTAGCAGACGGCCATCTTCAGCACCGATAGCCCTCTTGTCCAGAGTACCACTGACCTTACCGTTCTTGACAACTACAGCGTCATTTGAACGGCTTCTGAATCTCAAGTGTATGTTGTCAGGTATGATTACGGAAATCAAATCTTCACCGTTGAAGTATTCTCCTTTTGGTCCCTTGTGGACCTTAGGTAGTTCACCAGTGTATGCGATATTACCTAACATCTCTAATCCATTTCGCTTTGAAATCTTAGTATCTGGCCTTGATAGAAGGTATGCTCCAGAGATGTGATCGTGAATTCCACCAATTACCGCTCCTCCGTATCTTGGAGTTAGAATGTGTTCCTGAACACGCATCAAAATCTTAGCTTCAGCACGTGCTTCTTCTCCTTGGATAACGTGTAAGTTCATCTCGTCACCGTCGAAGTCAGCGTTGTAAGGAGTACAGACTGCCAGATTGAATCTGAATGTGTGTCCTTCCATTACACGAACTTCATGAACCATCATTGACATTCTGTGCAATGAAGGCTGTCGGTTGAATATTGCAACATCGCCATCAATCAAGTGGCGTTCTACAAGCAATCCTGGCTTAGGGTTGCCATTCATGTCGACGGTCGCAAGGCGATCTTCAACACGTGTTCTCTCTCCCCATTCATTGTCAGGGCTACCACAGTGTGGACATGCAACTTCAAGATGCTCCGGGTAAGGAGTGTCATGGTTGGCTAGTTCGAACTTCCAGCGATGGTGTAGAACTGCTCTAGGGTCGTCCTCAGGTAGAGGCTGGCCATCTACATCTTCTCCGCGTAGATTTGCAAGAGTTGCATCTTCATCGATTGCATAGGTTACTAGTTCTTCTCCACCTGCAACTGCCTCTTCTCGAGAAACGAATTTCTTTACAACGAGTCCAGGAAGGAAATTTGGTGCAGGTAGTACCTGATGTAGATCGAACCTAGTTGTTGTTTCTTCCATACATTCAGGGTTGTGACAGCGGAAACCAGCGTTGATTAGACGGCTTCTTTCGTTAATTCTGACACGGCGCTTGTCGCCACGAATAACATAGTTAACACCAGGGTGAACATCGGGACCACGAAGAATCATCTGACGCATTTGTTCACGGTTTCGTGTTGTTACACGGATAGGAACTGTCAGTTCTTTAGCAATCTTTGTTGGTACTCCTACTTCGTTTACTCCAAGGTATGGATCTGGTGAGATAACAGACCTAGCACAGAAGTTAACACGCTTTCCAGATAAGTTAGAACGGAAACGTCCTTCTTTACCTTTTAGGCGCTGAGTTAGTGTCTTCAAAGTTCTTCCAGAGCGGTGTCTAGCAGGTGGGATACCGCTTGTCTGATTATCGAAATATGTTGTAACGTGGTATTGCAACAATTCCCAAAGGTCTTCAACAATCAATTGAGGTGCTCCTGCGTCACGATTCTCACGTAGTCTCTGATTGATTCTTAGTACGTCAACCAACTTGTGGGTTAAGTCGTCTTCAGAACGGTCACCTGAGTCTAGAGTGATGGATGGTCTAACTGTGATTGGAGGTACTGGTAGAACTTTCAGAATAATCCATTCTGGTCTGTTCTCCTTGTGCATACCTAGGAAAATGAGGTGTTCCTGAGGTATTCCCTGAAGCCATTCACGGATATCACGAGCATTCAACTTTCGCTCTGTTGGCTTGCCGCCACCTTGAGCTGCAATGTTCTCTTTGAAAGTTGTAGGCTTGTCCAAAACAATTTTTCCTTGTTGGGACTTGCAGTGCATACAGATAGTTCTCTTTGCTTCTGAAGTCTTCTTCTCGATATCCTTGATAATCTTCGAGAATTCAGTAGACCCAACGCCGTGCTTTGTGATTAAATCACGTACACGAGCACGATAGAAATCTTGCTCTGAAAGTTCTGGGTTTGAAGGGTGAGTTCCTTCTGCGTCGTGAAGAAGAATCTTGCTACACGAATTGCAAGTTGCTTTGATTGCAGTCTTGATCAGATTAACGAATCCAATGTGGATAACTGGCAACTCAAGTTGAATGTGCCCGAAGTGACCTGGACTTTCGTCATACTTACAATTGTCAGTTGGGCATAGCAAACCAGGTTCAATAACACCCATGTGAGGGTCCATCAAACCTTGGCGGAATGCGTGTCCGTCGTCTTTGTATGTATCAGCAGTCTTTACCTCAACTGAAGACATTCTTCTGATTTCAGTAGGGTCCATCAATCCGAAGCGGATGCTTGCGATTCTCTTTGGAATCATTGTTGTGCTATTTTGGCTCATCTGCGGTCCTCCAGTTCTAGACGCATTGCCACTCCGAGACTCTTCATCTCATCAAGTAGCAACTTGAATGCGTAAGAGGTTTGAATCTTGTAAACCTCTGCTCCGTCACCATGAATTGGTGACACATATGTACGGCGTTTCGGATCATACCAAGCAACGTGACCAGATTGGGCACAAACGAACAAGTCTATTCCGTCTGATTCGTCTAGTAGTCTGTCCTTGATGACCATTGATGCACCGTGTGCAATCAAACAATCACGTTCCATTTCACCAAACCTTAGACCACCCTGTCGAGCACGTCCTTCAGTAGGTTGTCTGGTTAGAATCTGTACACGTCCACGGCTGCGAGCGTGAATCTTTCCAGATACCATGTGGTGAAGTTTCTGGTAGTAGATACATCCAACGAATATCTCTGAAGGATATGTCTCTCCAGTTTCTCCATTGATCATGTATTCTCTTCCAGTGTGGTCGTATCCATTACGAACTAAGCTGTCACGTAGGCTACCTTCTTTCTCTCCTCTAAATGCAGTTCCGTCGATTCTACGTCCTTCTAGAGAACCAACTTTACCGCCAATCATTTCGAGAACGTGTGCAACTGTCATTCTAGATGGAATTGCGTGCGGGTTGATGATTAGGTCAGGTACTATACCATCACGAGTGAATGGCATGTCTTCTTCATTGACTAGGCGTCCAATAACTCCCTTCTGCCCGTGACGTGAAGCGAACTTATCTCCAATCTCAGGGACTTTGTGGGAACGGACCATACATCGTACAAGACGTCCAGAATCTAGAGATTCTGTGACATATACGTTGTCGACCCATCCTTTCTCACCATGACGGATTGGCATGGATGATTCACGGCGTTCTTGAGCCTGTAAGAAGGCACCTGCTCCTGTTTCTTCAAGGAAACGAGGCGGGCTGGTCTTACCAACTAGTACATCTCCACCTTCAAGATACTTCTCTGGGTGAGGAAGACCATCGCCTTCCAGGTGATCGTAAGAACCAACCGGCTTCAAGCCCTTGACTTCTTCAAGTCCAGTTCCTGGAATCTCGATTTCTTCAACTTGACCACCAGGGAAACGGCGACGTTCTGCGTTGTAAGTACGGTTGAATGTCGAGCGGCCTAGAGCGCGTTGTACGCTGGAACGGTTCATGATTACAGCGTCCTGCATGTTGTATCCATGAAGGCTCATAACTGCGACAATGAAGTTCTGACCACCTGGGCGGCTATCGAACTTTGTAGTATCCATAGCTTGTGTGTGGGTAATAGAACGCTGCGGATAATGCAATATGTGCAATCTTGTATCTGGGCGTAGGCGGTAGTTAGCACTAGGTAGACCTAATGATTGCTTTACCATTGCAGTACCACCAGTAACACGAGGTGTAGAGTTGTGCTCAGGATATGGAATCAATGAAGCACATACTCCGAGTACCAATTGTGGATCAATCTCACAATGTGTGTGTTCGCTTGTGTAAAGCAAATCAACATCAAAGACAGCATCACCCTTTACTCCGTTAGGCATTGTTATTCTAGCCTGTAGTTTAGCAGAAGTTGCGCCTGGTTCTCCAAGATTCAACCAAGTGATAGTTGAATGGCTAACTGGCCTACCTGCATACTCATTTCCTTCAGGGACTACTTCTGGTAGAGAGAAAGGTCTTGGAGCGATGTAAAGGTCTTCTTCTTCCTCTGCATCTATCCATTCAACGACTCCTTCATTGACTAAATCTTTGAAAGTCATATCACCTGCAGATACCATCTCTAGGTGCTTCTGAGTTAATCTAGGTGCACCATCGTAAAGAATCAATACTGGTCTTAGGATTCTTCCTTTGTCTGTGTTGATGAAAATGTCACGGTTTGCAGTATCGTATCTAATTGATACTTCAGGACGAATAGCCCCTCTGCGGCGTGCGTTCTTGAATTGGGTTACTAGATTCTTACCACGCTTGTGAATTCCATAAATGTCACCATTAACGTGAATTCGGTCACCATCTGTCCAATCATCAGGCTGGAATACATCCATTTCATCCAAACGAGAGCGAATTTCTGTTTCTGGAATTGCTTCTGAAACATCGATCATCTGAGCTGCGTTCTTTACCAGACCACAGTTCTGACCTTCAGGGGTCTCGTTAGGACATAATCGCCCCCACTGAGTAGGGTGCAGGTCACGTGCTTCGAAGTGGGGTTGGCTTCTAACTAGAGGGCTAGTTACACGCCTCATGTGAGATAGTGCGGAAAGGTATGTTGTTCTATCAAGTAGTTGGCTTACACCAGAGCGCCCACCAACCCAGTTTCCAGTGGCTAGTGCGTGCATAATCTTGCTAGTAAGTACATCTGGCCTTAGACATGAAGTGATCTTCAGTTCACGCTTTCTGTTGTGGTGACGTTCTAGTTGGTACTTTAGGTCACGAGCCAACTGTCCCATGGATACACGGAACAAGTCTTCAATAAGGTCTCCTGCAAGGCGGACACGCTTGTTTGCATAGTGATCTTTATCGTTCGGCTTACGGCTAGTAATTGCCATTTCCAAAACTTGGCGGACGATTCGTCCTAGGAAAATCGCTTTCTTCTTGCGGTCTTCTTCTGAATCACCCAAGTGAGGAAGGAGTTCACGGTCGAGTAACTGAGTTACACGTGCTTCACGGTATTCCTTCTGCTGTCCTGCGGCGAACTTCTTCTCTAACCACTGGTGAGCTTCTTCTAAAGAGTCAACTGCGTATTCTTCGTTATCCTTAACTTCGTTAATGTTGGCAACGATGAACTTGAATGTCTCAGTAGGACCTGCAATTGCCTGGAATAGTTCTTGGTCGTTTTCAATACCAAGTGCTCTCATCAAAAGAACCACTGGGATTGCTGTTGTTCCAGCAGTACTAATCTTGACCATTAGCATTCCATCACGGCGCTTTTCAACAGTTAGAGGCTTTCTCATTCCGTCTTTTTGTGAGAAAATCTTTGCGACTTCAGTCTTCTTTGCATATCTCTTGTTAATCTCAACAGTTACACGGTTTGGAGCTAAATCCTCCATTGAGATTAGTACACGTTCAGTACCGTTAATGATGAAGTAGCCTCCAGGGTCTAGAGGATCTTCGCCTTTGGTTCTGAGGAGCTTTTCCCACATCTTGTGGTCTTCGTCAGAAGTAGTAGGGTGGAGTACTTTGTCTCCTGCTACGTGGTTAGCGTGAAGATTACATCTTCTACTGCGAACCATGATTGGCATGTTACCAACTTGAACTCCCTTCTCTGGTTGAGAAGGAACTCCATTCTTGAATATAGTGAAATCCATACGTACAGGTGACATGTAAGTCAACTTACGTAGTCTGCATTCCATAGGGATGGAAGGGTGGTCGCTACCATCTGCTTCTCTGATTGTAGGTTCACCAAGTTGGATGTTCTTAACACGGATGATGATGTCTTGGTCGATTACGTCTAATTTGATTAGACCGCCCATATCGTCTTCGACTTCTTCATCAGTACCCACACGGATACTGCGAACAATCTTCTCCATGCGTGAAACTGAGTTATCACCGGTTGGGATACAATCGTCGTATGATGCTAACTGGTGGTTCACCAGGCTACGTTCTCGGAAAAATGATTCAATAATCTCCTTCATGGTATCACCTCAGCTCAGCTGCCCTCCACTATCAATCGATAAGCGATTGATTTTCCAGCGGATGGTGATTTACGGATAACCTTCAGAACACGATCCGAGAGCCATCCTGCAGGCAGAGGAACATGTTCCTCATCGCCTTCAGCGTTTGCATCTCTTGCACGCTCTACTGTTTCCTTAATCACCTGGACAACTGGATCTGTAATCAGAATCTTCGGTAGAAGTTCCTTTGCTAGGCGGGGTTCGCCTGTTTCTTCGTCAGTAGTAAGAAGGCCCCATGGCTCAAGTTCACTTTCTTCATCTTCTACTGCAACGAGTTCCTGATGAGGAACTAGTACGTGATTTAGAACATTAAATTTGGTACCAGCCAAATCCATGTCATCATCGTCTAAAGCTTTCTTAGAGATGGTAATCTTGCGGCTGCGGCGCTTCTGGCGCCTCTGGCCCAATTCAGCAAGTGCATTCATTGCGCCTGTAAAAATCTCATCGTCTTTGGATACTCCAAGGCATGAAGCAATTTCATCCGCCGCCATGGCCTTGATATCGGTCATGTTGCGGTCCGTGGCCAATTTGTGAGCGTATTCCTCAGCAATTCCCATTTCCATTAAACGCTTCTTGGTTGCTGATTTAACTACCAAACAAATTCACCCCTGTAGCCCTTGCATACGTCGAACCTGAGCCTAAAAGGCGGGCCTGACGGGGTTCGAACCCGCGACCGTCCGGTTAAAAGCCGGAAGCTCTACCTGACTAAGCTACAGGCCCAATAGTATGCGTTGGGCTTTCTGGCCGACCTGCAAAGGGTTATTAAAACCTCCGCCGGCTAAACTGGCATCAAAAATGCGACACTAAGAGGAGGGATTGACAATTCCTCAACAGATACGGCTTATTGGCAAGAGGCATAAAGGCTTCGGCTCCGACGGATGGTTGAAGCGCATGGATGAAAGAGAGGTATTTTCACCCCTGCATGCAGAGAGGGAGATTGAGTTTCTAAAAAAACCCCCTAGTAACACGATTTGGTCGCCTTTGAACGGAGTTAGTTTCCGGCTATTAATACCGAATACAGTATACCCTCCAAGAGAAGACACTGACCTTCTGGCCAGAAGAATAATTTCTTTTGGTCCTGGCCGAGGCAGAACATTTCTCGAAATAGGGTGTGGATCAGGAGCTGTAAGCATTCTGGCCGCTTCCATGGGATGGAAGGTTTCGAGTTGCGACATCAATCCATTCGCCGTAGCCGCAACTAAAGGCAATATGGCCGAAAACCAACTAGATGCTGAAATCAAAGAAGGTGGAGTCGGGCCCGAAGAGTTTCCGTTCACTGGAAACTACGACATGATTGTATGGAATCTCCCCTACATCCCGCACAGTGAGATAAATGAAGTTCTTGGCCCTATGGAGGAGGCCAGTCTAATCGACACCGATAGACTGGGCTTGGGTCACCGGATGTTGCGCAGCATAATTAGTAATCAACTACTTGCACCTAAAGGAAGGATACTCACAATCTCACGAAAAGATACACTTGAAGACACACTCATTTTTGCACATAGAGTTTGGGATGAGATTGAATTTGAAGACGGAGAGAAATTGGCCCTAACTTGCTTCTGGAGACCATATGAGGGAGCCGAGAAAATATTTGTAGAATCAACAGGTTCAACAAATGACGATCTACTAATAAAAAATGGCATTGGCACACACATATCAACTAAGTTTCAAAGTGTAGGAAGGGGACGAAGAGACAGAACATGGGATTCGACAGATAGTAGTTATGCAGGTTCTTGGATTGTTGCAGAAAGTGGTGAAATCAATCCAGGTCATTTACAACTATCAGGCGCGTTAGCAGTATTGAATGTATTTCGCAATGAACAATTACTTCTGAAGTGGCCAAATGATATTCTAATCGGAAACCGTAAATTATGCGGGATTCTAGCAGAAGGTAAATCAAATAATAAATTCACTAAGGTAGTTCTAGGAATTGGTATAAATTTGAAAAAGAGCGATACAAATGAACATACAGATTACTCATCATTAGATGAAATCCTTGAAACTGAACATGAAGAATTGGATTCTTCATTGAATCGAGAACTATCATCATTGCTGGAAGTTCTACCAGATATCCCCCCGGTTCGGCACGCAGAGGTCAGAATGCAAATTCTCGAAAAAATGCGTCTTTTTGGGATTCCTGTTCACAATGGTAAGGCCTACAAATCATTTGGACTGAATGAACATGGCCAATTAGTTCTAGGGGAACAGGCTATCGACGATGGAGAAGATATTGAATGGATTTAGTCATCCAGTATGGCTTCAACAGGTTCATCTTTTTTAGCATCAATTCTCTTCAAAACACCAAAGATGAGAATCACTCCGCCCAAGAGATATAGTCCATAGTCAAAGATGATTCCTCTACTCAGAGAATATTTGATTTCGGACTCTTCCATTCCCTCTATTATAAACGAGTGAATGCCAGACTCTTTAGCTGTGTATTCCCAATTACCTTGATCCGAATCCACATCTCCAGAAAGTATCCAATCGCCAGATGGAGTGTAAACACCCGGCCTCACTACACCTTCTGTGATTTCCAAGGTGAAGGTGTCGCCTTCAGAAATATCGTACTTAATAGCGAATGCATTGTCAGATCCCTCTTCCACAATGGTAGGATTAACCCAAGTTTGCATAATTAGCATAATTAGGATTATCGATGAACCGATAAGGATCATAACATCCTCTCCTTTAACTGGCGGCGCTCCACCTCCGGCTCCCATGAACCTGTGGAAGAAGGGTGAGCACTTCAACGCTTTCTTGGCTTGCGACTAAATTCCATTCTCTCACGGACAAGTCTAATCTTACCACTGGAAGTTTGACTGATTACCTTTCCAACTACTAGTTCGGACTTAATCGATTCATAATCTTCGAGCTTGACCATTAGAATACATTTTCCATCTTCATAGTCATAAAGTCTTACTGGATATTTTGAAAGATATTCAGCAAGCTCTGAACGCTTTTCAAAGTCGGGGCAAATACATCCAACCCAACGTCGCTTCCCTCGCAACGCTTTGGTTAATTTCTTCGCCATATGTGCTGATTTAGGGCATTTGTCTTAACATGATGCTATCTCTGGCACAAAATGGGAGAGTATTATGTCTGAAGATTCTGGGTCCCAATTTGAGCAAATTGGTATTATCCAGTTAATCAAAAACATGCTATCACCAAGGACTTTACCTCACATCATAATGATCGCACTAATTTCAATAATTTTGTTATTCTTGGTCGAATCGCATGAAGTATTTGTGGCTATGGCATTCATTTCTTTAGCAATGTCATATACAATTGTCGCATCTTTGTCGAATAAAGTAATCATCCAAAATTTGACCAAATTACCCGAAGATAACGGAGATGCCAAACTGATTGTAAGGTTTCTATTCAGCTTTAGAATAACTATTGTTCCAATTCTAATTGCATCGACTATAGTAGGGATATTATGGAGTGGACTAGGAGGTAATAGTAACCCTTGGATTTCTCCAATGCTTGCGTCTTTATTCATTGTGTGGTCAATTGCACAAGCCGCCTCATTCCGAACAGGAATGGTCGAATGGTTAGCAAATGGATTAGGAGACGCCAAGTTACACACTTACAAAGAGAAGGCATCTACTGCATCTCAATTCGCAATTGTTCAATCGTTTGCATTCGTGATTATTTGGGTTGGGCAAATGGTTACCGACTCGGAAAAAATGAACTTTCAAGATGCATTCCTAGGAGGAATTGCTTTCCTAGCAATAAGTTTCATTTTGCAAGCGATTACAATGTGGTTGACAAGAGATGAAAGAGAATCTGCAGGTAACGAAAAAGGACTTGCTGGTTTCTCATTCAAATGGATGATTGTGGCACAATTGTTCATCACTTGGCACGCATTCAGCATCTATAGAAGGTGGCAGATGAACCCCTCAGAGGTTTCAACCCTTATCGAAGAAGGCATACTGATGGCATTTACTGTAATCTTCGCTGTTTGGTCTCTAACTACTTTCACTGTAAGGGATGGAAAGAGATTGGTTTCTGAGAATGCATCTCTACCTCTAGGAATTTCATTTGGATATGCTTATGCAGGCTCTGTCGCAATGCTTACCGGGACTTTCGACAGCCTAAGGGAAGTGATGATTTTCGGACACATACTAACTATTTGCGCCATGATCCTACTCCTAAGGCCGACCCTTCGAACTAGCCGAATCTCATCGGACATATTCGCTACTGCTAAAAGCATCGACATCTCTGACAAAGATGAGAAAGAAGATGCCAAAGAAGAAACTGAAGAAAAATCAAGAGATGATGAAGAAGAATCAGCAGAAGAGGAAGAAGTTTGGCAAGAAGATGAACAAGTAAATTGGGAAGAAGGGAAGGACATCAGTGATGGAACTGAATGGAAGGAAGATGATTCAGATGTCGAAATAGCCGACTAGACGAGGCTCAAACCCGATTTTTCTTCTAACCCTGAAACGACTGCTACGACCCTAATACTACCTTTTAGGTCATCGCTAACTCTTGCCCCTAGTATAACTTGGGCATCCTCATCAAATCTAGCTGTGAAAGCATCAGCAATAAGTCCAACTTGACCTACAGTCATACCCGGCCCGCCTTCTATCTGCAGAAGACAAGCTTTGGCACCATCCAGTGAAAGATTTGCTAAAGGTGCACTCAAAGCATCTTCAAGTAAAGAATTGGCATCATTAGGATCACCTTGACCCACCATCAAAGTTGAACCTCCACTGTGTCCAACGATTGTTTTCAAATCCATCATATCGAGATTAATTAAGCCAAGGCGCATCAATGTCCTTACCAGCCCATCAACAAATTCCTCAACCCAGGAAGCACCTAATCTCCAATCAGTGCCCCTTTCACGAGCTTGCCAGGCCAGACGATCCAAATCTAATCGCACGCAAACATCAGAATTTGCTTCAAGTTTTGGCAAGCCCTCTTTGCTGACTTTCAAACGGGCTTCTTGTGCTTCGAATGGAATAGCAGCAATCGAGATTACTATTGCACCAGAAAGACGAGCCTGACGAGCAAACTCTGGAGCGGCACCGGTACCTGTGCCACCGCCTAGTCCAGTTAGAAGAATTACCATTTCAACCCCGTCCAAAAGGGTACGAGATACACCCGCTGCTTGCCTCATCCTTTGCTCACCCAATGGAGGTAATGCAGCACAACCTGCTGAGTCCAAATCTTTGCCTAAACGTATCACATGGGCGTCAGGAGATGCGAAGGTTGTTTCATCGGCATCGATCAGTACTAAATCGATATCATGACCTGTTTTGGCATGTGCTCTTTGAGCCCAAGCACCACCTAAACCTCCGACGCCCGCAATCAAGATTTGAGCGCCATCCATGCCCGCCCCTCACATTGGAGGTTATTCAATCTCTGCCAACATATCGCATATATCGGCGCCGAGCATCTCGAGCCCAAGCATTATCTGGTTCCAAAGCTAATACTTTCCCATAAATTTCAACCGCTTTTTCGAAATCAGAAAAGTGCCTACCATAGAGGTGTGCTAAGTTATTTAGCACTGGAATACACTCCTCATCTTCAACCAGCATAGCAAGCAAAATCTCCTCCGCTTTACCGAGATTATTTCTCAGCATTTCTTCCTCTGCTTCATCCAAAGACTGAAGTTGTTCGTTTGAGAGGTCATAAGTGTTCTCGAAAGCGTGGTCTGACATGTCCGCCCCTCGCCGTGATTATCAATATGTTTTCCCATCAAATGTTCAGTGCAAAAATACGCCGAAATTGTTACACTGCAAGACCATAGCACGAAGGCTAGACAAGGAACGATTATAGGCGCAATCCAAGTCGCATAAACCGGTTGGGATACGCTATGCGCAAATCACGGGTTTCCGTCCGAATTTTCCTCCCCCTAATCCTAGTGCTGGTTATGCTTTTACCCGGATTGGTAAATGCCTACCCTGAAGGCATTGGCGGCGAGCAACAAAACGGCTCAGAGACGATTGACGACGTGGCTAAAGAAGGCTGTCTTTGTCACGGTGAAGAACCTAGCAATTCTGTTATGATCCTCCTAGTCGGAGTCCCACATACCTGGTCACCAGAACAAACCTACAACATGAGATTGGAAATTGTCGGAGGCCCTGCGACCGACATGGGCGGATTCTCCGCAAGAGTTAGTGCAGGAGAGTTTTCGGGAGATGGACAGGCATGGGAAGAAGACCCAATGACAAGAACTCATGTTTCATCATCTTCCAGAATATTCGAAATCACTTGGACATCCCCAAGTGCCGGCGCTGAACACATTGATTTCTGGATTAGTGGCAACGCTGTAAACGGAGCAGATGGCCCCGCTGGAGATTACTGGAACCAACTTGTATTCAATTTGGTCGAGGTTGCAGAAGATGACGGCAGAGGAACTCGCACATTAATTGCAGGCAGTGGAACTCCTGAAGCCCCTGAAGCTGAATCCGGAGAAATTGACCTTCACACCATGGGTGCACAATTCAGAGCCCACTGGCTCGGACTTCTTGGATTTGGAGCAGTAATTGCAGTTATTATATTCTGTGGGCTATTACTACGCTATGGATTCTCTACATCATACAAGGGCAGAAGTAACCTACTGCGCCTAAGGTACAAAGTCAACAGAAGAGGTGATCAATGATGGCTAAAGACACAATAACCCAACTTCTAGAGAAGGTCGCCTCAGGCAAGGTCAGCGTCAAAGATGCAAGGACTGCCCTAGAGGATGCTAGTCTAACTGAAGAGCAAATGGATAATGCGATTAATCACGGAGTGTTTAATCCTGCAGAACCCGGAACTGTCATCTCAGCAGCATTAGCGCCATCTGGTAAATCCGCTCTCACAATGTTCTTCTTTGGATGGGGAATATTTTGGGCACTATTTTGGTTTGGAACAATGTTGTACGGGCTCCTCAACGGCTCAGCATGGGACCAACAACAATTGTCTTACCACCTTGCAATGGGTCTATCCACCCTAATCATGATGGGGATAGTCTACCTAAAGTGGGTACTTCCAGATACAATTATTGTCAAGCACAGTCAGAATAAGTTCATCCCTGAGCATCAGAAGGACTGGAGAGAATACAACTGGTGATTCCTATGGACGACATGAAACTCAGACCTGCACCATCCACTGCTGGAGACTTGTTGTCTCTTACAGGTGACATGATTGTCAATAGAAGACAATTCATGAGATACGGATTCAACGCTACAAGTGGTGTATTAGCTTCCACATTAGGAGCGCTAGGGTTCGCTGCCATCCTTCTACCCCCTTCCGGAGGAGGAGGAGGAGATACTTCGGTTCTCTATTGGGCAAAGGGTCGTGAGGATGAGGCATGGTATGGTGCAAAGCACTTGCAACCGATGTCAAAATCTGATTTCGAAGCAGAAGCTGCAAAGTCCAGCGTAGGCATGTCTGGCGCCCAGGGTGTTTGGAATGGACTACCGGTGATCGTCAACTACGTACCTCACTCCGTCAATTCAATCAAACCGATGGCCGACAATTCACCTAGATTCCAAGAGATGCCAGGATATGACATCGGTGGAAACTATGTTGCTCACGCAACAGAATACCTACTAGGAAACCCAGAGATATTTGATCCAAATGGCAATCTAATCATGATATTCTCAAGATGTACGCACTTGTGTTGTATACCTGGATGGCAATTAGTATCAAATTCGTTTACAGACGATAACTGGACGCCAGGCGGAGGAGACGACGGTGGAAGTAAGATGTTCTGCATCTGCCATTCAAGTAGGTTCGATCCAACTGCTATCGAAGTAAACCGTAACGCTAACCGTTCAACTGGTGCTTCATTCGAATATCTCGGCATCCGCCGTGCAGGTGGACCTGCACCAGTCGGATTACCAATTATACCAATCATAATGAATGGCGATACAATTGAGGCGTCTTCTGATTACACGGGCTGGTTGACCTACTGCGACTGAGGTGAAAATATGAGCACAATATTCTGGGTACTTTGGTTCTTTATTGCATTCATCATTGTTCTTATTGCGTTTACTCTACGCAAAGAGAATGAGGACATCCCACGCCGTGAAATTCTACGTGCAGTAGAATCAAGCGGGAAAATGGGATTCGCTGAGAGAACTTTCCTATGGGTATTCTCGTTCCTAGACACTAGGTTCAGAATTCAAGATTATTGGAATATGAGCAAAGGTGCGTACTACAATATGCATCGCCAAATGCCTCTTACTCACGCTGAAAAATACAAATTGCGAATCATTTGGTATTGGTACCCATTGTATTGCTTAGGAGGAATTTCTTTCCTTTCTTTCATTATTCTAGTCATAACAGGTACAGTCCTAGGTATCTATTATGTCCCAGGTGGAGAAGGAGACCCATCTCCTGCTTATGCAAGTATGCAGTTTATCATGACACAGTTGCCATTTGGTTACATCATTCGTGCTGTCCATCATTGGGGAACTCACTTCATGGTTGCATCAGTATTCCTCCATATGTGTAGAGTATACTTTACTGGAGCTTACCGCAACCCTCGTGAACTAAACTGGTTAATCGGAGTGGCACTCATGGCATTAACAATCGTCTTCGGATATTCAGGTTACTTGCTACCATGGGATAGCTTGGCCTATGGTGCGGCTGTAATTGGTATCAATCTCGCTAACTCAACACCGCTCATAGGTAAATTAGTGGCCACCCTATTGTTCGGAGGATCATCATTATCACATCAGACAGTAACTCGAATGTATTTCATTCACGTGTTTATACTGCCAGTGATTGTAACCACATTGATCATTATACATTTGTTCATTGTTTGGGTTCAAGGAATTGCGGAGCCGCACTGATATTGGAGGTTTGAATTATGGGACTTATTGAGAATCTTGGCGCTGTTGCTTCATCCTACATGGATGAAAAAGAGAAATTGGAATCTGCTGATGAAAGGCGTAAGCGTACTCGTGCGGGCCATGGGTTTTGGCCTCATGAAGCACTACGTGACACATTGATCTTCGGATTCATGGCTTGCGTACTGCTATTTTATGCATGGTTAATTCCACCTCCGCTACACAGTGCTGCTGATCCATTCGCCCAGGCAGGTTTCGTATTCCCTGACTGGTACGTACTATTCTCATATGGATACTTACGCTGGGGAGAATACCTTCCTCAGTTCGATGTACCCCTTGGACCAGTTGGAGATTTCTTCGGACAGCCAACTTTCCCTTGGAACGCTGCATGGTGGGGTGCTTTCCTAACTGGAATCCCAGTAGGAATCCTTGCACTACCTCCTTTCCTAGGCGGCCGAGAGAAGAGACCTGTTGAAGACCCGTGGTTTGCTAGTGCTGGTGCAGTATATCTTGCCCACATTTGGTTCATCTCAGTATTCTCCATCAACATCTTCTTGGAACTTTACGGTAAAAACAGAAGTGATTACTGTAAATTGGACGGTAATGGTGACCTAGTTTGTGGCACTAGAGACCCATGGGTTGCTGATCTGTTCAATATGATACCCTGGGTTTTGACAGGCATCCTGTTATGGATTGTGATTTATTTCGTTGCTAAGTGGCTATTCAATAACGCGTGGGGAGCAAGATTCACCCCCGCTCATGGAAAGAAGTTGATAGTTGGTGCATTCATTGTAGCAACTGCTGCAAGTGTAGTTTCATACCCAGTTTATGACAATGGTTTCTGGGACGCTAAGGGATTACTCACGATTTCAGATTATGAGGAATTAGAGGAAATGCGTTCTCAACCAAATGATGTTCAAGTAACCGAGAGAAATGAATTCATGGATACACAAGGCTTCGAAGGAGATATTGTTCCAGCCTCAGCTTGGATGGATTGGATTATTTACCAACCTGCGAGATATTACATGATCGATTTCGCCGATAACAACGGACATCAGGATCTGGAATCTGGAGTCAACGGTGCTACAGGAATAGATAATTACACTGCAGATGAATACATCTGGGCTACTGGGTCGTTCCAAATTACAGATGGTACATCGATGAACTACTGGCCTGATGACAGTGACTTTACCACGGTTCCTGTTGACGCAACTTGTTCTACAAGGGCTAGTGAAGTAATTATCGACGATGGAGATTCAACCTCTAAGATGATTCAATCAAGTCTAATTGTCTCAGAACATGACTCTGGTGATGTAATCATAGAAACTGACTGTAACACTGGAGAATTGGGTATCGAACTTCCTGCGGGAACTTATGACTATGAATTCAAGGTAGAATCTACTGATGGTCTCCTCAACAATGACAGCGTTATTGTAGAGACTACATTCGCTATCAAAGCATACCAGCCACTCCTATTGTACGGAGAGAGTGCAGGCAATGGACTTGCAGGACGTACTGTAGATCTTTCTAACTCAACTGCACTTGAACTCGAAGGAGATTATGCAGGAGTTGTAGAAAACCCAACCTACCACGTTAACCCTAAATCGTTGGATGCAAAGTTGACCTATGCAATGTTCATTCCATGTTTGGCTGCTGGTGCAGGCGTATTTGTTGTCCTCCGAAATATGGCTAGAGGATATGAGTTTGAGATGAACAAGTGTTACGGGTGTGACCTTTGTGACGATGCTTGCCCGGTTAGATTATTCAATGCTGGTGACAAGTTGAACATCATTTACAATTCATGGAACAATGAAGACGATGGAGTCCCGATGTACTCGTGTCTCACCTGTACAGCATGTACTAATGCCTGTCCTCAACTAGTAGACTACGACTCATATGTTGACATACGTCGAACACTGATTGTAGGAGGGCCTGCTGCAGAGATTCCTCACACTGTTTTACAGGCTGTTCTAGCTGCTGAAGCAGAAGAAGACAGTGATGCAGACTTCGTGGCTGTTGAAGATTACCCAATAGACTCCAATGTAGGATATTACCCTGGATGTGTAGATTACCTTGACCAGGAGATGGTATTTAGCCACCTAAACGAAGGTGACATGAACCTAGGGGACACCACAACTGCTGCTTTCACTCTGTTTGAAGAGATGGGAACAGAAGTGTCATACCTCGGACGTGATTTCTTGAAGTGCTGTGGTCACGACCAAAAGTGGCAGGGACTTGACGAAGTGTTTGACAAACTGAAGTCTTACAATCAAAAGAAGATTGAAGCATCCGGCATCGATACTCTTGTTTCTTCCTGTGCAGAGTGTTTCAGAACATTCGCTCGTGACTACGAATTAGAAGGGATCAAGGTTATGCATACAACCGAGTATCTTATCGAAAACGGATTCGATATGGAAATGAAGGTTGAAGATGAACTAACTGTAACTTACCATGACCCATGTAGACTAGGTCGACAAATGGGAATTTATGATGAACCTAGAGAGCTAGTTGCGGGAGTCGAAGGTGTTCAACTTGTAGAGATGGAGCACCATGGTGAAGATGCAATGTGCTGTGGAGTTTCAAGTATGATGTCATGTAATGAGAATGCACGTGCCCTAAGAGTTTCCAGAATGGAAGAGATTAGAAACACAGGTGCTGACATGATGATTACTTCCTGTCCAAAGTGTGTATCTCACTTCGAGTGTCTGAAATTCGAAGGTGATGAAAGACACGATATCGAAATCCTCGATGTTGTATCCTTCCTTGCTCGTCAAGTCGATGCAAAGAAATCACTTGCTGAAGAATCCACCGTAACACCAGTTACTGCTGAAGCGTAATCTTAACCAGTGTTTAACGGGTTAAAATTGATTAACGATTAGTGATTAGTATCTGCATGGATTACGATAGTCAGACACTGGTTGCATTGAAAACCATTTGTAAAGACCGTGGTCTAAGAGTAAGTGAAAGCAAGGCAGAGGTTGTAATCAGGTTAATTGAGGATGATGAATCTAAATCACCTCAGCCTATTTCGATACAACAACCAAATGTAGTTCAGCAGCAGCCAGTAACTCATATAATTGTCAACCAAAATGCAGACCTCACCTTACAAATCACAGGTATTGGGATAATATTGTATGGGTTTTTCAGAATCGGAATGGCATTAATATTCTCAGATTGGCGACCTGATCAATCTTTCATGGCATTATTAATTGGCTTGGGTTATTTATTCGGAGGAACACTAACACTCCAAGGTTACAAGCAAGGATTACAACTGACTCTGATAGTTCTAGCGATATCCGGTATTTTGTCATTGATTTATCATGATGATTTGAGCCCACTATCTATCGGGATGGACGGCACTTGGCCAATTGGGTTCTCGGTAATTTGTTCCGGAACTTGTATGCTGATAGTTGCAATTCCACTACTAGGCCCAGCAGATGCTTCATTCAAACAAGGCCATCCGAGTTACCTCAATGCACTAATGAACACTGCAGACCTTGCGTCTCCACTCCCCATCACATCAGGTTCTTTAACAAGCCAAAGAGCGCCAGTGGAAACCAAAATAGTAATCACGTGCCCACAGTGTAGTGGCTCAATGAAGGTACCTTCAGATTACAAAGGTAGTGTTAGATGCCCTAGGTGTAAAGAAAAAGTGAAAGTTCAATAATCAAATTATTTGGATTAGTAAACTTCCAATTGATGTCATTCAATTGGTGTTTCGTCTTCTTCCATGCCCCTAATTTCATAGTTTGAAGGGAATAAAGCAACTATGACACCAGCAATCAAGAAACCAAGTCCTAATCCGAACTTCTGTTCTACAAACAAGAACTCTAAAGCTAAGACAACAAGAAGCAGACCACCAATGTTTGAAACCCAAACTAATGTTTTGAAAGTAGAAAGTGAGACACCGGTCGTATTTTCCCCTCTGGATGGCCCAAATTCTCCACCGAAACGTTGTGCTCCATCGTGCTCTGGTTGTTTACTCATTCAATCACCTGTCAATCATTGTAATCGCGTCTGTTGGACATGCTAACACACAGAGCCTACACCCAGTGCAAGCATCACGTATAATCTTGGCTTTGCGATTACTAGGAACCTCTAGTAAAGGTGAAGCCATGTCTTTGAAGTAAAGTTCAATCGCATCATCATCACAAACGATTGTACATTGGTCGCATCCGATGCAGAGGTTTTCAGTGACCCAAGCCACTGTTCCTTCACCTCCTTTGATCATTGCCCTTTTCTCACCCTTCTGCCTAGCCAGAGAGATAGCAATTCGTTCAGCCTCCGCTGCACGACGCTTGGCTAAGTCCTCAGAGGAAGTCATTCAGTTGCCTCCAAGCGGTGCTCACCTTCAAACCTAGCGACCGATATGTTCACCAACAAATCCCCTAAACAATAGAATGCACCAACTAATAATGGTGGATTCCAAGCTGTTAATCCAGTCCAGGGCACATCATTAGCCCATGTCCAATTGGTAAGGTATGTGCCCCAAAGTTCCATCAAAAGCGCAGCCCAAGCCATTGTTGCATACAATGCAGGCTGCGGTCCCCACTTGGTGAATACGAGAACTAGTATTAGCAGAATCAACCCTGAAGTATCTCCACCAGTCCAAACTCCGTAAATAACGAATGGAATGAATGGAGCCAATGATAACAACGCTTTTTCGACAGGTAAATATTGAGAAATCCTTCTACCTGCATCGAATAAAAACCAATGGCCAACTGGAACGAATAAAGGCATCATTCCTCTTTGATACTCGTAGATTAGCCAAACTTCACTGAAGAACAATTCCATTGGAGTTGCAAAAGCCAAAACTGTCAGCATTTCAATTCGTTCTTTACGCTCTGCTTTGTAGAATAGAGCAAGGAATAAACCGATACACCAGATGTTCACTGGTAACTCTGCATATTCAGCACTTACAAATAGACCAATACCAATAGTAAGTGCATAAATTGCAACTCTCTTCATGGAAATCCCCTTTATTGTAATTCAATGGATACGCCTTCAGAACGCATTACTTCGATTATTGATTCAATGACGGCATTAGAAAGTCTCTCTGGTGCATGAACTCCAGAACCAAGCATATCCGGCTGCTTTATCCATTCCAAAGCACAGCATGCTGTAACCAAACCTGTAGTGCGAGCCATACTAGAGTCTCCACTCATGCCACTATCTTCAATTATCCATCTCTTTTCATTATTACCAGATATGATATGGATTTCCATCCAAGTAAATTCTTCTTTTGATGGATCCATCTTCCACGCATCTACTAATTCTTCAGGATTCAAATTAGATTGCTGATATTTCTGAATATGACCTGGCCAGCGAACTGTGTATTCCCCCATACTCTTTGCAGGAGTATCGAGAAGAGAACGCAGACCATCAGTTAGGAAAGCCTCCATTGCCCTTCCATTGGCATCTATAGCATGAAGTTCAGTCATAGCAGGAACTTCCGATACCTTGCCATTCGCAATAATCCTAGCTGGGCGTGTATATTCTGCGATTACATCATGGGGCGAAAATGGGGCCATATACGACCAACCAGAATCGGGGGTACTAGGATTGCCACCCACCTTGATGGTAACAGAATCCAGTTCTCCATATTCACGAACTGCCATTGATACGAGCATATTAGAGAGTCCCGGGGCGATTCCAACATCCCACAATATTGAACTGGTAACATTTTCTAAATTGTCAGGAGTATATTCGCTGAATGATAGGTCGACAATCCTCTGCCCTGTTCCTTTCAGAAGTTCTGTTGCTTTGTTACCAAGCGAACCTGGCAACATATTGATGATCAAGTCTGCACTACTATGGTCGGCAATTAATGCATTTCCAAGATGGAATGTAGCATCGGTATTTCTTTCAATAATGTCGAAAAGATGAACATCGAGACCTGATTTAACCAATCTGCGAGTCACAAACAAACCGACTAATCCACCACCCAAACAATGAATTTTCATTCTGCTCTCACCATCTGTTTGAGTGATTCAGCACCCATTGCAAGCATTGACAATTCTGCAATCAAGGCGTGCCAGCCATGCGCATGCTCGCCATATGCAGTTCCAACCTCACTGTAGGGGTGGAACTTTGCAGAAGGGGAATTGAGGTTTTCCATTTCGCCTTTCTTTGGATTTATTCTGTAAAACCATGAAGCCGCTTCACCATCCACAAGATATACAACCGGTTCGACAGGAGCCCCATCAGAAGTTTTGATGTTCGTTGGGACGCCTTCTTGAATCAAGAAGTTCTCGACATCGACTCCTCCTTTAGAATACATTAATCTCTTGAATTTACGATTTGAAAGTGTGAGTAATTCATCTCCACTGCTCACAGCCATAATTCCCAAACCGTAGGTTCCACTATCGTTTTTGATGAATGCTACTGGTTCTCTATCAATACCTAGTGATTCGTATCTTGCAGTGATTCTAGCTAGGAACTCATCGACTTCAGATGCCAGAATTTTTCGGCATGTTTCTTTCTCTAAGCATTTACCCTCACTGACAAACCAATCTGCCAAAAGATGCCATGAATCGATGTTCAAAATTTCTGCAATCTCATCAACATACTCTTGCAGGCAAGCATAGTGTTCAGATTTCCTGCGCCTTTGCCAACCCATATGCGGAGGAGGTGAGACTTGATGTGCGCCCAGACCATCGACCATCCCCTCTGTCAAATCATTGTTTAGCATTATCAAATCAGGTTTCTTCCCATCGATTAGAAGAGATTCATCTTCGACTACAACCATGTCCAAGAGCAGTGGTCCTGTGATACCATCAAGTGATCCGTGACCCTCTAATTCAGGAGAGCCAACCGTACATCTAAATCCACCATTCTCAATCAATCTCTTGATGGTGGCGACATTTTCGATATATCCTTGATTTCGAGTATGTGATTCGGGATAAAGGTGAACCCATTTACATTCTGGATTTTGCCGCAGGATGTGATCTTTGAGTAAAGAGGATAACCTTTCGACATCTTCAATAGATATATTATTGAAACCTGCAGGAAAGTGATTCGCATCGACAACTGCGACTTTCCAACCACTGTCTCGGATGTCAACACTTCCATAAATCGGAATTGGTACTTCTGAACGTTTCTTAGACATCCATTTCGTAATCAATTCACGGTTCTCTTCTAAGTGTGCTGATAAATCATGAACTGTAGACATTAAATCACCTCTTGTAACAAATCAGATACATCTCCAACTCGTTTATTCCTTCCACCATCTAGGATGTGCATCGCTTCAAACAAACCTAATCCGATTGCGATTTCAGGTTGTTTTAGCAAAGTCCTTTCAAGGCCCTTATTCTTCTTAGCAATCCCTTCGACAAAGGGATTCAGTTCATCTAAAAGAGAGTCTATCATCCTTGGAGAAGTTGCTCTACCAGCAGGTAGTTTTGGCCTTCTAACAATCTCTTTTGGAAGATTGGTCAGATCCGCTGCAGCCCTCAGTGCTGCTTTTTCTTCCAAATTGGCAGGCAGCCTCCAATCCATAGGTAATTTGTGTGAAGCATTTCGGTGTCTGCTTCCAAGGAATGGAACTCTAACTTCTAGACCATGCGCCATTGAGTGCCGATCAACCAAACGTAACTGGAAATTTGATAACTGCCCATTATCAATTTCGAATTGTAGGAAATCCTGTAATGATTTAGTGTGAATTTCAGGAGAGTGGTTTTCATTCCACCAACCATCACTATCAAGATTAGTTACTTCTGCATCCATTTCATCCAGACGTTCCCTAACCATTGTCGAGTGGTTGTTTAGTTCACGGTACCGTGGATATCCAGCATGCAGTTCGTCAGCACCTTGACCACACAAGCCAACTGTAACAGATTCTGACATCTTTTCAAATAACGGCTGGAAGAATAATACCGTTACATCCAAATCTTCACCATGCCATGCTAAATCTGGTAATCTAGAATGAAAAGTATCTGATTCCAGAATGTGTTGGTGGTGTTGCAAATCCAGTCTGGAAGCCACTAGTTCAGCAGCCTGCCAATCAGGATTATCTTCACTTTCAGCGACTGTCCAACAAGCAGGAATCGGTTGTTGAGCTATTTCTGCTGCTTCTGAAGCAACAGCGCATACTAAACTCGAATCTAGTCCTCCAGAAAGCACAATTCCAACTGGAACATCTGACATTAACCGATCACTTACGCTCAGGGTGAATGATTCAAGCAAACCTTCGGGGTCATCCCAACTAATTTCTGGTTCGATTTTTTGAGTTTCGAATTGGGCGATACTTGTCATCTTAGGATAGCCATTCACTAATTCCCATACTTCGACAGTACCTGGTCTGACTTGATGAACGTCTGCAAACAGTGTAGTTCCGTCAAGAGGATACTCCCAAGCAATTCTTACTTTCATAGCAAGATTATCAATTGCCGGAACATAATCCTCGTGGGCCCTGAGTGCCTTAGCTTCAGAAGCGAATAGTAGAGTATCTCCAACTAAAGTTCGCATCAGTGGCTTAATCCCCACTGGATCTCTTGCCAATATCAATTGGTTCTCAGACCAAATAGCAAATGCAAACATTCCATCTAATTGCGAAATCCATTTCGCATGTTCACCAGCGTTTGCTTTACCTTTGTGTAATGACAAAATCACTTCACTGTCACCATTAGTAGTGTAACCATAACTCTCACTTTTCAAAGATAAGTGGTTGTATATCTCACCATTAACAATTCCAACTTTTCCTGGCCCGTAAATCGGTTGAGGAGAACCTGCTACATCGACAATAGCAAGTCGAGAATGTGCAAGTCCGCATTGGTCATCTGCGAAGATACCGTGACCATCGGGCCCACGGTGCTTCATCAGCTCAATCATCCTTGACAGAACTACTCTGTCAGGCTGACCTAGCATTCCGCCGATGCCACACATAGATGAATCCCTAATCAGGTTACTTTTGACACCTTGTATTGAACAGGCGCACATCACCATAATGGATAGGCGAACATCGTAATCATTAGGATTACGAAAGAAAGTAAGAAAGTAATCAGATAAGTGCTTTGAGCAGGGTCTTGGGATGGAACTTCGTCACTCATTGGGTCTCACCTATACAAGGGCGGGGGAAAGAGCCATTTCAACATAATGGTCTCATAACCAAGGTACTAGCAATATTGCAGCAGATAATGGTATCAGCAGCATTGTAGCATTATCATCAATCCATCTTAGCCTTGGCCATTCCGCAGCAACGCAAAGTGGACCCATTAGTACCGCTAATAGAATCGGAGTCTCTACGAAATGCCAAGTTCCCACCCAAATTAAAGCGATAAAAATTGAACCGAAGATAAAGACACGACGTGAATCCAAACCTTTGCGTCGTAATTCTCCCAAAAATGGGTCACCTAATGAAAGTGAAAGAATTAGTGGCCAAACTAATTCTGGGTACTCGGAAAGTGTCATGAAAGTCATTCCAACTGCAAAAGCACCCCATGCTAAAGCACTGACTTGTTTTGATTCATAATCGCGCTGACCAAAAATTGTTATTCCTAATTTTAGCCTGACCGCTTCAGCAAATACAAGAGTTAGAATCATTACTGACACTAATTGCATCTCAGATAGTGGTACCAAATCGGATAATTTCTCGCCGTATTCATAGAAGACCAGTGGTATGATTGACATCCCTACATGGAAGCCACGTCTAAACAGGTGCCCGTACAGTCCTCCAACGGAATGTTCGACAGGGTCAGTTAACTCTACTTGGTCACTCATTAAGAAGCCTCAGTGCTTCCTCGAGCACTAACCCTTCTTCAGACATGCGGTCAAGTATAGCCTCAAAAGCGGGATTTAGAATCAAAATGTTCTCATGCGCCATCAACAATTGTTGCCTAGCCCTAGCCCTGCGAGAAGTTACTCTTTCATCCAAATGTAGAATCATTTCTGATAATTCATCCAAACCGTCACCCTTAGTGGCACTGGTTCGAATAATTGGTGGCGCATCATCAGTCAAAGTTAGTGAGACTGTTAAGTCGTTAACAACTCTTTCAGCGCCTTCCATATCACTCTTATTTACAACAATAAGATCTGCAAGTTCCAAAAGTCCAGCCTTCTCAGCTTGTATACCGTCACCACGAGCAGGACCTTCTACAACGATAATCCGATTTGCTATTGCAGCGCACCGCATTTCAGATTGGCCAGCACCAACTGTTTCAATGATTACTAAATCGAAGTTATTAGCCAGTAAATGACTAGCAAGGCCCCTTACTATAGAAGGAATAGAACCGCTTGACGAGCGTGTTGCAATACTACGGACATAGATTGAATCCGCTTTTGTTTTATCATCTAAAACACTCAATCTAATTCTATCTCCCAGAAGGGCACCACCACTTATTGGAGAAGTAGGATCTACTGCAAGAACTGCGACTAAATTATTAGGCGTTAGTCGATGTAGTATTCCATCGACTAAACATGACTTACCAACACCTGGTGGTCCTGTTATCGCAACGATTAGACCATCTGTGTCAGTAACTTCCAACTCACCATTTTCAATGGCAGACAACTGCCTGGCGAGTTGACGACGATCCAATCACTCACCCCAATGCCAGTCATCTTCTGAACCGACTCCGCAATCTCTTTCTGATGCGAAATTAACGAATTCAAGTATTTCTGAAGAAGGAGTACCCGGCCCGAAAATTGCTCTGACACCTGCTGCAAAAAGAGGTGGGCGGTCAGACTCTGGAATGATTCCACCCCCGAATACTACCACATCCCCAAGCCCTGCTTCACGAAGAAGTTCGCACACCTTCGGAAATAAGTGACTGTGAGCACCAGATAATGAAGAAAGGCCTACGAATCTCGCATCTTCATCCAATACTGTTCTGATAATTTGGTCAGGAGTTCGGCGTAATCCGGTGTAGATTACTTCGTGTCCACCATCGCGTAAAGCCCGTGCTACAACTTTCGCCCCACGGTCGTGACCGTCAAGGCCCGGTTTGGCTATCACTATGCGTTGCCGCTCTCCCATATTGTGGCGTGTGTAAGAGCGTCTATGAAGCGGTTGCGGTGTAGAAATGCACACACAAGCAATAAGGAGGGGCTATCACTGACTCGATTTGGCGAAGGCATGATGGGTACCGAAGACAGACTACGGGACTTGCGAGCGAGAAAGGCTCGTGTTGAAGCTGGCGGCGGCCAAGTAAGGGTCGACGCTCAACACAAAAGAGGCAAAATGACCGCAAGGGAGCGCCTCGAAATGCTTCTTGATGACGGCTCATTCCAAGAGATGGATGCCCTTGTTGAGCATCGATGTCGAGATTTCGACATGGACAAGAATGTGATACCAGGTGACGGAGTTGTAACTGGACATGGAACAGTCAATGGAAGAGAAATTTTTGCTTTCGCTCAAGATTTCACCGTTTATGGTGGAAGTCTTGGAGAGATGCATGGTTTGAAGATTTGCAAAGTACTTGACATGGCCTTGAAGACTGGCCGCCCTGTTATCGGATTGAACGATAGTGGTGGCGCTCGTATCCAAGAAGGAGTTGCTAGCCTAGGTTCATATGCTGAAATTTTCTTCAGAAACGTCAGAGCAAGTGGAGTAGTCCCCCAAATCAGTGTTATTATGGGCCCTTGCGCAGGGGGAGCAGTATACTCTCCTGCTATTACCGACTTCGTGATAATGGTTGACAAAACTGCACATATGTTCATTACTGGACCTGAAGTTATCAAGACTGTTACCAATGAAGAGGTATCATTCGAAGATCTAGGAGGGGCTGGAACTCATGGCAGCAAGTCAGGAGTGTCTCACTTTACTGCAGAAGACGACCAAAGTGCGATTAACCTTGCACGTGAACTGGTTGATTTACTACCATCAAATAACATGGAAAAGCCACCGCTGAAGAAAACTAGCGACCCAGCGAACCGTGTTTGCGAGAAGTTGGATTCAATCGTACCTGAAGACCCAACTAGGCCATATGATGTCAAGGATGTAATCACAGAGATTCTTGACGATGGAGGATTCCTAGAAGTCCAAGAGAATTGGGCAGGTAATATTGTTGTAGGATTCGGACATCTAAATGGTTCGACTGTTGGAGTTGTAGCAAACCAACCAAAGATGCTTGCTGGATGCTTGGACATTGATGCCAGCGATAAAGCAGCAAGATTTGTAAGATTCTGTGATGCATTCAATATCCCAATCATTACTTTGGAAGACGTTCCAGGTTTCCTGCCAGGTACCAATCAAGAATGGGGTGGAATTATTCGACATGGTGCGAAGTTACTCTATGCATACGCAGAAGCGACTGTTCCGAAATTAACTGTAATCCTACGCAAAGCCTACGGTGGAGCATACGACGTCATGTCTTCAAAACACATTCGTGGAGATTACAATGTTGCATGGCCAAGTGCCGAACTTGCAGTAATGGGTGCTGAGGGAGCCGTCCAGATTATTCATCGACGCAGATTGCAAAACGCCAGAGACCCAGAAGGTGAAAGAGGTCGATTGATTGAGGACTTCGAAGAGAAGTTTGCCAATCCATACAAAGCTGCGGCACTAGGATACCTAGATGATGTAATTGAACCGAATCAAACTAGAGATCGTTTATGCAAAGCACTTGGAATGTTACTTGACAAAGAAGAGTTGCGACCAGCAAGAAAGCACGGAAATATTCCATTGTGAGTTGATATTATGGCAGATAATGATACTCTAAGAATGGCTGCAATCGCTGCAGTATTAGCCGCATCTTCTACCAGTGAAGACCCTGCCCAAGCAGGACGAAAGTCTGGTGAAGCATGGGCTGAAGACCATAGAAGAATGAATATGGGATTGTCATCATTGATGCACAGAAGGAGCGCACGCTCACCATGGAGATGAAAATAATGAGTGAAACTAGAAAGGTCATTGTTGATGGAGAGGAGTTCGAAGTTGAACTTGTGCAAGATGGTGAGATGTGGAAGGCTACAGTCGAAGGGAAAACATTCGAAATTCTGGTTCCAGATGCAGGACCTGCTCCTAAACAGAGAAGATCAGCCGGTGGCAAATCCAAAAAGTCCGGCAAAGTCACTGCAAATATTCCGGGTAAGGTCGTAACTGTTGAGGTTACCGTAGGTCAAGAAGTCGAAGAAGGGCAGGTTGTCATGATTCTCGAAGCAATGAAAATGCAAAATGAAATCCAGGCACCAGTAAGCGGTACTGTGACCGAGATTCATTGTGAAGAAGGGCAATCGATTGAAGCCAATGTCCCTCTACTTGTGATTACACCTCCTGAAACTGAAGAAGAAGCGTGATAAATTACAATCATTAAAGTCAGAAGGAGTTCAGGGTGATAACATGGGAGAAGACGCCGTCTGCGATTATCCAGGTTGTGGAGCAGTAGGAGAGATCATCTCCAGACTCTCACCAGAAGGCTACCTCGTGGCTACTGGAAAGAAGGCATACTCATTTCGAGAAGCATATCGCCGATTCCATTATTGCGCAGATCACCACGAAGAATTGATGGGTGGAGTTTGGTCTAGAGTTCGCAAGCCAGACGACAAGAAAGATGGCCATGTTGCACCAACTGCAATTTGAAGACCATTAATCCGGGCAAAAGGTTTAGTCACAGTCCGAAGGTTTTCCATCATGGTCGAAGAGCCTACGGTGAAAAAACCACCTCCCACCCAGCACATCTCATTTGAAGATGAAGAGGCTCAAATTGTTACTGAAATTCCAAAACTAACTGGTTTAACACATCCAGATTTGTCTGAAGAAGAAATCCAAGAATTTGTACAAAAATACAACATTGAATTATCATACACACCCGAAGATAATTTCCGTCAACTGTCACATCTAACTCTGGGAATAGGTTTTGTATTGGGATTCATTATTTGGATAACAAGTATTGGCAAGACGGATGATGACAGTAGTTTGGCATGCTGCAGTTTAATGCTGATTGCAGTAGGTATTGCTCCTCTATTCGATGCAGGATATTATACTAAAAAGAAAGAATGGCAACAAAAACATGCGATCAATCATAACAGTAGTGATATTTCCATCGCCATTAACGTGATTCTGGGAATGATATTCTTACTCATAGGTATTGTTTTGTTCTTGCTTTACATAATTAAGTTGTGATTAGAGAAATTAGGACCATGCTGAATAACAACTCTTCATATACTCAGGAGTGCACCTTTATTCATGATTAGCACAACTATTGCAATATATTCCCTAGGAGCAATGATTGTTTTACTGTCTGGACTTCTTACCAGCAGAGCCCTGAAAAGACGTAAAAGCAAGCCTGAGAACATATGGGAGCTAAGGACCACACAATCAGCAAGTTACAACTCACGTAGACCTAGCAATGCCCCGCTAAGTGCACCTCCGACTGAAGCATTCTACAACAGATAATCAGGTTCAATGAACAGCATCATTGCTGATCATTTTTTTTGCTTGGGGTGAAAAAGGTCTCAACCTTATCGTAAATCTTCTCTTCCAAGGCTGCAACTTTGAGTACTAATTCATTACTTGTGGGTTTTTCTTCTTTCAAAATAGGAACCATAGATGACCAAACTCCTTCTCCTTTAATTCTAGAATATATCGCTGCCGAAACATGGGTTGCAATTAAGATGTAACTTAGAACTGCAGAAAATTCATGTGCAGTTAGAACTATACTAATCACTAGACCATCCTCATCAGTGTGGCCTTGAGTATACAACCCTGCAATCAATAACCCCGTCAATGGAAGCATTACCAATGTAAAATACATTGAAAGGTGAACTGTTTTGGCAAAGAAGGTGTGAACTTTGTGCACAGGAACATTGGCACCTTGGAATGTCTCAGCACTTCTCATATAGAAATAGCGCATTATCACGATAAGGAGGAATACACTTGCAAAACTGACTTCCAAGATAAGTAAGCCATTGTCCTCTAAGTCTTCCAAATCGTCAACTTGTTTGAAAATCCCATACGCATATAGCAGAATAAAACTCCAATGAATAAATTTGGCAAGTATCGTATGATTCTTGCCCATTATTTTCACAACTGCAGTAGTGTCGAACTCAAATTACGCCTTGAGCCATCATTGCATCGGCTACCTTGAGGAAGCCTGCGACGTTTGCTCCAAATACATAATCTCCATCACGGCCGTATTTCTTAGCTGTTGAGTATGCTTGCTCGTGAATGTCAACCATAATGGCATCTAAGCGAGCATCTACTTCTTCACGAGTCCAAGAAAGACGAAGTGAGTTCTGGCTCATTTCAAGTCCAGAAGTTGCTACTCCACCAGCATTACTTGCTTTACCAGGAGCGAATAGAACTCCGCCCGCCTGGAAAGCGGTTACTGCTTCAGGAGTACAAGGCATGTTTGCCCCTTCTGCTACAGCCATGACATTATTAGCGACTAGCATCTTTGCTTCTTCACCGTTGATTTCATTTTGAGTTGCACATGGTAGAGCAACATCGACATTTACTCCCCATAGTCCATTGACTGCAGGTTCTGGAGCAGACTTGGTAAATGTAACACCGTCAAACTTGTCAGCGTATTCACTGATTCTTCCACGGCGGTTATTCTTCAAATCCATAACCCATGCAAGTTTCTCTCTGTCAATTCCAGCAGGATCGTGAATCCATCCAGATGAATCCGACATTGTAACTGGTATTCCACCTAGGTCCAATACCTTCTCACAAGCAAATTGTGCAACGTTTCCACTACCACTGATTGCTACTGTTGCGCCTTCGAAAGATTTGCCCTTAGTTGCAAGCATCTCACGTGCGAAGTATACAAGGCCGTATCCTGTTGCTTCAGGACGGATTAGAGAACCACCGTATGAACGGCCCTTTCCGGTAAGAACCCCAGCTTGGAAATCGTTCTGTAATCTCTTGAACATACCAAACATGTAGCCGATTTCTCTTCCACCGACTCCAATGTCTCCTGCAGGAACGTCACAGTTGTGACCAATGTGTCTCCATAATTCCATCATGAATGATTGACAGAAACGCATAACTTCTCCATCAGACTTACCCTTAGGGTCAAAGTCCGCTCCACCCTTTCCTCCTCCCATTGGTAGAGTAGTAAGGCTGTTCTTGAAGACCTGCTCGAATGCCAAGAACTTCAGAATTGAGGCGTTTACAGATGGATGGAATCTCAATCCACCTTTGTAAGGACCAATAGCACTGTTGAATTGGATTCTAAAACCACGGTTAGTATGAGTGACACCATTGTCATCAACCCATGGGACTCTGAAATGAATTAGTCGCTCTGGTTCAACAATTCTCTCGACGATTCCTGCTTCGACGAATTCTGGGTGATTTTCTAGTACAGGCTCTAGAGATTCTAGAACTTCCCAAACAGCCTGATGAAATTCGGGCTGGCCTGGGTCTCTTCTCTTAACGTTCTCAAAAATATCGTGGATTACACTCATTCTAGCACCTAATTACACAATTGTGTTGGCCGAGCCACCTAAAGACCCTTTACAAGCATTCCCTAAACTAGAGTACACTAGAAGTGTGGACAGACGGTATTAAAGCGTTCCAGACGCTCTAATCTACGTTCTCCATTTTCATCATGTTCTGACATTGCACGAATCGCTTCTTCAATCAAAGCATGCTGGTCAGGTTGAATTCCAAGCAACTTCCTCAAGTTCTCAAGTATGGCCCACTCGTCTTCTGTAATGACCTCATCATCTAAAGCGGCAACCAATGCAGATTGGTATGTTGTTGCATCACCTACTTGGTGTGTAGAATAATCATCTGGATTGGTAATTGGTGAAGGATCAACGCCTCTTGCAACATCCATAGCAGCACCTACATTGGAAGGATCCATTCCCAAAGCGATTGCAAGTACCTTCAGTATTGATGCTTCGTCATCTGTGACAATGTCATCATCCAGTGCAGTAGTTAGAACCTCTAGGTAGAGATACAGTCCTCGGGTTGCAATTAGTGCCATGTATCTCCCATTAAGGACTACCGTTTGAGGATTGCCGTCTCAAACTTCAATCAATTAGCTCATCGATTCGAGCGATTGAAGAAATTAATTCGCCTTTTTCAGCCTTTAGAATTTCAACCATCTCTTTTACATGATTTAATTCATCAAGTTGCCACTCGTTGGTATTTGACCTCTTAGCAACACCCAACTTATGCCAGTAATTGATACCAACAAGGATGGCACTTTTCGACATGCCTGAACACTTAGACATCTCAGATGTGGTCTTGTCCCCATTTGAAAGCTGTGAAAGAACAGTTACTGCACTTCCAGGTACGCCAAGTCTGCGTAGGAAGTGAAGACGCTCGACCATGGAGTATCCTGCGACATTGTACATTTCAATGTGCTCCAAGTTGTGCAGTACTTTGTAATCAATTGTAAGTCAAAATGTCATCAAATGTAATACATTCATATACCTGATGTTATGTGGAAGGGTTACAGAGGAATGCGGATGACCACCCAAAGCACCCTAGTCTCACTACGAATCACCGATGAAGAGATTGCTCTTCTCGATGCCAGAGTAGGACTAGATGGGGCAAGAAATCGAAGCGACGTGATTAGAACAGCGATTCGTTTATTCCTCGATGGGCAACCACTACTTCCAGATATGGAAACTATCACTATCCCAGTAGGACGCTCGATGAAGAGCAGACTTGGAGATCTATACGAACTTCAAGGAATAAGTCCAGAACAAGCAGCATCACAAGGAATGCAAGACTATGTTCGCCGCCTAATACAGGAAGAGGCAGCATTGAATGATACTCTCGCTGAAGGCCTAACAGAAGCCCGAAGCAAGACTGTAAGACGCAAGGAGTTCACTGAGTGAAAACAGGGTGAGAGCCACATAATGGAGGGGATGGGAAAATGCGATGGGAGGACGAACTTGGAAACAACCGTACTCCCTCTTTCCGAGCAGATGTTACACCGCCAGGTAACATCAGTTTCGTAGCACTGCGTCTACGTGCAAAAATTGCACAAACTGGCAACCCAACAAACGTCCCCCTGGATGACCAGGGGGACTCCGATTCCAATCCAGCTTGTTAAGCAGGATTAGTTCCACACGCACCCGGACCCCACATCCGGGTGCAAATTACTCAAACGGTGCAACCGCTACTTCCACAACCTCAACCTCAAATACCTTCGACGAAGGCATCCCTACATGGGTGGCGACGCGGGACTCTCTTGGCTAGCGCACCCAACTCCCAGAGAAGGGCAATTGGAAATGATTTCCGCTTGTTTGGAGACTCTAGCAAAGGGCGGAGCCCACCTTGCAAGTGCACCAACTGGCATTGGTAAGACCGCTGCTGCTTTGGCTGCAGCCCTAGAATTCGCAGATTCATCTGATGAGCGCAAAACGATAATGTTCCTAACTCCAAGACAAAGTCAACACAAAATCGTTGTAGATACTGTTCGTAGGATAAACGAGATCCGCGAAGGTGAAAAAATAACCTTAGTAGATATGATTGGCCAATCGGGAATGTGCGTGGAACCTTTTGCTGGAAATCGAGGCGTAAGTTTCTCCCTATTATGTTCAAATCACAGGAAAAACAAGCAATGTAAACCATGGTTGACCAAAGCCCCTGGCTTTGAAAGACGAATTCTTTCTGACCCGCTTCATGTAGATGAACTAGTAGAAATGAGCAAAACACACATGGAAAATGGAGAGAAACGCCAAACTTGCCCTTGGAAAGCAGCTAGAACTGTAGCCAAAGAAGCACAGATTATAGTTTGTGATTACAATCATTTATTCATCGAAGAAGTGAGAAATGCATCACTAAAAGCCATGGATTTGAAACTTGATGATCTGATTGTCATTGTGGATGAAGCACACAATTTACCAGATAGGGTTCGAATGGGGATGCAAAGAAGACTAACACCCACCATGGTTCGTAACGCAGCCTCCGAGGTAGAAGAAAATCTTGGCGACATGCAGAAAGTCGCCCAAGTTAACGATTTGATGGGTGATGCAATAATGTTGAAATCTTGGTGCTTAGCAGTATGCAAGGAATTCAGACTAGTTCTAGTACGGGAGTTCAAGAGAATGATTTCACAAATCGATTCAAATGATGAAATGCTGATTAAGGCAGATGATGTTCTATCTTGGCTAAATGAGGCATTCGATGCAGTAGCTGCAATTGTAAATCAATCAACACTAACTGGAACCAATAGTGCTTTTGCAAATCCAGATACAATTGTACGTTTGAAAATGTTCAAGCAGATTTTGGAATCAAACGAAGTAGAAATAGATGAAGATGGGGATAATGAGCCATCCGCACACCTTCTTGCTCACCTGATTGATGTATTGGACAGATTTGGAGATGGCTCTGCTCTTTGCCTAGTATTCGATGGAGAAGGAACTGCTGGGCGCATAGTAACTCATCTGTTAGATGCTGGATTAGTCGCTGGACCAATATTTGAAAGAACAGCAGGAGCAATTCTGATGTCTGGAACTCTAGACCCACCAAACATGTTTGCAGACCTACTTGGCCTAACTCCGAAGATGCGAGGTGAGTCCATACATCCTTCTCCTTTCGCAAAGGAAAGGCGGCCGATTGTTGTCGCTACCGATGTGACTACATTGTACAGAGCAAGAGGGCCCGATAATACCAAGAAAATCCAACAACACATTCAGGCTGTTGTCCAAAACACTCCAGGTAATGTTGCTGTATTCGTACCTTCATACAAATTCCTGGAAGAGACTTGTGACGACCTTTACATCCCTGGTGTAAAGAAATTAGTAGAATCAAAGAAATGGACAAAAAAGGATATTGCCGCATTGCTAGTCGACCTTGAAGAAGCCCCTAAAATTGGCAGAAAAATACTACTTGCAGGAGTTTTCAATGGTCGACTTTCCGAGGGTGTAGATTATGCAGGTGGAATCCTTGATGCTGTTATTTGTGTGGGTATACAAAATGCTCCACCATCAGTTTTCCAAAAGTCGTATGGTAATTACATCAAGGATAAGTTCGGTCAAACTAATCACTGGAGATATGCAAACTCTCAACCTGCCATCAATACAATATTGCAAGCAATGGGTCGTCCGATAAGAGCAATGGGGGACAGAGCACTGATTGTTCTACTCGATCGGAGAAATGTCGACAGAACATATTCAATCTGCTATCCGCCCGACATTAAGATGAATCAAGTGAGCAATCATGATGGGTCAGGGCGCTTTGCAAAACGCTTCTTTTCTAAAGTCAAAAGAGAAGCCGACATCTGAAAGGTTCAATACGCTCCGCCACTGGAGGGTTAGAACATGGAAGAGTGGGAAGAGGTCGAAATCTTGACTACATCAGATGGTCTAGACGCTACACCAAGTGAACTGCACGCCACTTTTGAGATTTCAGGCGACCATTTGAACGAAGTTAGAGACCGCCACACAATGATGCTAATCGCATCTGGTGAACTACCTGAGAAACACATGGTAGATATTGCTCCAGAAAGAGTTCTAAATTGGATTGTTGAAGAACTAAATGGCGTTAGAAGAACAGATGGTTTGTCCATTCCTCTACACGGAGCAGACTTACCAACTGTCGAACTTTCTAAAGGAACAGTTGATGGACACAGTATTCTCAAACTCAAAGTTGGAAACAACTTCGTCAGAAAGTTGCCACTACCTGCAGAGGTCGATTCAATCAAGGCCACACTCAATGGCGGAGTCTTAGATCTTCGCTGGTAATCATCGGTTTGGAATCTCGCCTAACTGCCCAATCTCACCGACTACTCTTGTCAGTGCTTCTTGTGCATTTATCTTGTGACTCTCACCCATTTCGTGTCGGCTATATCTTGCCTCTTCGAATACATTGTCCAGTAGTGATAGTGACTCCTCCGTGATATTTGGAAGAGCCGCACGAATCGCCATTTCGAATTCTCTAACAGTTTCGAAATCACGTCGTAGGAATCCTCTTCCCATCAAGATGTGAACCAGGCTCTCATAGCATTGGAAGATTGCTTCACGCATTGAATCTCCAGCCGCCAGTAACTCGGCAGTGTAGGAGAATATGTCTGCTATTTCTTTTGCAGCCTCTGTTGCACGGCGCCTCATGATAACGAATGCAGCACCTGCCCCAATAATCAGCATTGCAATCACATAAACCCACCATGGAGCACCGCTACTATCACTCTCATAGGTGTAGTCCGGATTAATTCCTGAGCTGTAAATTGTATTGAATTCACTCATTGAACCATCTGAAATTACAAAGTTAGGAGATATCTGAATCTTTAGAGTCAACTCTCCATATTCGGAAACATCCCCATATGGCGGATCGGAATTAAACTCAAACGAAGCAATACCATCCGAATCAGTGACAATAACGACTTCATCTAATCGAGTATTGTTTTCTGATTCAAGATAAACAGTGATTGCAATTCCTTCAACACCCTCATCAGTGTCATCTGCGATGAGTTCTATCTCACCAGAAACAACTTCTTGTTCACCCTCAATAATATCATCAATATCAACACTGATTGGAGACTTGAGGTTGATCCTAACTGAAACAGGTTCCGTCCAAGAGTTTCCAGAGCGTAGGTACAATGTGGAGTTTTCAGGTGTCAGAAGATTAAATTGCATCTGACCTGGTTCAATCCATGATGGAGCAGTAGCACTCAGAGTGAATGTGCCACCATTCCAGATAATACTGTCTGTAGTGATACAACGGCTCTCAACACCGCTGGTTCCACAATTTATTCCTTCACCTAATACCAGTGATGCACCGTCGATAAGAACACCTTGGCCACCGATTTCAGTAACTCTTCCAGTAATCTGAATCTTGTATGTAGTACTGTCACTTCTAACAACATCATATGGCTGTATGGAATCTATATTGACATTGACATCTGCCCAAACCAAAACCGTCTCGTTAGAATCAATTGGCAGATGGCCTGTACTTCCATCGAAAGCAAACCGCATCACGTGAGTACCACGAGAGTAATCTGAGTCTGCACGAATAGATGTAGAGAAATCACCAGTCAAAGTAGTTGTAGCGAAACCAACCTGAACTCCATCCAAGAAGATGAAGATTGTTTCTCCTGGCAACCCCTCGTTCAGGGCTGTATCAATATCATACAGTGAACCAGATATTTCCCAGAAGTCATCCCTAGTTGCATCTTTGTCAACAAAGTCTACTGTAATTCCTGTACGGTGCGATAAGAAGAATGTTGTATTTGCTTGCCCCGAACGATACCATCCCTGAGCAGGAACATCTGCAACAACTGTATGTACGCCGTCCGACAAGAAGTTTGGAACAACCCAGTTGAAACTGAAGTTACCGTTAGAATCTGTTGTTGCATTACCAATTGGAATGCCTTCAACTGTCACCTGAACAAGCATGTCAGATAATGGATTCATTTGATTGTCGCCTACGAAACCGTCAATCGTTGTTAACTGGTCCACAGCTAGAGGAGACTCGATATTCACCTGAACTACGATCTTCGAATAGATATTCCACGTGCCATCATTGGTTGATGGCAGATACTGCGTAGTACCGATGAATCTTGTTTCAAGAACTACAGGTCCAAGTTCTGCATCTGCAGGTACTGGATGGACTGCATTGAATGAACCATCAGCAGTTGTTGTAACATTGGTCAGGAAAACTCCGCCAAGCCAGATTTCTATTGTTTCACCCTCTAGAGGGTTGTCAACAATATCTAGAAGTCTTCCTTGAACTGTCAAAGTATCTTCTCTGTCTACTTGTCCACCAGTAGTCAGTAGTAGTATCTTAGTAGGCACTGCAACTGTGAAATTCACAGATGAGGAACTCGGCTTGTAGAAGTCAGGGTTAGCACTGTCTCCTTCGCCAATCGGATTGACCCAATCTCTTCCGCCTGTGAAACTAATCTGAATATTATGCTGACCAGCCTCGATACTTTCAGGAGAGGTCCATGCGAACATATACTTGCCATCTGAAGCATTGGATTGAACGCTCGAAACAGGAACTCCATCTATCAGAAGATAGACTACTGCTATTGAATCAACTCCATCAATCTGTAAAGGAGAGCCTAAATCATCTAGCAATGTTCCGTTAACATACAGAACATCACCAGCAGTGATTCCAGACGAACTTTCATCGATAGTGATCTCAGTATTCGCTAGTACGATGAATATGACATCTGTTGTGTCCCCAATTAGTCCAGTAGTACCCGCAGTTCCAACGAACTCAGCTTCCAAATCATGGAAACCAACAGACAATGTTGTAGGGACGGTTAGATTAACATCAACAATTCCTGATGCATCAGTTGTTCCAGTAATGGTAACTGGAGTCCCATTAAGTGAAACTGTTACTTGAACTCCAACGACTGGAGCCCCTGTGTTATCGAACAATTGTAGTCTAGCATTGACATCATCACCACGATCAGTACGGTCGTTAAGTGATGGTTGGTCCACCCCATCTAATGATGGTGATACGAATGTCAGAGTAGTAAACCCTCTACTGTCGAAGGATTGATTCGCACTTGAACCAGAGTAATAATTCACAGATGGGATATACTGAGCTTCAGCAATGTGAGTTCCTGCACTGAATGAGGAACCAAGCATAATACTACCAGACCAAGTGCCATTTGCCAAAATTTGTACATTGGATTGAGTGAAGCCTGTTGCCTGGTCATCGATTGTAAACAACACGCTAGCCGTTAATGGAGCCCCATTCCTCAATTGAAGAGCACTGCCATTATCACTAGCGATTGAACCACTGATTGTGAACGATTCACCTGCAACAGGATTTGCCACTATAGCATCAACTACCATAATCGTGGTAGAACGGATTGTAATCGTGGATAGATTTGTTTGAGTAGACAATAGATCAGTAGTTCCGTTGTACATCATCGAAATCGTAATCATGCCCAATGGCTGATCAAATGGTATTGTGTAAGAGAAATTAGCTCTGCCTTGAGCATCTGTAATGTTAGATGCTAGCCAAGTTGCATCAAAAATGGCACCGATACTGAACCCTTCTAGAGGTTGGAACATGTTAGATGATTCAACCATCTGTAAAGACATGTTCACAGTTTCACCACGGTTCACGATCATTGGATTCAAAGGTTGAACATTCTCGAATAGAGTAACCCCTTGAACTAGAATCGAATGATTACTAGAATCTGTTAGATAGAACGGAGATGAATCTTCAACTACTGAGATTATGAATGTTCTTGGCCCTCTCAATGTACCATTACTTAGAACATCTGTAGGGACAGATAGGTTGAAACTTCCATTCACTGAAGTGAATACGCCGTTGACCAATTTCTCATCTGGATTGTCCAACCAGAACATTTCTAATGCGACTGCCGAAGTAAGGTTTCTGCTAGCATTATCACCATCCTCAACTTGGCCTACAACTTGGAAATTAAATCCTGCAGTAACTGTTGAAGGGATTGAATCGACTCTCAGATTCGATTGGACCTGCACTGTTACGTTGATGTCTGTAAAGTTACCTCTGTGCCTAGTTGCACCGCTTGTCTTAGCAGACAAGAGGTCATCTACAACTTCCATTCTTAGGACATAACGACCAGGATTAACACCAGATACAGTCCAAGAAAATGTTGCATTTCCTTCCGCATCTGTAAGGGCATTTCCGATTGAAATATTAGCGCCGCCATAATCAATAATGTAATCCACTTGTGCGCCTGAAACATTTGAGCCATCAGCAACATCAGTAACTCTGATGTTGAAATCCACGTTTGTGCTCATGACAGCAATTACATCCCGCGAACCATCTTCTGGTGGAGACAATACAACATCCGACTCTATTCCCCAAGTCGTTGAAGGCATTTGCGGCAATGCAGGAGGTACGGCTGTTGGCACCCATTCAAAGTATGCGCCGCCCTCTTGAGAAACTGATGCGAAATCAGACATTATCTCTACATCATACACTCCTGATGGGAAGTTGTTAGGAGCTGCAATAGAGATATTGTAACTACCTGTGCTGTTGTTCAACATACCCTGACCGATTTCCACAGTTCCAAATGGAGTTATCAATTGTGCAATTACTAAAGAATCATTGGCTAGAATTGCACCACCATGAACAGCATCAGTAAAGTCACCTACAATCCAAGTAGTGTTACCAAGATAGGTCCAATCATCAATAATTGAAACTGTGATATCAACAGTACCCATAATTCTCAATAGCGAATTATTGGTTGATGCCATGAAGTATTCATTTCCTCCAAAAGAGATGTCGAATACATAATCTCCTGCAAAGAGATTAGCGTCTGTTGAGAACGTTGGAGAGATAGTGCTAGATTCCGGATCAATGGTGGTATTCACCGTTGAACCATTGAAATCAAAGGTGAAAGTTCCAGTCAGGTTTAGTTCAAATGAGCCTCCTAAATGGTCTGTAACCACTACAATAAGCCCAACATCTGTCCCTCTAATTTGCGGTAATGCCTGCAGTTCGAGGAATAATATTCCTTGTAGGAACCATTCGGTTCCAGATGTGTTTAACGAATCTGTAGCTTCAAGACTGTCAGGATAGAATATTAGTTCAAGTTCAACATCTCCAGCTTTAACAGTAGTATTGTTGTAATCAAGGAAATGACTAATCGAGAAAGCACCGTTTACTGATTTATTGAATAATTCAACAAAGGTTCCTCCACCATTCAGTTCTCGCATTCCGAATGAAAGATTCCCGGAAAGGGCCGATGGTGTTGCACCAAAGGACTGTGCGGTACCGTTGATGTAAACCAGTTGATCGATTTGCATTATGGAATTATCTACACCTGGTCCTTCGATAACCGCCGTCAAATTCGGGGCATCTCGGATATCCATGGTAATTGAGTGAGTTGTTGGGCGCAAGTGGAATTGAGGACCACCTATTGCTTGCGAATTATCTTGCCAACCACTGAAACCGAGTGTCGCTGAAATATTTGTCTTAACTTCCAATTCATCCAGTGAGACATTGATTGACCAAACTCCATCTGGTCCTACTGTTCCTGAGAGATTGGTTGCTCCGTCTTCAGAAGATATGAAATCTAACCAGACGCTCAAATCACCAAGAACATCTGCACCTAATGTTTCATTACTCAAAAATAGTAAATCTCCGGTCAACACAGTGGTAGCCCCTGCTCCAAGGATAGGACTATCCACTGGCCCAGGTTCACTGTGAGTCAAGTTGGAATCGTCAGTCATGTTAATGAAAACGCCCAAATCAATACCATCGTTAGAGACATAGCCACTTTGTATATGTTCAATGACTATACTAGCATAACCAGGTTGTACAGGAGTTACTAACGAACCATTGATGCTGAAATTACCATTGGAGTCCGTTTCAATGGAACCGAAAAGGTTGCCAGGAACTGCAGCACTTCCTGGGACATTATTTACATCTCCCGAATTTACTACGAAACCACGGATTGTGATATCCGGTATTGCAGTTGTATTCTCAGTGTATTGTAAAGTTCCAGTAACAACAACCTCTGCTGAACCTCCGCGGTCATAATTTGTTGGAGACCATGTAAGGTTGACTATTTCGATAGCCTCGGGCTCAGGACAAGCATCAAAGGGTATCCAACCTAGGTCGTCGCCACCGCTTCCAGCACTCATCTCAAGACGCACTTCGCCCCATTGAGCCAGATCACCGCCATATATTTCGTAACCATTTCCGGTCCACGAACCATCACGATAACCGGTGACGAATCTGGTAGGTAAACCTGCAATTCTCGCCATCGTAACGAAAACTGTAGTGAATTCAGAACATGTACCTTCTTTTGCAATACTCAGTAATTCAACTGATAGATCTGCTTCAGCAGGGGTTCCACTACCATTGTAATTCCTCTTGAAATCATACGAAGCGTTTCCGTCTCTAAGGAAAGTTGCGATTGCTTCAGCCTTCGAATAAGCATCTGTAGCACCAGCGGAACTAATTACATCGTTTGTAATATTCATAACCACTGATTCCGGCAGGCTAGTGTTAGAGAACTCTTCAGGAACTATTAGTTCGTAAGAAGAGTTCGTACCTGCAATAGTGTTGGCAGAAATTGTATCCCAGTCATACCAATATTCATACTGCTCCAACCAGATAGCGTCTAGAACCCCCGAATCTACCTCGTATGTGTGAGTGTCATTTGTCCTAGTAACTACTACTTGGGAATCTGACCAAAACGTGATATTGAATTGGTATGCAGGTAGTGGCACAACTCCCGAAAAGATAGGATTTGCGAATGCGATATTCCATGCCACGGTATCATTTGCATAATTTGAACTAGCCAAATGTGTGTTATTTGTGTAAGGAATTGTAATGTCTGCAGCTGGATGTGAATCTGTCTCTAATCCGTAAGCAGCACCTGTATAGAAATCGTACGTCTGCAATCTCCATAGATGTTGACGGTTGAGGTCAACTACACCGCTGGTGTTGTTAGCCCAGAAAATAACTTCATTCTGCACTACATCGTCTGAAGGGTTGAACGGATCGAATGGTGATCCTACACAATTGGTGAACCAAAATTGTTGTGGGCATTCATCGCCGTCCATCATTCCCCCGCCATCTGTATCAGGGTTTCTCCAGTCAGTACCGGTTTGGTTTTCAACCGCATCAGGGATTTTATCTCCATCGAAGTCTTCAGGCAAAAGGTCATCTGTCGGATCATTTTCAGGGTTTGAAGAGTCGAAATACTCTTGCTTATCATTAACACCGCCAGCATCTGTATCTAAGTTATTTTCATCAGTAACCCAAATATCTTGACTGCCGTTTGTAATTCCAATCCATGAATTATCACAACCAGTAGTAGTTTCGAAATAGTTGTTCAATCCATCTCCGTCATCGTCTAAGGTATTGTCACAAGGTTGTAATGGATCTGTATCGACATTTACTTCATCGTAATCATTGACTCCATCTGAGTCTGAATCGGCTAATGTTGGGTTTGAAAAATACCCATATATCCCGAGTGTCTCTTCCCAGTCTGCTAGTCCATCTCCATCTGAATCTGAATAATCGTCGTCACAGTATGTAGGGAATGAACCTCCTGATATATCGTGACACCATGAATTGTTACGGCTCTCAATATCTGTAACTCCGGCCGGAGGTTGAACGAATACGCCTTGGAGAACTCCATTTAATTCACCACCATAAGAGAACTGAGTATATGTTCCTGAATTATTGTAGTAAGCAATTCCACCACTTGGGCTGAATCCTGAACCGCTAGTAACAGTCAATTGGCTTGAACCTGTGCTGTATGAAACGATTGTAGTCGAAAATTGGATCAATGAATCACAGGGGTCCGTACCATGTGAAGCGTTAGCTTCGTCTCCATCATTTACTCCACCAAAATCCGTATCTGCTACATTCCAAAGCGTACATGACAGGTTTTCTTGCCAATTCTCAAGGCCGTCATTATCGAAATCTCCTGAATCTTCACGCCTGGTAGGGTCGGTTTCATTGGAATCTACGATTCCATTTCCATTAATATCTTCAGCACCATCATCGAAAGCATCGTCATCTGTGTTATTGTCACGTGGGTCACTAGCTTGTGCAGGGAATCCATATTGGCCGTTTACCTCTACTCCGTCGTTTATCCCATCACCGTCAGTATCAACATTGGTAGGGTCAGTAAGTAAGGTCAAAGCCTCATGAGAGTCGTTTAATCCGTCGTTATCGGTATCTGGGTCAAGAGGTAAAGTGGATGTAACACCATCGGTTTCGGCAGTAAGTGTTGCACAACCACCTGGCCCAATTCCTAGATGAGGCGAACATGGAGTTGTGGTTTCTGTGAATGAACCTGTTGGGCCAGGCCTGTAACAAGGCTGCCCACCACAAGTTGTGGTCCAAGATGGATTGATGTACTCAAAGATGTTAATCAGGCCATCACCATCTGGGTCCCCGTTTGTACCATCTGCATTAGATGCAGAGGTTGCATTAAGCCCGTTAGATGCTTCCCATCCATCCGGCATTCCATCTCCATCAGTGTCCCAACCCATTGGGTCTTCGTCAATTAGTCCGTCTCCGTCATCATCATCTGAAGAACAATCAGCGTCACCGTCAAAGTCATTATCTGCAGAATCGACCATGCCATCCTTGTCATTATCAATTCCATCTGTACAGATGTTTCCAACTGGGTCTTCATCACATAGAATCACATTTCCAGTTCCATCAGAACCTGCATCTCCACAAGCTAACTGGTTGTATTGCATTGCATTCTCTTCGTCCCAATCATTGACTGGAACTGTACCATTCCACCAAACTCCGTTATCCAAGACGGAGGTCGAAGAGGATAGGTCCCAATTTGACGGCTGATGGTAGTTGTATTCTTGCAAATTCGAGAAACCGTCTCCATCTGGATCTCCGATTGCACCATCGGAATTACTGCTCGAAAGGGGGTCTAATCCGTACTGCCATTCCCAGCCATCCGGTAGTTGGTCGTTGTCAGAATCCCAATCATTAGGCTGAGTATTAATGAGGTACTCAAGCCCGTAAGTAAGACCATCTCCATCTTGGTCTGTAGCAGCAAGGGCTGTGAATGATACGAATTCGATAGATGCAATTGTAGACAACAACATCAGTAGTGCAAGTCCTACTGACTTGAACTTCTTTTCGTCTAACTCTCTAAGGAGTTGGGGACGCGCTGACAGATGGATGGAGGACATACGCATGGCTAACACCAACACTAGGGGTTACTCAAAGGCTATTAAGGCAAATGGAACAATGTTCATACATAATTTTGTCAAAACTCTCCCCTACGGGGAGAATGTATCGATAAAATGTTGAGTTCAAAGGTCTTCTAAATCATCAAGAAGTTCCAAGTCATCTTCATCTTCAAAATCATCTTCTTCTGTAACAATATCCGGAATATCTTCGAGTTGATCACTTACCATTTGATTGGTAAACTCTTCCTCTTCGAATGCTGCGAATTCCCTAGCAGAAGTTTGCCCCCTTCGGTAAATTGCGAGGAATACAACAAGTAGTATTCCCACGTAAAGTCCGATGGTTTGTGGGCTTTCAAAGTCTAGAGCGGCATTAGTGATACATGAGAATCCTTCACATGCGGTCGAGAACACAAATTGAGGTGTTTGCTTGAGCGTGTTTGTGCTTACTTCACTGTCTAGAGGTTCAACCGATAGTACGACGATTGCATCTTTTCCTCCAACTAAATCCTCTGAGGATTTTAGAATCAAAGTAAATTCGCTAGTTGTAAATGCTGGAATCTCGAGCAAGATTGTATTACCTTGCTGAGTTGAACCGCTAGTCGAGAAACTTGCAGACCACCCAGATGGTAAAGATTGCGCGGAGATAATTACGTCTAATTCGACGTTATTTGAATTCTCCACACGGAATTCTACATTTTGTTCAGAACCAGGCAGGAAAGGAGTAATTTCTGTAATTCTTTCGACAAAGATCCGGCCAGGCTTGACTTCTTCTTCAACAATTATCTCTAATGGCAAATCGAAGTATCTTGGGTCCCCTTCTGACACTTCTTCAGTAATTCGGAGATATAACGTGTGGTTTTTAGCAAGTACTTGGTCTCGCATATCGATTGTTACTTCAATGTCACCTTGTGAATCAGGCATTAGTTGAATGGCCACTACATCTGCACCATCATCGCCCTGAATGGAATAATCCCATGTACCGTATGCTGGGTCTCCTGTGTCGTTATTGGTATTTTTATCGAGCTTGTCTGGAGAGATAATTCTCCAGGTGTTTTCAGTACCTCCGTCAGTACTATCAGTTATTCTGACATCGAAGGATACTGTTGAACCCGGTGCCACTGGACCGACACTACCAATTTCTTGTCCGTCAGAATCCGAGATTACTTCGGCAAGGATTCCAAAGGTTCGATGCACTGTGAATGAAACTGACGAACTTTGTTGATCATCCCCTGCGCTGAAGCAAATAATAGTGAATAAACCAATATCTACATCATCCCTGTTTGATGGAGGATAAATCTTCATCATCAGAGATAGGGTTTCATGTGAACCAATGTCTGGTGTCAAAGCATACGGGCCTGATGTCGTCAATTCAGTGTCAGTATCATTATCGAAGAATGTGTAAGTCCAACTAGAACTTGGTGCATCTTCAACTTTCAACCTATAGGTATCTGTATCGAAACCTGCGTTGAATAAATCGATGTAAAACGGCTCACCAGGAATCGACATACCAGAATCAATGTAATGTGATAATGTTTCATCGAAAGCCTCGGGTCGGTTAGAGTCAGCAATCTGTATTTGGTGCTCCTCATCTTCGTAGATGTTCAGCCTAGGAGGTGCGAATACTCCTACTTCTTCTACATCCATTACTATTTTCTCTATTACTACCTCTTCGCGAATATTGTCTTCATTTTCCACGAATCCACGAGCCCATACTTCAATTCGATCAGGGGCAGTAGAAAGGTCGCCATCAGGCGCATAGATGGATAGTGTGGCAATCTTGAATGAACCTCCACCATTGAGTGAATATCCGCCTGGCCGATCCCATACTGGTGACGACCAAGTTGATGGCAGAGACGTGAACAATTCGAACTCAACATCCATTTGAATTCCAGCAGAACCTGTGTGTTCCACCATGAACTCAACGTCGCTTTGCTGACCAGGAGCAATCAATACGTTGTCAGATTGATCAACAGGTAGTGAGAGATACATTCCGTACTCCATGAAATCAATACCAACGTGACGATAAACCACTACGTGGCCTTGAACATCGGTTATCTCTAGAGAGAGATTATAGTGACCGGGCGCCATTCCAGAATCATAGGTCCAAGTGTAGTTTCCAACCAAACCATTGTTGTCTAACCTTAGGTCGTCATCTTCAAACTCTTTGTCGAATACTGAATTGGTACCCGATGGAGTTGAAAGAACTAAGTTGACTGAATTGATGTCATCCCTACCGAATGCATCACGAACATCGACAGAAAATTGGATTGTTCTGAAATCAGGCCTATGGTTTGGAGACCATTCTAATTGTTCAGCATCGGTCCAAATTCCTCCGGAAGCGTGAACTTTTACGCTCGAATCAGAAAGTGCATTAGCCTTCATAGAGATTCTTGAAAATCCATTTGTTTGTTCAACATCACCATAGGCGACTAACACTTCACAGTCCCCGCCCTGTCCGATTCCGCCTTGTTGACCTTCACAAGAAGCAGAACCATCAATTTGAAGTCTAAGTTGAGCGCCTTGTTCAACCTTGAATCCATCTTCTGGAATATCGAAGAAAACTTCATTCAGTGTCCATGAACAATCGCTGTTAAACAAGCCACTGTTACACGGATCATCCAATGTCATTGTCTCGGTGTAAGTATTGCCCCCTACAGAGTTCAGAGTGAAAGTCAAGTCAGCAGTTGATTGCTCTTGACCTGTGAACTGTAAATAAATGTACAAGTGAACTTCAGTAGCGCTCCCCTGCCCATAAATAGTCAAATCACTAATCATATCGGGAGAACGGAATTCCACCCCAGAAAGTATGTTGGCCTCTTTGTGAGCACCTTCTGGTTCCATGGTTGTAATCTCACCATCTCCGCCGGAATCACCTTCTTCATCCAAGTACAAATTGTAGGTTTCTAGGTTTGCTGGAACCTGCTTGACAACCGTCTCCTGTTCGAGAGTTTCAAACTCTACAACAGGAAGACCTGAAGATAGCATCAACAACAACACGAGGACAGGAACAAAACGTGATTTTAGCATGCGCACCAATATACCGTCTGCGCCCGGGTGTTAAACCGTTTTGCACGGATTGCATCCTAGGACAGTCACCCTACGGGTGATTCATTTACGCCGTAGAGACCACGCCGTGGCTCCACAAAGTCCGATAATTAGCAAAATCATCGGGTCAAATGTCCAATTGTCAATGATTGATATTTCAGACTGTCCGCCTTGGCCCCCTTCACAACCAGCAGGAGGCGGCCCAATTCCTGGCCCCCAAGTCTCACCAAATCCATCACAATCCCCGCCGCCACCTTGGCCGCCACCAGCATCACTAGACATGTCAGCTTCACCATGATAGCAGATCAAGAAGTATGGGAATCCCATATCACCATCTCCATTTTGCATTGTGGTGTGATAATGATAGATCCCTTGAGGGAAATCAGGAGTTGGTCCAAAATGACCATTGCATACATCTAGATGGCCAAGACCTTCCGTGTATTGATAATCGTCAATTCCATTATATCCTGTTTGCCCGTTCTTCAGTTCGTACGAACTTTTCATCTCTACAACATTCATATTGTCATCATATCCCCAGAAACCATAGATCGGATAACCATCATATGCGACTCCGATTACTTTCGAGTGATTGCCGTCATAGGTATTTTGAGCAACTGCTTGGATTGTAGATTCATCATAATCATTCTCAATAGATTCTCCTTCCTCTGGATGCCAATGCATACAATTTCCATCCGCATGATAATGATAGGTTCCACCTTGTGCAGCATGACCATGGCAAATACCCAATTCTATTGGTTGCCTATCTTCGTTGTAGGCGCCATGTTCGGCAGCAACTGCGTCTCCGCCAGGACCATCTTCTGGACCATAGATTGGAACGCCATTAATCGATAGTGCTACCGCACCACGGTCAGGAGCACACTCGTAAGCACCAGCTGCTTCTGGACAATTAGAACTGTCGTGACCACCTGTTGTATCGTTAACAGGGCTTCTTGGAATTGACCAGGAATAAGATTGTGCCACAGCACAATCACCCGCCTGAGAACAAGCTAAAGTGGATTCAAAATCATGATTAGGCAACCCATTTGTTGCAATAATCAAGTGGGTCTCATTAAGCGTGATAGATACCTCGCACTGATGGTTCTCAGTTGTAGTAGTTGTAAGATCATCAACCGACGGCCTGTCATCTGTCGATTGACATTGGAAAAAGTCGAGCCAGAACTGTGCTAAGTCTGTAGCATCATAACCCAGTTCAATGACACTCAATGTCACGCTGGCTGTACCTGAACCTGCACTATTGTTTGCGAATACAGTAAATGTATTTTCAGTCATAACTTCAGACGGAGTTCCACTAATTCTACCAGAGATATTATCGAATGACAACCCGTTTGGCAACTCAGGATATATCTCCATTGATTCAATATGTCCACCAATACTTGAGAAGGTGATATCTGTCATCGCAGTACCGTTAGTAAGTGACTGTGAAACTGTATAAGGTGTTATTTCTGGGACAGTTATTACTGCAGTTAAAACAAGAGTTTCTTTACAGAAATCTTCACCATCATCAACATAAAACTCGAAAGTAAAATTTCCAATAATATCTGGTGTAAATTCTGCAATTATGTTTGAAGGATTAACTATCTCTGCTACCGAATCCTCTGGGGCTTCGATAATTTGCCACGAAGGGTTCTGTAACGTGTCGCCATCTGTATCTCCTGAATTACTAGCATCAAGATAAACTAATTCATTTACATCAGTAGTCATATTATTACCAACATTACAACTTGGAGGGGTGTTTTCTCCAGTACTATCATACTCACAACTGCCATCATCATCAGTTGCTTCTGAATTGTAATTATTTGCATATTGATCGGTACAACCTGCAACTTCATCAGAATCTAAAACTCCATCATCATCTTGGTCAAAATCACAACTACCGTCATCATTCGTTGCATTTGAATCATAATTATTAGCAGTGCTATTAGTACAGCCGTCGATTAATTCTGCAGTAATTAATATTGTAATATTATCAGACCAGGTGTCTTCTGGCAGATTATGAGCTCTAAATGTGATAGAGATATCTTGGCTTCGATCTTCTACTTCAGGCGCAAAACTCCAGGTACCATTCATGTCTGTAGCCAAATTATCTCCACTTGAAATTCCTTCAGCAGATTCCATTACCCAATTTATCCTTACTTCCATTGGGTGGTCATGAATCACATTACCTGTAACGAATTGTTCTCCTTCGATTTCAACTAAAATCGCCTCTAAAACGGGGTCGGCATGAAGATGTTTAGAATGATCAATTACATCCTCATCAGAACTATCTGAACAATCTTCAAATCCATTATTCTGTAAATCTGCAGAAATTTCATCTCCATTATCGCAAACAAAAACGACATCTCCGGTATCGTTACCTTCCTCGTTATTTCTGTCTATTACGATATACCCAATTATCGAAAATACCAAAATCCCGATTAATACAACCGGAGCCGCCTTACTCATTAAACTAAAATATCTGCAAAAGCATTTAATCCCTTAGTAGTCATGTCCTATACGTATATTCTGAGATACTTGTAAAATCTGGCCATTTGTCCCGACTCATTGATAAATTGTAAGCCTCGCCGATTGATTGACGCAGGGGTTGCCGAGTTGGTCAAAGGCGCCGGGCTTAAGATCCGGTCTCGATGGGTTCGTGAGTTCGAATCTCACCCCCTGCACCATTAAGTTAGAGACCATCCACCATCTACTGGTAATATGAAACCAGTAATGTAAGAAGCATCTGCTAGGAATTTCACAGCCCCTGCAATGTCTTCAGGGGTACCTGCCCTTCCAAGTGGAACTTTTTCCAGAATTTTCTCGAACCTTTCTTTCTCCCATGCTGCGGCTAGAATTGCTCCAGGAGCTATCCCATTGACCCTTATTTCAGGTGCTAATTCTCCTGCTAGATTAATCAATAGTTGGCGTAGTGCAGCCTTGGTAGCAGTATAGTGAGCCAACTCCTCCCAAGCATGGTCCCAACTGGTGTCAACCATACCAATTACACTACCTTTTTTCGCCTTCAACTTTGGTACTAAACCTTGAGTTATGAAAAATGGGGCATCAAGGTGGATTGAGGAGAATCTACGTAACTCTTGCGGAGTAACTGTGGCGAAGTCTTCTTGATTATAGATTGAGGCATTATGGACCAGTAGGTCAATACCTCCTGCTTCATCCACTAATTCATGATCATGAATTTCTTCGATGATTCTGAATAATTCTTCATCATTCGAAAGGTCCCCTGAAACGATTGCACCTTTCCCTCTTTTTATCAAATGTTTAGCCTGAGTGACGGAACGATTGCAATGGATTATTACAGCCCATCCTTCATCGATTAGCATATTGGTTATTGCAGCGCCAATTCGTCTAGCCCCGCCGGTAATTACAGCCACTCGCATAAACATTGGAAACCGAGTTTGGACTTGAATGCTCGTAAACTCCCATAGCGACTCTTTTTGCACTCCATCCCTTCGGGATGTATAGGGGAGAGGTCATGACAGTGCGCAAATTGACTATGGCCAAGGCTAGAACTCGCCTTCCTGAATGGTTCCGTACAAGGCTGCCAACTGGTGAATTACAAAAGAAATTCAACGAAACTAAAGATACTGTAACCGACAATATGCTCAATACTGTTTGTCAAGAAGCACGCTGCCCAAATATTCACGAGTGTTGGGCGGCGAAAGATGCTACATTCATGGTGGCAGGCCAAGAATGTACTAGGGGATGCAGATTTTGTGCAGTTGGAACGATCAAAAGACCACCTCCTCTTGATGAAAATGAACCTGCGAGTTTAGCAGATGCAATCTCCACTATGGGACTAAATCATGCTGTAATAACCGTAGTAAATCGTGATGATTTACCAGATAGCGGTGCGGCGCATTACAGGAAATGCTTAGAAGCAGTTAGAGAGAAAACTCCTGAAGTTACTCTCGAATTATTGTGTAGTGATTTAGCAGGAGACCATAAAGCGCTATATTCGTTACTAGATGGATTAGAATTGGAAGTATTTGCTCACAACGTAGAGTGTGTTCCAAGATTAGATTCGATAGTTAGAGATGCAAGGGCATCGTTTGAACAATCTATTGGCATTTTAGTAGAAGCTAAGAGATTGCGACCAGACATATTGACAAAGTCTTCAATCATGGTAGGATTGGGAGAGACTGATGATGAAATTATTGAGGCATTGCAACTTCTCAGAGATGCAGATGTTGATCTAGTCACTATCGGGCAATACCTAGCGCCAAGCCCGAACCACTTAGCGGTTGATAGATTCCCAGAGCCAGCACAATTTGACGAATGGAGTTCTCATATCGAAGAGATTGGATTTTTAGGTTGGGCATGCGGCCCACTGGTTAGGTCGTCTTACCGAGCAGGCGACTTGCTAGCCAAGGCATCAGCAAGGCTTAGAACATACATGGAGTGAGGATTGACATGACGGAAGGGGATAAGGGGTCGCTTGAACCATACAATGTGCCTACCGCACCATTCCGCCCTGGTGATAAATCCGACTTTGGCGGCCCTTGGGTAGAGCAACCAGGAGACCTATCTCGACCAGATCCGGTAAACTGTGAAGCGCCAGATACTCATGACCACGCACATGGTCTAATTCGTGTTCTAGGAGACGATGACTCCGCTAGTGGAGAATGGGATCCTGAACTTGATGCTGCAACTTTAATACGTGGACTAGAGTTAATGATGAAACTCAGAATCTATGATGACCGAATGATTAAGATGCAAAGAACTGGTAAGTTGTCATTCTACATGCGTTCTTTGGGAGAAGAAGCGATTGCTATTGCACAAACAATGGCACTGGATGACACAGATTGGATTTTTCCCTCATACCGCCAACCAGGGGCACAATTCGTTCGCGGGCGTGATATGGTTAGCATGATATGCCATTGTATCGGAAATACCGAAGACAACATTCGTGGACGCCAGATGCCTGTACATTATTCTTGGAAAGAAGGATACTTCATTTCGATCTCAAGTCCAGTAGGTACTCAATTCAGCCAAGCAGTCGGAGTAGCAATGGCATCTGCATACAAAGGAGATGACCAAGCAACAATCACTTGGCTTGGAGATGGAACCAGTGCTCAAGGAGACTACCATTACGGACTTAACTTCGCTTCTGTGTTCAAGCCTCCTGTAATTCTTAATGTTGTAAATAATCAATGGGCTATTTCTACTCACAGGAATTTAGCTACAGGTGGAGAAAACTTTGCTGCAAGGGGACTTGCTTATGGCATCCCTTCTTTGAGAGTGGATGGAAATGATTTCCTCGCACTATACTCGGTAACAAAGTGGGCTCGTGAACGCGCTCGTGCTGGAAAAGGTGCTACACATATCGAAGTTTACACATACAGAGCAGGTGGCCACTCGTCATCTGATGACCCTTCTATATATCGCCCGGGTGATGAGTTCGAATTTTGGCCGGGAGGGGATCCGGTCGACCGGTTGAAGAAACATTTGATTTCTATTGGAGCTTGGTCTGAAGAGAAAGATGTTGAATTAACGCAACAAATCGATGATGAAGTTATGGCTGCTTACAAGGAAGCATGTACGTTTGGTGACTTGGCTAACGGTCCGTTCCCACCAGCATCAACAATATTTACTGAAGTTTACGAAAGTGTTCCATGGCACGTTCAAGAACAGCGTGAGGAACTTGGAAAGTGAGGTGATTGTTATGACTGAAATGAATATGATACAATCACTCAACAGTGCATTAGACTCTCTATTAGAGAAGGATGAAAATGTAGTTATTTTCGGGGAAGATGTTGGTTACTTTGGAGGAGTATTCCGTGTAACCTCTGGATTACAAGAAAAACATGGCATGCACAGAGTCTTTGATGCACCATTAGCAGAAGGTGGAATTGCTGCTATCGCATTTGGAATGGGACTCAATGGTTTGAGGCCAGTAGCAGAGATTCAATTCGCAGACTACATATTCCCTGCATATGACCAAATCGTGAATGAAATTGCAAAACTTCGTCACAGAAGCGGTGGAGAGTTCTCAACACCTGTAACAATCAGGACTCCTGCTGGAGGCGGAATCAAGGGCGGCCACCATCATTCACAGAGTCCAGAGTCTCAATTCACACACACTCCTGGATTGAAAGTAGTATACTGTTCAAACCCTACAAATGCAAAAGGACTTCTGACTAGTTCTATCGAATGTAACGACCCAGTAATCTTCTTCGAGCCAAAGCGATGCTATCGTGGTCCATTTTATGGAGACCCCCATAATGTCCCTACATGGAAAGGGCATGAAGATGGAGATGTTCCAGAAGGGTACTTCTCAATGCCTCTAGAAGAAGCAAGAATTGTTCGTGAAGGTAGTGCTTGTACCGTTATTGCATGGGGAACTATGGTTCATGTAGCGCAAAAAGGCATCGAAGAAAGTGGAATCGATGCTGAATTGATAGATCTGCAGACATTGTTACCTTGGGACAGAGATACAGTAGTCAACTCTGTTAAGAAAACTGGTCGCTGTGTTATCGTTCATGAAGCACCTAAGACAAGTGGATTTGGAGCAGAGATGAGCGCTTCAATCCAAGAGAGATGTTTCTGGCACCTAGAATCTCCAATCTTACGAGTTACAGGTTGGGACACACCTTTCCCGCACACAACTGAGTGGGATTATCTTCCAAGCCCTGAAAGAATATCAGAGGCAATTAAGAAAACACAGGAGGCATAAACATGGGAATATTTGCATTCAAGCTACCAGACATAGGAGAAGGAGTTGTAGAAGGAGAAGTCGTCGAATGGATGGTTTCAGTAGGAGACTCTGTAAAAGAAGACGACCCAATTTTATCGGTCATGACTGACAAAGCAACTGTAGAGATTCCATCTCCAACCGATGGTGTAGTGAAATCAATTGTTGGAGAACCTGGAACAATTTTGGCTGTAGGCCAAGTTTGTATCGAGTTTGAAACCGATGGCGAGGATTCTACTCCAGCACCAATTGAGGAGAAGGTGGAAGAGGCTGAACCTGTGAAGGAAGTTGCCCCAGTTGAAACCGCTCCTGCACCTACTCCTGAACCAGTTGCAGCACCAGTTGCAGCACCTACTCCAGTAGTAGTAGCGGCACCAGGAGCAAGGCCACTAGCATCTCCTGCAGTTAGGCAGAGAGCCCGTGAGAGCGGAATCGAACTTTCAGGAGTATCTGGAAGCGGCCCTGCTGGAAGAATCACTCACGGAGATCTCGACTCGTGGAAGGAAGCAGGTAGCCCAGTCGCTGCTGCAGGACCTTCCAGAACAGCCCTTACTGGAGTTACAGAAGTTCCTGTTATCGGATTGCGAAGAAAGATCGCAGAATCTATGACTGCATCTTACAGCACAATACCTCACTTCAGTTATTTCGAAGAGGTTGACATCACAGATCTGGAAACTCTTAGAGTTCATCTTAATGCATCAAGAGCCGATGGCCAGCCTAAGTTGACTTACCTGCCGTTCATAATGCAAGGACTTGTTAGAGCTCTTGGAGAAAACCCAGTTTGCAACGCTCTATATGATGACGAGAAAGGCGTTGTGTCACGACATGATGCTATCCATCTAGGAATAGCGACACAAACTGACAGAGGATTGTACGTACCTGTTGTAAAGCACGTTGAAGCACAAGACATCTGGACATCTGCGTCTGAAATGCAGCGTGTTAGTCAAGCTGCTCGTGATGGAACTGCGAGTCTTGGAGAATTAACTGGTTCAACCTTCACTATCACAAGTCTAGGAAGAATGGGTGGCCTTGGAGCAACTCCAATCATCAATAAACCTGAAGTTGGAATTCTAGGAGTACACAACGCAGTAGATACACCGGTTGTAAGAAACGGTCAAATCGTAATTCGCAAGATGCTACGCCTGTCCTCATCATGGGATCACCGTGTAGTGGATGGATGGGATGGAGCAGTATTAGTTCAGAGACTCAAGACTCTACTTGAGAACCCTGCAACTATCTTCATGTGAGGTTTTTACTATGAAAGTTAGAAAGTGTAAGGTCCTAGTTATCGGAGCCGGCCCTGGTGGATATGTCGCTGCAATTCGATCTGGACAATTGGGTATGGATACCGTAATTGTCGAAGGAGAGAAAGCAGGTGGAACTTGTCTGATTAGAGGGTGTATTCCATCCAAAGCAATGATTCACGCAGCACACAAGTTCCATGATCTTGCTAAGCATGCCAAGGAAGGCGGCCATATGGGAATTTCAATTCCCGGCCCTGCTGAACTTGAAATGGCAGCACTGAAGGGCTGGAAAGATGATATTGTAAATCGTTTGAACAAAGGCGTTGAGCAGTTGCTGAAGAAGTCGGGTGCTGAGTTAATCACTGGATGGGCAGAGTTCAAAGATGCAAAGACCGTAGTTGTGGGAGAAATTCAAATTGAAGCCGAGTACGTTATTCTAGCAAATGGAAGTGTACCGATTGAGTTACCTTTCATGAAGTATGGAGATGGAGTTATCTCTAGCCGTGAAGCGCTCGACATCGATGAAAAACTCGAACACCTTGTAGTCGTAGGAGGAGGTTACATCGGCCTTGAATTAGGAATCGTACACAGAATGCTAGGATCTGAAGTTACTATTGTTGAAGCAATGGATAGCGTTCTACCAATATTTGACAAAGAATTACGAAGGCCTCTGGAACTATTCCTAAAGAAGAACAAGGTCAAAGTAAACACTGGAGTATTTGCTAAGGGTGTTGAGAAATTAGACAACGGTAAACTAAAACTCAACTATATTGACAAGAACCATGCAGATGATGATTCTAAGATGCAATCTGTAGAAGCAGACCGTGTTCTAGTTACAGTTGGAAGAAGACCTAGAAGCGAAGGTCTCGCACCAACAGGAGTTGCACTTAACGAACGTGGATTCGTCAAGGTAAACGACCAATGCCAGACTAACATGAAAGGTGTTTACGCAATTGGTGACCTGACTGATCTTGGAGAAATGCTAGCACACGTGGCATCATTCCAAGGAGAAATGGTTGCTGAGATTATTGCTGGACATAATCGTGTTTACGACCCAGTAGCGGTACCTGCAATAGTATTCACAGAACCAGAAATCGTTTCTGTAGGATTGTCACCTGATGAAGCAAAAGAAGCAGGCCACCCGGTAATTGTAGGAAAGTTCCCTCTTGCTGCAAACGGTCGTTCATTAACACAAGAAGCTGAGAAGACTGGTGGATTCGTTAGAGTCGTTGCCAGAGAAGATGACCATAGGCTTCTGGGAGTCCAGGCGGTTGGAACTCATGTCAGTGAACTCGTAGGTGAGTGGACACTTGCATTGGAGATGGGGGCGCTGTTGGAAGACATTGCCGGAACAATCCATGCACATCCAACAATGACAGAAATGACTCATGAAGCGGTGTTAGCAACTCTGGGTCACGCTATTCACATCGCTTAATTTGAACTAATCACTGCTTACATTGGGTAGCGTTTCGAAAGACGCACTGCAAGCCCTTTGAAAATGTAAATCTGTTTCAATGGATATTCGGATAGACCCTATGCATTCACCCGTCCTGCTGCTGCAAAGATAGTCAAAGCTATTCCTACAACAAGCAAAGCGGGCCAACCAAAGGAGATTACTGCAATTAATGCTATTACTGATACAATACCAACCCTTACTTTCACAACAGGAGAATGAAAATCTTCGCTAGAACTGAACCATGACCAGGGCCTCGCCAAAGCAATCACGCCACATGTGAAAAGCAAGAGTGAAGCCCACATGCTGAATTTAGCAGCAGACCCCAAAGATTCACAAGTTTCGTCACAGGTCCCACCTGATCCCCCCAAACCGGAACCCATTCCAGAAAGAATCCAGATGAATCCCAAGATGATCATTAGTACAAACATCACAACACTACCAGCAATAATGAGGAAACCAACCATTTGTGCTGTATCACCTTCAGATTTTGCGATTATGATTTTCTCTCGTACATATGACACAGGATCTCCACCAATCGTGGAAGGCACGACCGTACTCTGCGAATCACTTGCAAGAGGAACTGGGGTATGTTGGGAATTACTTGGGTCGTCCGCTAAGAAAACCGTCTTTTGCGTCTTCCCTCCCAATGCAAATGCAAACCAAACGAGCGAACTCAAAAACATTAAAATCGAGATTAAACCCATGCACAAAAAAGTCTGAGTAACACCAGGATCAATCGTATCTCCATCATCATACATAATATTGCCAAGAACATTTACTCCCTGCCAAATGAGAATGGCGGTGCCAGCGAGAATTGCTGGTCCAGAGAACTTCTTCCAGTTCATTGGCTCTATGCACCACTGCATCATTCTTCAATGATGCGCCGTTTCAGAGGGGGGCCCATGCGAACACCATCGTTTCGAAGGGTACGGTTGTATTCGTATAGGAACACAACGGGGGCCCTTGTAAACGGCCTTGTTACTCCCTCATCTTTATATTCCTTCTCGGAAATTTCTGACATATGACGAAGAGTAAGGTTGAGCCGGTAGAATGCAGTTTTTGTGGAAGAGATTTCTCTCATACAAAACAAGCTATGAAAAATCGAAATGATCATGAAAAACGAATGCATAAGAAGGAATTTGAAGAAAGGAAATTAACAACTCATGAATGTATTGAATGCACAGATGAAGTGCCCTATGGGAAATTATTTTGCCAAAGTTCATGTCGTCAAAGAGCAAAAGCAGTGAGATACATTCGTTCAGTAAAGAGAAGGGGTATACATGATAGAAGTGATATAAAGAACGCAATCAATGAAAAAATCTTGTGGGCCTACTCAGGTGGGTACGAACCACTGTCGTGGGATGTTATTGACGCAGTATGGGAAAGAGATGATTCAAAATGTGTAGAATGTGGAGAAGATGGTTCTCAAGTAGATCATGTTCAAGGTTCAAATCGAATTGAAGATGCCAAATTACTCTGCTCACGATGCCATCTAGAAAAGACAGAGGAAAATCGAAGGCCATTAGATCCAGACAACACTTCAGATGCGGAGTTTATGTTATTCATTGCAAAAGTGTATGAAGATAGCGAATCATCAACTAAAGTTCAGCACAAACCAAACTGGGATTACAATAAATTAAGGCAAGAGAGAATGAGGCCCAAGAAAAAATGAACTGTGTATTCGAGGGCATAAGCAATACACCCTTTGATTTATCTTGCCCATACACATGGGCTTGCTGTGGGCCATATTGAACCGTACCCATCTGAATGCCCCCGTTTACAAGGGGCCCCCATACGAATATTCGGGAAAAGAATACAAGTGATTAGCAGCAGGGGAGTGCATGAAGCGTCACTGGTTATCTGCGATTTATGACGCCAATCCTCAGGCATCATACAAATTCGCAACAGTATACGTTCTTAGTAGTTTGATTTCTTCATCAACAAAAAATATTGAACAAAATAAACCAGTTATACTAGATCAAAAGGATATTGCAAAGGAATATTTACAGCTCTTTTGGGATACATATCTCATTCATGATATCGAGCACTTCATTCCAACGAGAATAAGGGTTGGAGATGAGAGTAATAAAAGAAAACAAAGTGAAATAATGCAATTAGTAAATAACTTGTGGGACGATTATTCTAGTCACACCAAATCAAATGATAAGATTAGATTTGAGAAGTTTCTCAGGGAAATAAATAAAATCAGCCCTTTACAAATAAAATTGGAGAAAACATTGAAAAAAGTTTACAGTAATATGAGGAAAATGCCTTTATTTTATATGAAAATGGAGGGGATATTATATGATTTTGACTCATCTGGAGATCTAGTCATCAATAAAGAGGCAGCAAATGCAGTAATCCTTACTTATCCTCTCATCAAATATACAAGTATGATTGAACTGACAAAATATTTAGAAAGAGTAAATCAGTCAAAAAATATTAAACCAGGAATTATGTCAATATTATTCTACATTTCTTCAAATCTAAAAACCAGAAGACCTGGAATACCTCTAGTGTGTAGAGAATTGATCGAGGATTTTCATTCAAGTGAATTTGAAATAATCTGTTCCTCTTGTCATGAACCCATTTATTCAAATTCAGCACTTGATCATACAATTCCTTGGATTAAAATTAGGAGTCATGATATTTGGAATTTGCATCCTACTCACAGCTCATGCAACGGCTCAAAAAACGACAATCCACCTCATGATGAGCAGATAAGAATTGTTCAATCAAGAAACGAACGTATGCTAGAATATTTCTTGGCCCAAAACTATGAAGTTGATGAACAAAAAAAGTATGTTAATATTTTACAGAGTAGTATAGAATCAAATGAATTATGGAACAAATACGTGAGGATGTGTTAATTTGGATTACGATAAATTAGTTAGAGATAGAATTCCTGAAATTATCGAGTTAAGTGGAAAACAATGCATAATAGAGTATTGTAATGATAACATCGAATTAAAGCGAAGACTAGTTGAAAAATTAAGTGAAGAAGGTGAAGAATATCTTGAAAATTTTGCCGAAGAAGAATTAGCGGATTTACTACAAGTTGTTTATTCCTTAATAGAAATGAGCGATTGCAAGTTGGAAGACATAGTCGAAATAATGACTGAAAAAATGACCGCCCGCGGAGGATTCAGCAAAGGAATTATTCTGAAAAAAGTTAACTGAATTTATACTTACTAATCATAATTTTGAACAGTGCATGAAATAATTGAATTGAGATGATTTGCGAGGGTTAATCCGAAAACCCACGCGGATGGATTCGTTGTTTGAATGGGCTTTGCGTGGGTCATTTTAGACGCTAGCGTCTGTATCGGCCCACTGAATCCCCTTTGTATAAGAAAATAAAATACAAAGGGGTTTCGGATAACCCCTTGCAACTTATCCGAAACGATTAGTTGACGGAATCAATTTTGGGGTGGTTGTTGGTAATATTGTTGTTGAATTGGTTGTTATGATTGGTTTTCGGAAATAGCAGGCTCATTTTCAGTTTTTATTTCACTGGACTTTGCAAAACAAAGAAATGCAAAACCTGCAGATAATAATATCCCAGCGAATAAATTGTATTTCTCTTGCTTTATTGGATGGCACATTAAAGTGCTAACAGTATCTTCATCCCATCTATCATCACAAACCTCACTCACTGTTTCTGTGCCAGATTCCATTTCTTTGATGTAATAGGTATGAATGTTCATAGTTAGTGAAATCAATAGAACGACAGCCGCTGTTGAAAATAGATAACCAGCGATTTTCCATTTGTTTGCCATATCATTACTAATACCTTTCAGTTAATTGGCATATCTGTTAAAAAGTACAAACGGGGGCCCTCTGTATCGTATACGATAACAAGGGTACGGATTCAAATGGTGGCGTTTGACTGGGTTTCGAGAGGGTTTTCGATCACGGGTTATTTGGCAGAACCAAATAATAACTTCTAGCCATCACTATCTCAAGCATGAGCAGCTTCTAAGAATAACAAATCATGAGCCGCAACTTAGGCAGTCATCAGGTGTATCTAGGGAACAAGCAATTTCTTCTAGACTTGTGATTGCATCAGCACGGTTTGCTAATCCATCAACTGTCTCGTCAGCTCCTTTCTGTTCGACTGTAAACTGGATTGCATCTGCTGCAGCCTTGGTTCGCAGGTAGTACATTCCAGTCTTGAGTCCTTTTCTCCATCCATAGAAGTGCATGGAAGTTACCTTTGCAGGATTTGCATCGGTCATGTGGATATTCAAAGACTGGCTTTGGTCGATGTAGGCTCCACGGTCAGCTGCCATGTCAATGACATGCTTCTGCTTGATTTCCCATGTAGTCTTGTAAAGTTCCTTCAAGTCTTCAGGTATTCCGCCGATTTGTTGGACGCTTCCCTTGTGACGTAGAATTTCGTCTTTCATTTCCAAAGACCACATGCCTCTATTGATCAAGTCATTAACTAGATGCTTGTTCAAGACAATGAATTCACCGGAAAGGGTCCTTCTTACGTATAGGTTAGAGGTGAATGCTTCGAAACATTCGTTGTTACCAAGAATTTGGCTTGTAGATGCAGTAGGCATAGGTGCGAGCATCAAAGAGTTACGAAGACCGTTGGTCATTATGTCTTGCTTTAGAGTATCCCAGTCCCAGCGACCAGAGTGTTCTGTAACTCCCCAAAGGTCAGGCTGTAGAATACCCTGGCTTGCAGGTGAACCCTCAAAGGTTGAGTATGCTCCTTCAACCTTAGCAGCATCCATACTTGCTGTGCAAGCAGCGAAGTAAATAGTCTCGAAGATTTCACGATTCAATTGACGTGCTTCCACGGACTCGAAAGGTAGCTTTAGCATAGCAAATGTGTCTGCTAGGCCCTGAACACCAAGTCCTATAGGTCGGTGGCGCATGTTTGAGTTCTCTGCTTCCTTGACAGGGTAGAAGTTTACATCGATAACTCGGTTTAGGTTTCCAGTTGCATGATATGTTACATCGAATAACTTCTGATGATCGTATGAACCATCTTCTAGATTTACGAACTTTGGAAGAGCGATTGATGCTAGGTTGCATACCGCTACTTCGTCAGGAGCGGTGTACTCGATAATTTCAGTACACAAGTTGGAAGAACGGATTGTACCGAGGTTCTTCTGGTTTGATTTCTCATTGCATGCATCCTTGTAAAGCATGTAAGGTGTACCTGTCTCGATTTGAGATTGAGTTACAGCGTCCCATAAGTCACGGGCTTTGATGACACGGCGAGCTCTGCCTTCAGATTCGTACTTAGCATAGAGTGCACGGAATTCATCACCATAGGTGTCATGAAGATCAGGACACTCATTAGGACAGAATAGAGACCATTCGCCATTCGCTTCGACACGTTCCATGAACAAATCAGGAGTCCAAAGAGCATAGAACAAGTCACGTGCTCGCATTTCTTCCTTACCGTGGTTCTTGCGGAGGTCTAGGAATTCGAAGATATCCGGGTGCCAAGGCTCCAGGTAAATCGCAATGCTTCCTTTACGCTTGCCGCCACCTTGGTCGACATAGCGTGCAGTGTCGTTGAACACTCTTAGCATAGGGACTAGTCCATTGGAATGACCGTTTGTTCCCTTGATGTATGAGCCCTTAGACCTGATTTGATGAATTGATAACCCAATTCCACCTGCAGACTTTGAGATACGAGCACACTGCTTTAGTGTGTCATAAATTCCATCCAGTGAATCTTCCTGCATTGTTAGCAAGAAGCAAGATGACATCTGAGGAGTTGGTGTTCCTGAGTTGAACAAAGTTGGAGTAGCGTGTGTAAACCATCCTTCGCTCATCAGGTCATAAGTTTCCAAAGCCTTCTCGATATTGCCATGGTGAATACCTACTGAAACTCTGAGGAACATGTGCTGAGGTCTTTCGACAACAGCCCCATCTAGTCTGAGTAGATAGGAACGCTCTAGAGTTTTGAATCCGAAGTAATCGAAATTATGGTCACGATTGTAATCGATGTGTGCATCGAGAACATCCTTGTTTTCCATAATGATTGCAAATACTTCTTCTGAGATTAGTGGAGCATGCTTTCCAGATTCAGGATCTACATAGTTACGAAGATCAGAAACAACTTCACTGAATGTATCCTTGGTAGAGCGGTGAAGGTTGTCAACACATATCCTTGCTGCGAGCTTAGAGTAATCAGGGTGGTGGGAAGCAAGAGAAGCCGCAGTTTCTGCAGCAAGTTCATCAAGTTCAGAGGTGGTAACTCCGTCATATAATCCTTCGATAACCAACTTAGTTACCATTCCTGGGTCTACCCACTTTTCATGCAGACCGTAGGATAGTCTCGTCAACTTCTCCTGTATCGCATCAAAACGTACATCTTCTTTATCGCCATTTCTCTTAACCACTTGTAGACCCATATTCTCTGTCCCCCTTTTTCATATCCTTGTGAGCGTGAAGTATCCATCCTCGGACGCGGACGGTTTAGAAGTCTTCCTCCATCGAGAAGCGCTGTTGTACCGCTCCTAGGCTAGAAGAGCCCATTACGCCTGCTTTCTGGTATTCTCCGACTCTCTTCTCGAAGAAGTTAGTCTTACCTTGCATAGAGATCATTTCCATCCACGGGAATGGATTCTCTGCATTGTAGAGTTTAGTAGCGCCAAGAGACACTAGTAATCTATCCGCAACGAAGTGAATATACTGTTGCATCAAATCAGAGTTCATCCCGATAAGAGATACAGGTAGAGCACTGGTGACGAAATCAATTTCTATTTCAACAGCCTCAGAAATAATCTGATGAATTTTCATCTCACCCGCACCTTTGACTAGACTAGAGTGTAGCAAACAAGCAAAGTCACAGTGCAGTCCTTCATCACGGCTAATCAATTCGTTAGAAAAGGTGAGACCAGGCATTAATCCACGCTTCTTCAGCCAGAAAATTGCGCAGAATGAACCGGAGAAGAAGATTCCTTCAACAGCTGCGAATGCTACAAGCCTTTCAGCGAATGAGGCTCTCTTACGGTCTAGCCATCGTAGAGCCCAACTTCCTTTTCTTTCGACTGAAGGAACGGTCTCTAGTGCTTTGAATAGATGGTCTTTCTCTTGGGGATCTTTGATGTATGTGTCGATAAGTAAGGAGTAGGTTTCTGCATGGATATTCTCCATCATGATTTGGAAACCGTAGAACGCTCGTGCTTCAGCCCACTGTACTTCGTTAGCAAAATTGACAACGAGGTTCTCATTTACAATTCCATCAGATGCTGCGAAGAAAGCAAGAACGTGCTTCAAGAAATGTTGCTCATCTGCACTAAGAGACTCCCAGTCTTTGGCATCCTCAGCCAAATCTATTTCTTCAGCGGTCCAGAAAGAAGCCGCATGTTGCTTGTACATTTCCCATACCTCTGAGTGCTCTATAGGAAATAGTACAAATCGGTCCAAGGATTCTTTGAGCATTGGCTCAATGAACTCTGAAGAGAGATCTAAATCAAAGCCGTCGTTAGTATGAGTTTGTGGCTGCATCATGTGTCCCTCCCATTTCGCGCTCGCGGTGGATTTTGTTTGCCGTAGAAACTAGCCTATAATGTTGCTTAAGCATCACAGAGTTCCGCTGCATGTTTCAGCAGTAGAACCACTCCCTTCAGGCTTAGTTAGACGGGTGTCGGGGGCTTATGATATCTACTATTGAATTGGTGAAAGATAATTCAATAAAAGTGTGAAATTTTGTGCCTTCAAATTAACCAAAGACCTTGAGTGCCTCTTTCACTTCGCCCGACCATGACGCGAGAGAGAGTTGAAGTGATGTTCGCCAAACTAGACCCAGAGGCATCGAAACCAACTCAAGGTACCAAATCTGCTGCCGGTTGGGATTTGAGAGCGTTGGAAGAAACAATTGTCACAAAAGGCCATTCTGCCAAAATAAGAACTGGAATAGCCGTAGCCATTCCTGAAGGATGGGAGGGCCAGATTAGATCTCGCTCCTCACTAGGCGCTAAAGGAATGATAATGCCCAATGGCGTTGGAACAATCGATTCCGATTATCGGGGGGAACTAATGGTATTAGCCACATGGATTGGAGAGGGGCAATCAATCACACTCGCAAAGGGAGAGAGAATCGCGCAGATGTTAATCGCACCTGTTCCCTTAACTAGTTACAGAGAAGTTACTTTCGAAGAATTATCTACTACAGATAGAGGCGAAGGTGGATTCGGAAGCAGTGGAAGATTCTGAGGTGATTAGTTGCGTCAACTCGTGATTACGGAATTAGGTAAAATCGGACATACTGAATCTGATGAATTAATGCGAGTAATGCAGAGTAAGAGGATTGATGATGAAATCATCGATACTATACTTGTGTGTGAGCATGAAGAAATCGTCACAGTGGGTCCTAGAGCCAGGAATGATGGCATCAACCCACCACCAGGATACGCAACATCACCAGTTGACCGAGGAGGAGGATTGACTTGGCATGGACCTGGCCAGTTGGTAATTTATCCAATCATCAAATGGGACCTGGAAGGTGAATCTAACGTCAAGGCAGTAATCGCGATATTAGAGGAATGGGTCATTGCAGCACTTTCCAAGTTAGGCATTGATGGGCATCGTGATGACAGAATGCAAGGCGTATGGGTTGGCGAGAACAAGATTTGTTCAATCGGACTATCATTCCTAAGATGGACTAGTCGGCATGGATTAACAATTAATTGTAATACCCCTAGAGGAAGAGTTGAGATGGTAAGCGGATGTGGATTAGGCCAAGACACAACAACAAGTCTGGCAGCATTAGGCTTCGATACTACCACGCAGATGGTGATGCAATCACTTCGGGAAACAATCGCAACCCTCTCTAGAACTTTGACTGAATAATTACATCCACTTATTCTATTAGTATATTCTACTAAGCATCATCATGGCAGGTAACTACCCGGGAACTGGTGGACCTGCACGTGGTTCTGAGATACCTCCTGTATCTTACCTTCAGTGGTACATCCCAAGACTTAAGGAAAACCGAAAACACAATTTATCCTTCTCAGGACTGCAATTCCCTTGGGAATTAGAAGGAATCGAAAATGTGTGGAAAGATCACAGAGGCCCAGGTATTGATGAAAGAGAACTAATCAGTAAGATGTACGGAGTTTCTGTTGACAATGTACATCTTTGCATGGGAGCTACTCAAGGAATCGCCCTAGCAATATCAGCAGCATCACGAGGTGGAAAGGTCGCTGTAGAAATGCCATCATATGGCCCCGTAAGCCAGACTGCGAGGATACTCGGTCTTGAAACCGTAGCTGTTCACAGAATAACAACTAGCACAGCGTGGGTAATAGATAGAGATGAATGGTCCCTAGTTTTGGAATCTGTAGATTTGTTGATGGTCACTCCGCAACTAAATCCAGTTGGATGGTCGTTCACAGAAGAAGATCGTAATTGGCTTGTTTCTGAATGCAAGAGAAAGGATGTCAGAATAATTAGTGACGAAGTTTATTCAAGAGCGGATAATAGTTGGAGACCGATGTTTACTGAGGGTGATAATTGCATCACAATATCTTCATTGACAAAGGTGCATGGCCTCGGAGTTATCCGATATGGATGGATTATTGCTGATGAGAGTATAATCGCAAATGTTGCAAACTCATTCCACAATATGGAAGGTATGATGTCATCCCCCACAATTCGTATCGTTGAACATATCAAGAATCGATTACATGAGCCTGTGGAATTAATCGAACACTATCGAGAAAAGAACCTCCCTGTGTTAATCAGTGCGTTGGAAAGGTTGGGAATAGAATGGACTCCCCCCCCACACGGAGTTTTTGGAGCGTTCAGGATACCCGGTGTAAATACAATAGAAATGATAGATACGATTGGAAAAGAGCATAGTTTACTCGCTGTGCCCGGCATTATGTTTGGACCAGGGTTGGAAGAGTGGCTTAGAATAGGCTGGTCTATAGACCCCGTTTCTTTTGCTGAGGCTGTTTCGGTCTTGGAATTGGTAATACGCACAGCGTTGGACATAACTTGATACATGATTCCGCATGAGAAGTTAATGATGGGCGAAATCGTTTTGGTAATATCTGGTGCCTCTGGCGCGGCCTACGGTGTTAGACTTGCACACGTTCTAGGACAAGAGGCTCGACTTGTTGTCACGGAATCAGGACGCATTACTATGGCTCATGAATGTGAAGGACTTACTCCCGAAACTCTAGCAGAGCAGACTGGTGCAACTTTAGAAAAGAATGCCGATATTGGTGCTAAATCTGCTTCGGGCTCTGCAGCAATAGATGCTGTAGTAATCTGCCCATGTAGTGGCTCAACACTAGGAAAGTTGGCGGCAGGCATTGGAGACAATCTTGCTACTCGCTCTGCAATTGTAGCAATGAAGGAAAGAAGAAAATTAATCATCGTGCCACGCGAAGCACCTTACGCAACAATTCACTTGGAGAATATGGCTAAATTATCCGCATGGGGAGTAATTGTAATGCCTGCCTCGCCAGGATTCTATAACCTTCCAAAAACAATGGACGACTTAATCGACTTCGTAGTCGCACGAATACTCGACCACCTAGGCAGAGATAATGATCTGACGAAGAGATGGACGGGAGATGAACTTCCATGAGTGAGCAGGAAATCATTTCCGCTGAAGTTGTAGATGACTGGTCTGAGGCCAGTAATAGACGAAGTGTTGGTGAATTCTTTCGAAGTACAACTGTGATGGCAAGCATACTTTTGGTACTCTTGGTAACTTCAACATTCCTTTACTTCTTTTTGGAAGAAGAAAAGGTCGATTACGGCGCATCCATGCAGTTTGAACAAGACAGAGTAAGGTCGTATGCTGAAGACCTAGTTTTACTGGGACACCCTGATTGGAAAGGACGTATGAGCGGATCTGTTGAGGAACAGGCTACTGCGGAATACATAGCAGACCTTTTTGAAGAGCTAGGATATCAATCCACTCTACACACATACGAGGTCCCTATGCACAGCATAAACAGCGAACCTAGCCTCAAAGTTTGTACACCAGGGACCATAGGAGGATTAGGAGCAGCACCATGTTCTCCTGCGGATGTAGGACAGGAAATAACAACATTCAATCACAGAAGTGACTATGTTATCCAAGGATTCTCTGGAGAGTCATCAATTATGTTTGGCCAAGACATCGAAGTTGTACACTTAGGTGACGGTTCAGATGATGCTCTTTGGGCAACAGCTGCAGGTAAGGTTGGATACGTAGAAGGTGGAGGCTCCAAAACTGGAAATACTTTCATTATGACTAGTGCTATAGAAAATGACCTTTCGGCTGTAATTAGAGTTAACAAGGACTACAATTGTGGGAAAATTGAAGGTAATGATTGTGTCCCTATTTTCAAAGGAACCAACTATGATGCTATTGCGGAAGCAAACGGAGGCTCTGCTCCTTCACAACTAGCATTCATCGCAATGAGCAAGGAAGCTGGAGAAATCCTAGAATCTGTAGTCATCAATGGTAGTGGAAGATTAGAGATGATTATGGACGTCACAAATGACGACGAATTAACTATCAGAGTCCCATGTGGCACCTACTATGGCAAGAGTGACGAAATAGTGATTGTTGGAGGTCACCACGACACAGTTTACCACGGAGCAGGAGCAGTAGATGACACATCAGGAACTGCTTCAGTACTCGAACTTGCAACCATGTTCTCGGAATATATTGTTGAGAATGGTGAACCTGAAAGAACTCTAAGGTTCTGCACATGGGGAGGAGAAGAAGAAGGGCTTTGGGGATCTACTGCTTACGTTCAAGAGATGAACCAAGAATTAGCCGAAAACCTTCGTTTGTACATCAACCTCGACATGAACCATGTTGACATCGACCAATCCAGAGGCGATTCTGTTACATTATTCACTAATCATCCAGAAGACTATGGGCACATCGAGTCCCTAACGGAAGAGTACAAAGAAGCCAACCCCGACATGGCAGAAAAGTATACGATAAATTTAGCACTTTATGATGGGGATAAAGGCGAAGAAGACGGTATGCCTTGCAATTCTGATCATTGCCCATTCGTATATGATTTAGATGGAGGAGACACAATCGGTAGAGCCGCTGTATGCTACGGGAGTGGTTCTTGGGAATACCACACCTACCTCGACGAAATGACTAGATTTAACGAAGAAAGTCTAGGGATTTCAATTACAATCTATGGGAACTACATGAAATATCTCGGCTGGAATGCAGATACATGAGGTGATTAAATGGTAAAACCAAGTGCACATGCTAGCCATATTCTGGTAAAGAGCAAAGGCGAAGCTACACAGTTAGCCAGTAATATCAACAAATTCAAAGATTTTCAAAAGACGGCAAGAAAAAAGTCGGATTGCCCTTCAAGCCAGAAAGGTGGTGACCTTGGATGGTTTAGGAAAGGCCAGATGGTATCTGAGTTTGATGAAGTCGTGTGGACAATACCTTTGAAAACCGTATCAGAGCCAGTTAAAACCCAATTTGGATATCATTTGATTTGGGTCCATGAACGTGAGGAATAAACATGGTCACTCGCATAGGACTGGAGTCTTACGAAGTAATGGCTTGCCACGGCGCATATGATTTTGAAAGAGAAAAGAAGCAACCATTCGTCATATCAATCTGGGCAACTCTCGTTTCAGATGTTGAAGAAGATAATCTAGAAATGACATTGAATTATGCAGATTTGCAAACTGCTGTAGATGATGAAATAATTAACTCAGAGCCAGTTAAGTTAATGGAAACTCTTTGTAAAAAACTCATAGACAGAATTAGTCAAAACCACCTGGTTGAATCTATTTCGATTCGAATGGAAAAGCCAGACGCACCATTCCCGCACCCTGGTGGATTGGCGGTAGTGGAACAAGAATGGACGAGGGATTGAAGGGCTTAATCCTCACAGCCCCATTTATGACGGCCCCCTCTCGTGTCTTCGTACCCTCGGTAACTGAGGAAGATGGAGGTGCGATTGGACTTGGAGTATTCTCTACAGAAGAGATTGCTTGGAAAGTCCTTAGGAGGTTTTTACGAAAGTCCCACCTTATGTTACTAACCAGGTCAGACCTAGTAGTCTGGGATGTTGACCAAGTGGGAGAAGAGGGAATGACTGTTCTGTCAAGCATGCATTGTAGGGATTGTCCAGTATGCAAAAGGAGAACATTTTGGATGGACTTAGATTCATTTTCAGCAATGTGTACTGGCCAAGCATGTGAAGCATGGATTGAGGAATCAACTATCGACCCTGGCAAGATCGACTTAGGTTGGCCCCCTACTAGATTCCTCAAGCAAGCAGACAATCTAGAAGATGCGCTTAGTGACCTGAAGGAAATTGGAACGCAACTAGAAGCTGCTGGTTCAACACCAAATAGTGCATTCACATCGATTCCAGAGGAGTGATTCCTAGACCGATCATTCCTTTTCGTAGGAGTCCTCTGGTTCTTTCACTAACTGCGAAATTAAATTCATTTACCACACCATCTGTAATGACATGACAATCACGATAAAATGAATTGTAAGCAGTTGCTAATTCAAGTAAGTGGAAAGCGAATATATGTGGCTTGTTTTCTCTGACAGAATGACTCAACTTATCTAAATGGCAGGCCATTACACGTAATAGTTCATGCATTGCTGGAGGTATTTC
>JAOMTZ010000020.1 GCA_028356125.1 Candidatus Poseidoniaceae archaeon
GAACATCATGGCAAGGAAATGCGGTATTTGTCGACAGGAAGGGCATGACAGAATGTCTTGTCCTCAACCAGAAAAAGCCTCAAACAACGGCCCTTTGGTTGTCGAATTAATTTGGATTTTACTTCTGGTTACTTGGGTTGCCATCCTATTCCCACTTTCAATTATGCCTCAGGCTTTCATAATCATAATGTTCATTTCATTGGCTACTCGGTTGGGTTTGATTCGTATTTATGCGAAATTCAGACCTAATTGGAGAGAAACAGACCCAACAGGAGATGATTTGTCCGAAGCCCTTCGGAAAATAGGAGACCAACTACCTATTCCAAATCCTAAGCAAATCGTGGCTCAAGCAATTTACGATCTCAAGCCTGAGGAACGTATTAAGCAAGGTATTGAAGAACTAAAGGAATTGGATGAAGAAATGACTGAGCATGAATGGTATCGTAAGAACCGTGATGCTATACTGTTCGTTTTAGGAGCAGGAGCATTGATACTATTACTGTCATTGTCAATAATATTCATACTCATCTTGGAGTATTTTTCTTTATGATTACCAAGGGAACTTGGCAGACCAAATAATCAGGTCATTGAGTATGACTTGGATTCCAAGGAATACCGAACCAAGAAGCATTATTCTTGAACCGTCTACTTCATCTTGCATAGCTCCATACGCAAGGAGTCCTAGCATTATGTTTCCAATAGACGCCAATGCTAGAATTCCAATAACTAAAATTGGCGTCCAAGAGTATGAATTATTCATGTGGAAAATCGTACTGTCAATCCAGAGCATTGATGGAATCAAAAATAGGGCATATGCGAGTAATAACCTCTGGCCACCATTACCATCCGATTCACTCCATGGCCATCTAAGAGACTCGAATGCCGCAAGATCAATTTGGAATAATGCAACCCACCAGTACATCATATATCCAATTGCAGCAAGGAACATGAATGGCACAATGTATGTAATCCAAGTTTCTGGAACCCCTCCCCATAATGAATCCCAGTCATCTAAGCGAGAAAGAGCGAATGCGTAACTGATCAAAACTAGTGGTCCAGCGATGAATGTGGATTTACGAATGAATTCCCTAGAGACTTCCATGCCTAGTTCTAATGGCTTTAGCACTTAATGGGTTGTAAATTTCAAGGCTGAATTATACTATTTGGGAAGTTCAGTTTCTTCAGCGGAACCAGATGACCAATCATAGATTCCTTTGCCTGATTTCTTACCTAGACGCCCTTCAGCTACCAACTTCTCGAGAAGAGGGTGTGGTGTGTAAGAGTCATCATTGAATGATTTCTTGAGGTTTAGAAGAATATCTCTGCGAACATCCAAGCCAACTAGGTCTGTTAGAGCAAGTGGGCCCATTGGGTGCTTGTACCCCAATACCATTGCAGTATCGATGTCTTTGGCACTAGCGACACCGTCAGCGAGCATACGTATTGCCTCGTTTCCAAGTACTACGCCAAGGCGAGATGTTGCAAATCCAGGGATGTCTTTGACAAGAATCGTGGTCTTCCCCATCGCTTTGCCAGCAGATTCAGCGGCAGCAATAGTCTCCATGGAACATGAATCGTGTTGGACTAATTCAAGGAGTTTCATAATCGGAACGGGGTTGAAGAAATGCATTCCAATAACGTTGCCAGGTTTACCTGACGCTGCGGCTATATCGGCAATTGAAAGCGAGGATGTATTTGTTCCAAGGATACAATCATCTCTTGTCATAGCGCCAAGTTCTGCAAAGATTTTGTGCTTGAGTTCGGGGATTTCGGGAACTGCTTCAATCACCATGTCAGCATCACCTACAGCTTCTGCCATATTGGAAACAGCATGAAGATTAGCAGCCCATTCTACCTTCTGTTCAGTAGTTGTTTTGCCTCTAGCAATTCCTTTGTCCCAAAAGGCATCAATCGCATTCATGCCGCGTTCTAGACCCTCAGGAAATGCATCGAACAAATTGGTCTTCCAACCCGCTTGCGCACATACTTGAGCAATACCTGCACCCATTGTACCTGCACCAATCACTGCTACAGTATTGATTCCCATGTTCTAGCCCCAAGCGACTCAGGTTCATGACGATTCCTTGGATTGAGCCACATATACTCCGCCCACAATTAGTATGAATGATGCAATCAAAGAAATACCTAATTTTTCATCAAGTAATATCCATCCACTGAGAATGCCAAAAATTGGTACGAGATAGACATAGAGTGCTGATCGACCTGCTCCAATCACTTTGATACCATCCGCAAACCAGACGTAACTGAGAACCGTGGACAGAATCGCCAGGAATGCTACCCATAGCCAAGATTCTGTTGATGCATTACTTGGTATGCCCACTTGAGTAAATTCCCAAATAACTGCTGGAGTTTGTATTAGCAGTCCAACAGTACTCGCCCAGACAGTCAGATGTAATGGGGAAAGGGCATTTTCTCCAGACATCGCCTTTTTCATCAGAATAGTCGAAAATGCCCAAGATAATGCTGCTAAGCCGATGAGTGTATTTCCAATAACTCGCTCTTCGATTGGCAGATCAACATTCGGAGAAAACCATGCCAGAACTAAAACTCCAGTCACCGATAGAATTAATCCACCTGCAAGCCTTTTGTCAAACCTTTCTCCAAGAAAAGGGACTGCTAGAATGGCTGTGAATAAGGGGTTGAATGTAATCATTAGAGATGCATCACCGGCAGCAGTCCATTTCATTCCGTACAAGAAGAATGCCTGATAGAGGAATGTAGAAAGGAATCCAATGGCGATAATTATCTTCCACTGTTCTTTAGTCGGGGTAATCCATTGTTTTGTTATCTTTAGGAAAACCAAGAAACAACTTACGGCAATAATGTAGCGTGACCAACCTGCTGTGAAAGGAGCGATATCTTGGACTACGACTCTTCCAGCAACCCAACTAATTCCCCAAATGATTGCTACTGCTAGCAATTTCACATGGGTAGTCGCATTTTTCATTCGAATCGCTCCAAGCCTAGCTGCAGGATTCGGGCTCTTGGGAGCCCGATTTCCGGCATGCCTTCGGCTGGTGCGTGGACTTTTAGTCCTTCAAGTCGTTGTACATACAATCCGTAAGATGCAATGTCATCCGGCCTATACGGTGTAGATAGGCCCATTTTTTCAAGGCCTACACATGCATCTTCAGAGTATATTGGGTACACATTTGTTTCAAAGTGCATCCAGTTTGATAGTCGGACACAATCGACATTTTCCAATGTCATCAGGTGTTCTAATAACCCAACATCAGGGTATTTCACAGTCTGTATTGCCATGTCAACTTCCATCAATACGTCTTCTGGCCATGCAAATGGAGTTTGCTTAGTCCATGAATCTACAAGTTCAATGTGTTGAATCACATCTTCTCCAGTAATTGCGAACAGAGTTTCCTGGTAGGGGCGGTCTTCGTAAGCATCCTTTACGAGTTTAGGTAGAACCGAGTAGAAGCGATCTAATTCAGCTTCGTCGGCTCCGTAGAGCGAGACAGGTATCATTCACTCACCTTCATGCAGTAGCGCCAATTCCACTTGCCAATTGACGAGGAGTTAATGGTTTGTCTTCGACCCATTGCTGCTTGAAAATTTCTTTCAATGCTTCTTCGTCTGCTGCGGTAGGCAGTACATTGTGGAGATATGCGGCGTATTCCTCTTCAGTACCTTCGAACAAACTACCATCTGTGTAGCAATTCTTGCCACCAAATTTACCGATATCACGGTGGAAGTTTTCATGAGGGACAAATAGTGTCACATCGGAACCTTCAGGAAGGTATCCATTCAATTTCTCAACTTCTTTAGCAATCTCTTCATGATAGTGCCCTCGGCCTTCTTCATTGAGTACTTCCTTGTCCACATCGATATTTGCATCGAGTTTCTTTCTTTCGTCCCATCGTCCTTTAACTCCCCAGACGTATGCCCAGTGTGCGGATGTTGAGGAATCTGTTCCAAACAGATCGTGTGCTGTAGCAACCCATTTGTTCATGTATCGCTGAAGCATGTCTAGTGGAATAACTCCTGCCTTGATAATGCGACGTAGGCCGTTTGAACCTGTTCCTAGATGGAATGATTCTTCTTTGAGCATTGGTCCCATGGATGCAGCTAATGGCTTGAATGCAGATGTTGAGAGCATTCCTAACTGGAACTTACCATCACGATCTACGAACATTGTGTAGCAGAAGAAATCCAGCCAGTGAGGCATTGGACGATTGAAAGCACCTAGTAGGCGGTCCCCATCTTGTGCATTTCTCTCTAGAAGTTTCTGTGCTTCACGGCGTCCTTGCTGTCCGAAGTATGTCATCAAAAGATAGGCCATTTGCCATCCGTGACGTTGTTCTTCAGCCATGATACGAGCCGCTGCATAGCGGTCATAATCTGTAGGTGCAGTATCTAGAAGGTGACGCTGTTGCTCGACAGATGCGAATTCAGTATCTCCTTGAACTGTAATCATGGAAATTAGTGCATCACGGATGTTTTGGTGAGGAACCTGAAGCGCTCTCTCCCACTTAGCACGCCCTGTGTAGTCACCGTATTCGATTACATCACCAGCGCGGTCCCAATCGAATAAGATTGAGAGGTCGAAATCTCCCAACCATTCTCTGTCGAAACCAACTCTGTCTTGCCATTCGCTAAAGTTAGCGACCCACTCTTCCCATGTCTTAGGTAGTTCTGCCATGATACGGGGAGGGGGTCCCTACTATTCATTAATTTGCGAACATGTTCGCACGAACATGTTCAGGGTGAGTCTCTACGTATCTCATCTGCAAATGAATTCAATACAACGCCTTCGATTTTATGGAGTTGTACTGAAAGAGTAGATTTACTAACACTCAATAATTCAGCAAGGGCGCTAAGTGTGATTCTTCTTGGAGAGTCCCAATACCCCTCATTCATTGCAGAATCAAAAACAACTCTTTGCCTAGGTGTTAGCATCCTAGTGCCAGTGGATCGAGTAGAGATTACTCGGTATGGGACCTCTCCATCTCTAAGCAACTGAACAAGTTCTCTACTTTTGTCAGCAGCGCATTCGATTGTCCAGTCAACCCAGCCATCTCTAACTTCGAAAGGAGAGTGAGGAATAACGCCCACTTCTCTAATCGGTTTGATGTAGCCACCACCGCCAGGTGCGATATCAACCTCATACCGGTGATCTCCTAAGTCTCGGACTTCATCGACTCCTGAATGGTGCTCAAGTTCTGACATCAAATCTGTTGATGATGAAAGTCTGGCAGTACCTCTTCCTCTACCTAGAGGCATTGTTTCCTCTATACGCAAAATTGCTTCCGGTCTGCTACGAGATACATCGCCAGACCAATGCCCTTCAGGCAATCGAACTTCGATGCGTAATTGATTTACCATGGTATCACAATGAGTGTGTTCGGTCATGGCGAGTAACTTCACCGGTTCTGACATCGATTAATTCTGCAAAGGTTTGGACACTGTCTTCGCCGACAATTACACCTGGAAGGTATCCATCGCATACTCCGGATGCTGCAAAAATCGCATCATCTGAACGGCAAAGATCGGTTGCATCCCACAGGCGAGTTAGATCGTCATCGACCATTTTCTCAGCTCTTTTCTCTTCCTCATCTGAACGGAATACCAGCCTTCCTTCGAATACTCCACCTATTCCTCGTAAAGCAGTAGCAGTAATGACTCCTTCAGGCGCTGCACCAATTCCTAGGAGCATATCGTATGGTCCGTCCGGCCTTGCTGCCCATATTGCAGCAGATACGTCTCCATCACCCATCAGGTGTAATTGAGCGCCGGCTTCTCGTATTTCTTTGAACAAATCAGAATGCCTCTCTCTATCGAGCGCTACAACTTTGACTTCCGACATCGGCTTATCTAGGACATATGCTGCTTGTTCCAGATTGTAGGTTACTCCGCCATCTAGGCTTACATGCCCTGCTAATTCTGGACCTGCTGCAATTTTGTCCATGTAACAGTCAGGCGCATGAAGTAGTGTCCCTCTAGGCGCTGCTGCTAAAACAGCAATAGAGTTAGGAGAATTATCAGCACAGTTGTTAGTGCATTCTAGTGGGTCGACTGCAATATCAATTTGCAGTGCACCCTCGATGCCAACTTGATTTCCAAGTTCTTCACCAATGAATAGCATTGGTGCTTCATCTCTCTCACCTTCACCAATTGCAACTCTGCCATCGAAAGGAACTTTGTCGAATGTTCGACGCATAGCCTCAACTGCAGCGGCATCTGCTGCATTCTTGTCACCTAAACCACGCCACTCAGCGCTTGCTATTGCTGCTTGGTCAACGGCTTCTAGGAAGTGATGTGCTAGGTCAGCAGTTCGTGCCATGTTGTGTGCGATACGCGTCCCCTCCATCAATCAAGCGGGTCATTCCGCTTTGTGTTTCTCTAGGACTACGATATCTGAAATACGGGTTTCAGGGTATTGTCCATCATCATCTTTCTCAAAAGATTTGACCATGTCAAGCGCACACAGGAGACCTGCAGCAACTCCAGTTAGAGCTTCCATTTCAATTCCAGTTCGATAATGAGCACTCACTTCAACAGTACAGCGGAGGGCTAAATTTTCCCAAGCCCAATCTACCTTACATCCTTCAAGAGGTATAGGGTGGCAATGAGGTATGATCCTAGGAGTTTCTTTTACGGCCTGAATTGCAGCAATAGTAGATGCTTCAAGAACATCTCCTTTCTTCACATTCCCGGAAGTAATCGCATCTTTTGATGATGATGAAAGGTGTACTAAACCGGTAGCAACTGCTTTCCTGTGAACAATCGGCTTTCCTCCAATATCTACTACTGCCTGGATACTCTTTTCCATTTTTTCACCCCAATCCTGCTTTCCATGATGCCCCACTCGGCTTGACTTCTTTTTTCCACAGAGGGGCTTGTCGTTTCAGTTCATCGATTAACCAAGAGCACCCTTCGAATGCCTCCTTGCGGTGAGGACTAGCAACATGTATTGCTACAATATTTTCTCCAGGGCCTACACTGCCTGTTCTATGAGCCATAGCAACTGAATGTAGCGAGAATCGCTTTATTGCTTGGTTGCCTAGATCATTCAGAGTTTGAGATAATTTTTCCTGCCATGAATCGAACTCGAGGCGGAGGACTTCTTCGCCATCATCATAGCCTCTAGTAATTCCGATAAACGAGACAATGGCTCCACAACCGGTAGTATCCAGTTGTGTACGAAGTGCGTCTACATCCAGATAATCAGGAGCTTCTTCAATGAATACTGCTCCCTGCATATTGTACCCCATACTAGCCGCATCCTTGAAACCATCCTTGTCCATGTGATTGCCATGGCGGACGCCGGCCCAATCCACATCATGGGCGCTGGCCTTTCAGGTCTAGCTGCAGCAACCACCTTGGCGAAAGCAGGTGTTGAGGTTCATGTCCACGATGTAAGGGCAGATTCTGGACAACGTTTCGATGGTGATTTCCAGGCTCTAGAGAACTGGTCTATGGATGATGATTTTTTCGACCAATTACGTTCGTGGGGATATGATCCAAATGAATTCAAATCTACAGAGTTTAGTGTAGTTGACCTAATCCATCCGGATGACAAAATCACTAAGACACATACTCCTAGCATCGCATATAGGATAGTAGAAAGGGGTACTTCTGAACATACAATCGATCAAGGATTCAAGAGAATGGCGATTGCAGCCGGTGCCAATTTACATTACAAGAGTAAGGTCAAAGAAGCGGATTGTCAAATCATTGCTTGCGGGCCTAAGGGGACCAGTGCTGTTGCATATGGAGAGATTTTCAAAACTAAACACCCTAATCACATCGCATTCCAGTTGAATGATAAATTAGCACCAGGTTCCTATTCGTATCTGATTATTATCGATGGAGTAGGTCTTATCTGCACATGTTTATGGCGTAAACAAAGAGGTTCTGAACGTTTCTTGAATGAAACGATTGCATGGTATCAAGAGAAGTATCCAGATATCGACATGGAGCCGATTAAGAGAGTTGGTGGTAAAGGAGACTTCACCATTAACAAGCATTATTTCCAAGACGGCAGATACTATGTCGGCGAATCTGGGGGTTTACAGGACTTCATGTGGGGCTTCGGAATGAGGATGGCTGTATGGTCAGGTCATTTGGCAGCGCAAGATATACTTGGTAATTGCAATTATGAAAAAGAAGTAAGAAAACAATTGATGCCTTATGTTCGTACTTCAGTTGCAAACCGGTTTTTGATGAACCGGGTTGGTGATAGGACCTTCAAGTTCATGTGCAATTCTTGGATGAAGAATCAGGCCAAGAAAGGAGACGGATTAGTATGGATTGGGAAATTATTCCGTCCTAAGTGGTACAAAACTATCCTGTATTACGCAGTGAGTCCTTTCATGCTGAAGAAAGATCCCAAGGCTATGGGTCGAGGAGTACGTCGTTTACCATTTAGAAAACCCAAGAAAAGAGATTTGTGGGAACCTTCAGAATCGGCTAAGGAAGTAGGTGAGCGTTGGAATGAAGCCCGACGTTCTGGCGGAAAGACCTCGTTTAGTGAGAACAGCGATTGACTCATTAAGCCGACCCTTTTGGCAGACTACATGAGCGACCTATACGGACTCAAACTTGAACCAATGCCAAACCGTCTAGTCAACTATGGTACCACAGACAACGGTATCGCAGTTATCGAACTAGCATCAGACTCAGCAGGAGCTCCTCTGGAAGGAGATGCAATGGGCCCTAACACTTACACTCACGGAATGATGTGTGATATTGATACTACAATCATCAAGGCAAGATTCGATGATGATGTTACTGTGATCGTAATTACCGGAAATGGAGCAAAGTTCTTCTCAGCAGGCGCTTCTATCCAGATGCTTAACAGCGTAACTCCTGGATTCAAGTACAATTTCTGTCTTCACGCTAATGAAACACTTTCTCGTTTCGAACAGACCACTAAGTTGGTAATTTGTGCAATCAACGGCCACGCAGTTGGTGGCGGTCTAGAAATCGCAATGGCTGCAGATATCAGAATCGCAAGAAAGAATGCAGGAAAGGTCGGTCTTCCAGAGATCAACCTCGGTGTTCTAGCAGGAACTGGTGGAACCGCTCGCCTAACTCGTCTTATTGGTAAGGCTAAGGCTCTAGAGATGATGGTTACTGGAGAATTGATGTCTTTCGAAGATGCAAAGGATTGCAATCTAATCAATCACATATGGGAAGGCGACGCTGATGAATTCCGCCGAGATATCCTAGATTGGGCTAGCCAATTCACTCTGCCAAACAAGGCAACAAAGGCTGTTGGAAACATCAAGCGTTCTTGCCAGACAGGACCTGAGATTCCATTCGAGTACCACTTGGCACTTGAGCGTGAACTACAGGCTGCTCTATTCGGTAGTAGTGACGCTAAGGAAGGAATCGCAGCATATGTTGAGCGAAGAGTTCCTAGCTTCGAAGGCCAGTAATCATCTTTGATTACAAGTGCGAGCATTATGCTCCATGCTATTGCAAATACTACACCTACGTAGAGCCTTATTGCTAGATTTCCTTTGAACCCTTAATCTAGCAGCGGCCGGATTTAGATCTGGGCAGGTTCTGCGATTATGCCCAGGGCTGTAACAATACGTGCACAATCTATTGCCCTCCGTTCTCAATTTAGAAATCCTGTTTTTCTCAGGGTACAGTTCTGGGCAAGTTCTGGAGTTGTGTCCTATAAGATTGCAATTTGTGCAACGTCTCCAGCCCCTTTTACTAAACCTGAGGGCTTTACCTGGATTCAAAATAGGACACGATCTCATATTGTGCCCTGGTTTACCGCAATGGGAGCACTTTCGTCGATTGTCTCTTGCAGAAACTTTGGAATTGCCGGGGTTAATGACTGGACAAGTTCTGATATTGTGGCCTTTTACTCCACAATGGGAGCACCTTCTAGCAGAGTGCCTTTCTTCTCTGATGGCTGCTTTCACAGGATTGGATAGCCGACATGTCCTAGAGTTGTGACCTCCCTCTTTGCATAGGGAGCATAATCGGTACTCCTTCGCTCTTCGCTGAGGTGGGATAGTAAAATTGCATTCTTTGCTTGTGTGTCCGGTTCTCCCGCAGCGCTCACACAGACCCTGCATGATTACAAGATTCAAAAAGTAGCATATATTTCTTTCATTATTGTTACATTGATATTTTTACAATTACCTATTTTGCAAACGATGTTTTGAAGTCCTTGAGCAAAGTCGGCAGTTTGATGGCGACCAAGTACCATGTTCCAGCAGATGTTCCTGACGAACTTATCGAGACATTCATCGATAATATGGATGCAGCAACTTGTGGTACAGGCAAAATGAATCTTTTTGCCTGTGATCAGAAAATCGAGCACCTGAATGATGACTTCTATGACGGCGGTAAAAATATACCATTGTCATCTAATGACCCTGAGCATCTTTTCGAGATTGGAGCTAAGGCGCATGCTCAAGGTACTATAGGTGTACTTGCTGGGCAACTTGGATTAATTTCTCAATACGCTAGGGATTATCCTGAGCTACCTTACCTAGTAAAACTCAACTCGAAATCTCATATGGTTGGGACCAGCCAAAGAGACCCAGTTTCACAGGCTCTTTGGGATCTGGATGATGTAGCATCATTGCTTCACAATGGAATTAATGTTGTTGGAATCGGCTATACGGTCTACATCGGTTCAGAATACGAGCACGAAATGCTAACCGAAGCAGCAACCTTCATCCGTCAAGCACATGAAATGGGAATGATTTCAGTTGTTTGGATGTATCCTCGAGGGAAAGCAGTAACTGATGAAAAAGATCCTCAACTAATCTCTGGAGCAGCAGGAGTTGCTGGTTGCCTAGGTGCTGACTTTGCTAAAGTAAACTATCCACGTGCATTCGAAGGAATGACGCAGCCAGAAAGTTTGGGTATTGCTGCTGAAGCAGCAGGTCGCTGTGGAATCATATGTTCGGGAGGAGGTTCTCTTCCACCTGAGGAGTTCTTAGATCGATTAGTTCAACAGATGCAAGTTTCTGGTTGCAGAGGAGCAGCAACTGGAAGAAACATTCACCAAAAAGGTACAGAAGATGCTGTTAGAATGACTGCAGCGTGTAAAGCGGTTATTTGTGATGGAGCTGGTCTTGAAGAAGCCCTAGCAATCTATCGTGGTCAGTAATTTTGAACCATTCCGCAAGAAGTACAGACTGATCCTACTACTAGGCCTCCACAAAAAATACACATCCCGCTTGTAGCAGGGAGTATTATTGTCATCTGATCCAATCAGTTGCGCCTAATCAGGTCGTTTGTCTGAACGTTTCCTTCAGAATCGATGATTAGTGGTTGACCTTCTTCCCATCCAGGGCAGTTATCAGATACCCATGTTCGAGTAGCCCATTCGCAGATGTCGTATCCGCCAGAAAGAATGCCGGATCTCTTGATGTATCCTACCTTGACAATGTCTTTGTCCTTGGAGAGTACGTTTCCTAATTGCTGACTAGTAGTACCGTGGCGCATAGTGCTGTTGATATGTTCCAAGATTTCTGCTGTGTTGCGAGGGCGGTCGCCCAGGAACTTCTTGATTTTCTCGCGTATTCTTACTGTCTTCATTTGTCATCTCCTCCTTGTCATCCGGCTAAATCCTGTATGTCGGGTCGCCGTTAAACCCAAGGAGCGAAGCAGCCCATATAACCGTTCTGCCGACGAACCGTTCGAAGTTACATTAACTGACTCAAAAAGCCATGCAAATAGTGGTTTTATTGTTAAACTGGGTTTATTAACTACAATCTCCAGTGGAAATATGTAACAAAATGTAACAAATTAGTGCAAAGTAAGCAGGAATTTTGATATGGGAGTGGCTAGTGGTTGAATTTGGTGACAATGGTGCGAAGTAACCGCATCCGTTCTACTTACCAACGAAGAATCCTCGATTGGTTGGCAGATGGCGGGGGTACTGTGACTGAGGTGTCTAGTGCACTAGGACTTAGGGTCCCTCACGCTTCTGCGGCCTTGAAGAAATTACGGGAATCAGGGGACGTAGCCCGAGATGATCACAATTTACGTGGCTCTAGGTATCGGCTTTCATCTCAAGGGTTGAGTCGCCTAGAAGGGGATGGTTTAGCTCGTTTGAGTGAATTAGTGAGATGGCCCCCTCCTCCTGGTGCGGCAGGGATTGTACTCGCACGTGAAGGCTCTATGCTACTACTTGGTTACGCTTCTATGCCAGCAGGACCTCTTCTTGGCCTACCTGATAGGCCGATGAATGATGAGAGCGGAGTGCTAGAGAACTCCAGTGGAAATGAGGGGGCGTCAATATCTTGGCAATGGGCTGTTCAGAGAGAGGAAGGCCCAGTCTGGTGGGATTTGGAATCTATGCGACGCGCAGTAGCTCCTACAGATGCTAGCCCGATGACACTTACAGCGTGGATGGAGCGGCCGAAAGTAATGGGGGTTGTCCGTGCTAAACTCCTACAGGACTCCAAGCCATGGCCGTTAGGCGTGGGTAGTTGGTTCACATCACTACCATCTGGTCACTGGCCTGAGCTACCTAATGTGTTACGTGATGGTGATGCTGCTATTGGAAGAGCAGGTAATTCTGGTCCACAGGTGAAGCCTCGTGGCGGAGTCCATGCTAGATTAGGGCGTAGAACTGAAAGATCATTGATTGTCAGAAACACTCCTTCTCAATCTTTGAAGATAGTGGATGGAGATCTTTTATCACAACCAGCGACACCTTTGCCTAGGGAGATCCTTCGGTATTGGTTGAAATTAATTCATCCTAGACTTGGTCAAAAACCGGTTGATCAAAAATATTACCGCCTCCTAGAAGATATTCAAAACTCAGCCTCTAATGCACTAACAAGGAAAGTGTTGAATGATTTCCCTGGGCGCTTATGGACTGATGGTTTTGACAATCTAATCGATACTAGATCTATTTCTAATCGCGCGGCTGAATCTATTGTCAATTATGCATTAGAGGCCACTAATCTCCCCATCGTTTTAGATTGGCGCTGGCCAGCGAATCCCAATTTGTTAGGCAGGTTCGCCAGTGATAGCAAGTGTCGAATGATAATTTGTGAAATACCAGATATTGGCTTGCCTTTCGTCCTTACATCACAAGAGGGCCAAGGTAAATTCGATTTAGAAATGCCTGGGCGTCTACATTTACCAATTAGTGTTGATTCAGATATTTCAGTTCCAAACGGTTGGACTCCTCCTTCAACTCCTAGTGAATTGATAAGAGGTAATTCGTCTGTTGCTAAAAATTCAGATAATCAAATCGAAGCAATGTGGCAGGCATGTAAATTAGCAAACGGGGATGAAGAATGGGCTGACCGCCACGAGAACAGTTTCCCATTAGCATCATGGATTGCAACTCCAATAGCAGGTCAAGCCGCTAGATGGAGAAGAATCGGGAAATATTTGAATCCGGTATGGGCAACATTAGCCAGTCTGGATGAGTTCGACACAACGACGCTTGCAGACCTCGCATTAGTTGACAGAGATGCACTAGTTATTCTCATGGAAAGAATCAGAAACAATCCTCTCAGCATAATTTCACTTGATACAAACCATCCTGCCATAGCAACTGTGATCCTCCTCAGTTCTGAATGGGTTGAGGAAGATATGGACCTAATCGAGTCATGGTTGTCAAATCCCTTAGAAGTCTCAGAAGTACTCCGTAAGAATTGGAATAAACCTGGAATCGATCGTTTAGTAGTCGCATGCCCTCATCATAGTAAGTTATTGAATAAAGATAACTTCGAGCGCGAAGATGTTTGGGGAATCATGGAAGACGTCCATTTTTCATTGTGGGAAAAGCATTCGACCTCCTGGTTATTGATGTGCTTGTCATCAACCTTAGGCCGTTCAGCACTTTCTCTACTGGACTTACCTTGGGCTGCAATATTGTTCAAGCAAGATTTGAAAGCGGAAGATTTGGTTCTTGTTCACCACATGCCCGAAGGTATTGGGACTGATTCGTTAGATGATGTAGTCGAGGCTCTAAATGCTGCAGAAGAGGGAAGACCTCCAGTTTCAGGAAAAAGCCACCCATTGGCTGGTTGGCTATTCCAAAAACAGATGCCTGAGCCGCCATTGACTACTGATTTCAATCAAGAAATACATCTTGCTCTACACCGACGGTTTCAACAATGATGGGCTTTGAGAGTCAATTGGCCGCACATGCAACATCGCACGGAGAGCGTCCGCTCAGTGAACTGCGATACCAATGATAGCGGCCACGTGCCATCGACGAAGACCAGGGTGACTCCTCGGAGAATGACCTCTGATGCAAACCGATGGACAATGTGGTCGGTAATGGGTCCTCGCTGGACGAGAGTATGAGAGTGAGACAACCAACCGGCTGCACAGATAAGCCCTGACCCTGGGTCAAGCTCCCGAGGAGACTGTGACAGGGGCTGTTACGGGTCGGGGCACAGCTTTCTTTGCGATTCATTGAATAGCCATCCAAATACAGTCGATAGTATGGCGAAGTTGGAACGCTGCTTAGTAGGCGGCACCTTCGATAGGTTTCACGACGGCCACAAGGAATTACTTCTTACTGCACTTGATGTTGCTGAATTAGTCGAAGTTTGGATCACAAATGATGTGATGTCTGCTGCCAAATCACCATTCTTACAATCTTTTGAAGACCGTAGAGAAGCAATACTTTCTTGGGCAGATGAGCGAATTACAACTCACGAATTAGAAGATAACTTGGGCCCTGCTCCCATAAGGAAAGACTGCGATGGTATCATCTGTACTCCTGAAACACTGAGCAATTGTCAATCAATAAATGAAATTAGGTTGAACAACGGTCTACTCCCTCTTGAAATCATTGAGGTATCTCATACATTAGATGAGGCTGGTGGAATAATTTCCAGTACTAGAATCAGAGCAGGCCTCATTGATAAAAATGGTAAGCAATGGTTGAAAGAGTCGGATAGAAGTAAGACCTATCTATTCCACAGAGGTCTTGATTCGGAATTAAAAGAACCTGCAGGGGAACTATTCCTCGGACCGGAGCAATCACCAGAGGTTGCAATGTCTGCTGCAATGGAGAATATTGCTCCGGGCGGAATCATAGCAGTAGGAGATGTAAGCGTAGAGACTCTTCTTGAGATGGGCGTGACTCCAGACATTGGTTTGGTTGATGGAATGACTAAGAGGAGTGAACTAATTGAAAAAGTCGATTTATCTTCATTTGATATTCTGCTAAAGGCCGATAACCCGGCAGGTGCAATCACACCATCACTCATCGATTCGATAAACTCTGCTTTGCACAATGACCAAACCACTTGTATCGAGGTTGATGGTGAAGAAGATCTTGCCCCCATCATTGTACACTTGCTAGCCCCGTTAGGTACCAACGTAATTTACGGCCAGCCAGGTAAAGGAGTCGTTCTCAGAATCACAAGTCTTGCTGCCAAGGAACAATGTAGAGGATTGTTGTCCAGATTCGAGGTGAAAGAATGACTCTCGTATCAGTTGCTGTTTGTGTTAGAGATGGTATTGATTGGATTGATGGTTGCATTGATTCACTAGTCAATCAAAGCCACAGCCCAATTGAGATAATTTTAGTTGATGACGGTTCCAGTGATGGAAGTCAAGACAAGGTCAAAGAATGGGCTGAGCATGAATTAGTAACGGTCATCAATCAGGGTGCTATTGGATTATCGGCAGGTAGAATGGCTGCATTAGACGCCGCAAACGGTGATTGGTTTGCAATCACTGATATTGATGTTAGACCAGAAAAGGATTGGATAGAAAGAATGCTTGAAGTCTCAAGGTCCAGAGATGGGGAAGAGGTAGTAGCAGTAACAGGACGGACAGTATTCGGGCAAGCAGAAGATGTGATCTCACGAATTAGATCAGTAGAGATTGAATCTAAATATCGTTCCCGCCCTCGTAGTACGAAATTAGCAAACGGTCCTTGTTCGATGTTTGTGACGGAGAAATTACGCTCTGTAGGTGGATTCGACCCTTCTTGGTACCATGCTGAAGACATGGAAGTTTCACTGAAGTTAGTTCAGAATGGTGGAACTATTGTATACACTCCCAATGCTGTAGTGAATCATATTCCTGAAACAGGTCTTGGCAGGTTTTTGCATAAGCGAAGAAGAGATGCTAGGGCGCACGTCAGAATTCATCGTCGATACAAAGGGGTCAAGCACGACTTTATCGGCTCTTCTTGGATTGTTTTGTGGATGATTCCTTTACTAGTAATGGGGGCATTTGGTATCTCGTTATACGTCGAAAATTTACTTTCTTACAATGAGATTAATGCTAATTCAGCTTACTATTCATTATCTAGAGAAGTGCTATTGCTTTCTCTTCTCCCATTATTTTGGGCATCTTCATTCATTAGAAGTCACTTGCCAAAGAACGGAATTAAACCATTTTTCGTATTAATTTCATGGTCGTTGACATTATGGATTGGAATTATACAAGGTTACTACGACGCTATAATGCGTCGAAATGGACACTGATCACTCTTCTTGCTCAAGAGATGCGAGCATGCGTAGAACTAATCCAACAGCCATCATTGCGATTGACCACGAGTAGACACCAGGGTCAATCCATGCTGTGGAAGTGATTTTCCAGTAGAAGTAGAATAGAACGCTTCCTAGCATTGACCAGGTTCCAATAATTAGAGATTATCCTCCATTACCTGCTTCAACTAGATCGTTGTACCAGTTGTTGGTCAACATTGATACTACCCACTCTCCAATTCCGTCATCTCCAGTTAGTGAGCGGATTCCTAGAGCAGCCATTCCTGCACAAAATGCGATGAATACAGCATCTCCCACAGCGAATGCAGCAGCAGTATCTTTGTCTCCGAATGCGTTGTTAGTATATTCGAAGGTTAGAACTCCACCCCACGACACGTGGTAGTTTGGATGAATATTGTTTGTAAGGTTCAGTACTGCAAGGAACAATCCAAGGCCACCTAACCAGAAATACCATGTTGCCAAGGTTTTCGAGGGTTGTGTCAGAATCTCGAACATACCGTTCTTTTCATTCTCAACATCAGTGCTCATGCGCCGTTCGACCTTGGACGCGTTTAAGAGTCTTGGCATAGCCTTGAACTGGCTGTGAACGAATCAAAGTAGACTTTGATGGCGGTACTTTGCAGAGAAAACCTCTGTAAGAGTCGGTTCTGCTTTTGCCATTACATCACATGGGTCGATGTTAGTTGGAATGCATGAATTGATTTCCTTACTTCTTCCGTATCTACCTCTTGAGATTGTTTTTGCAGTGACCAAACCCAGCATGTCAAGATTGGAAATAATTCCTGAAATTCTTCTTGCAGTTAGGAACTGCTGCCCTATGTGAGCGCATGCCTGTTTGTAGATGTGGTAAACTTCCCCAGTTTGGATATTTCTCAAGCCATTCTTTTCGTTGATTAACACAGAGGCCAGAACCAACTTTTGTTGAGTAGGCAGAGTTCTAATCACTGGAGTTACTTGGTCGGATTCTATCTGTGCTTGTGCAATGCGAACATGATTCTGCTCAACAATGTTAACACCTTCTTGCTCCGCCTTTTCAGTAGATACGCGTAATAGGTCGAGCGCACAACGTGCATCACCGTGTTCTTGAGCAGCCAGAGCTGCACACAATTCAATCACTCCAGCACCAATCGCTTCACTATTAATTCCAAGTTTAGCACGTGAGCGTAGAATGTCCTGCAACTGCTCTGCATTGTAAGGGTTGAACACAATGTCTTGCTGGCCAAGTCTACTACGGACTCTTGGATCAAGGAAATCGGTGAACTTTAGATCATTGGAAATCCCAATTACACAAGCCCTTGCATTTTCTAACTCGGCATTTAGGTTAGTCAAATTGTACAACAGATCGTCACCAGCCTTCTTTACGAGATGGTCTATTTCATCCAATACTAGCACATATACGCCTCCGCGCATATTCATCCGCTTTACCAATTCAGAGAACACTCTGTCAGTTGGCCAGCCGGTGAATGGAATCTCGTCTTTCTCATGATCTTCGAGTAATGCATTACCCAGGTGAGATAATACTCTGTATTGAGTATCTATCTGGCGGCAATTCACCATTACCGGATGGACAAATCTTCCAATAGATTTGCCCTTACGTTGAAGTTGGTCGCAAACATATCTAGTCACTGCAGTTTTTCCAGCGCCAGTTACACCATACAGTATCATGTTTGAAGGAATGTGCCCTTTGAGAGCCTCTACTAGATTGAATGAAAGTTGGTCTCTTTCTTCATTACGGTGAGGTAGTGATTCCGGCTGGTAAGTGTGGCGCAGTACTTCTTTCTGAACAAATAGAGTCTTCTGGTTGAGAATTCCATCGAAAATATTTCTCGTCAAAAAATAACACCTCCTCTATTTTGTCATGCTGGTTGAATGCCCGGCCCACATCATGCGTGATGCCTACGGGGAGTCCGAGTCCGCCATATAAGTCTAGTCCCATCCCACCCCAATATAGTGAGGATTTGCTAACATAACTCAAACCAATTGGAGGTATAAAAAGGGTGTAACCTTTTCTGGTATTATGATATAAAAAGGCCCTACTGTAGAGTGTATTTTTATCTTGCCCGCCGGGACTAGTTTTTTTTCCTTAGGAGGCATTTTGAGAAAAAATATTAATCCACACATTCGAATATAATAATACCAAAGTTCAGTGAACAATTTTTTCTATCATCTGAGATCTATCAGCTGGGACCTATTTTTTAGGGTAGGCTAAAAAACCGCCCCCTCTTGTTATTTTTTAGGTATTTTATTCTAACATATTGAGCCGCTTGAATCAAGCTCAAATTGCATATTATCTTCACCATGAATTACATTTTCAGGAAAAATAGGGACCTCTTTGGTAAGAATCTTATAATCTGAATCAATGTATGTATGTGTTATGACAATTTTAGTTTGAGGGAATTTATTGGCTAACACGTCAATGTCGCTTGGCTTGTGATGGTGTTCAGTCTGAACATACTCCGGGACTCCCATTTCAACGACTGCAAATTTACATTTCCCAATTCGGTTCCATAGTTCTTCACACGGTCCAGAGTCTCCTGAGTGTATCATTGACCAGCCCTGCTCATTAGTTAGCATCCATCCATGAGGGTCAACTTCTGGGTCATGTAGAACTTCGAACCTCTCCATTTTCCAGCCTTCAACTTCAGGAGTGTCTACCCAGTTTATACTATCAATAATTTCTTCTAAGGAGCCAGGGTATGCTAGATTACATAGGTGGGTTAGCCTATCTCTGACACCTTTAGAGCCGGCGACTGTAAGTGGCTTCAAACCCTCTCTGTC
>JAOMTZ010000021.1 GCA_028356125.1 Candidatus Poseidoniaceae archaeon
CTGAGTTATCAAACAAGTTTGACACTTGCATAATGTGTTTTCACATAGAGCTGAGTAAATCTAAGATTTGCCCACTAGTTCATAGCGCTCAAGTCCCAAGTGATCAAACCATTGAACCAAATAATACTACAATCATCACAAGCGATAGTGCTGTAACTACGCAAGCGAATATCATTGCGGCTTTTCCTCTGTAGTCCCCATTATTCTTGGCTATTAGGGCTAGGGTGAATCCAATTGGACCTAGAATGATGCCAAACACTAGCAGCCCTATTGCAGAACAGATGTATGATGCCGTAATGAGCCCATTTTGGGGGGGTTGGCCAATCACGACAATCTGTTGTCCCGTGTTTGTGTAAATCACTTGTTGGCCAAATTGGTTATGTGGGATGTATTGAGTCTGAGGATTTATCTCAATACTGCCTGGTGGTTGTTGCTGACTCGGCTGCATATTTGACGCATTATCTGATGTTATTTGTCTCTATGTTTTAGTTTTGAACAAAGGCCCTATTATGGTCAAAAAACAATTCGAAATGTAATAGTCGGACAGTGTTAGTCAATCTGCCTCCGGATTATTGATATTCTATGACGAATCTTAGACGGTGTATTGCGGCGCAGTCGTCCGATTTACTCGTCTGTCCAAACAGTCACCTTGATATACGGGTGGGAGTTGGGCGGCATGCTTGCGTCGTCTGGGACGGCGTTGGCGGCTGAGTCCAAGTGGACAATGACTGCCGCCATCTACCCTGATGCGAGCCGAAGCATATTGCGGTCTCGAGAAACCACGCCCTCCCCAGGGAAAGTGTCCGCTTGAGGCCAGGTTGGTGATTAGTGTTCACGACACAATTTATTTTGTGTGCAAGTATAAGAGCAATTTAGTGCTAGTGAACCTGTCAATTATTTTTTAGGTCAGCAAAAACAAAAACAGCGACAAGTAACCTAAGGATCATAACAAGAGAGATGCTTTTCTAGCATCATGAAATCTGGTTGATCCTGCCAGAGGCGACCGCTATTGGAGTTCGATTAAGCCATGCGAGTAGAAAGAAATTAGATTCTTTGCATACTGCTCAGTAACACGTGGATAACCTGCCCTACACTGGGGGATAATCTCGGGAAACTGAGGATAATACCCCATAGACCACTACGCCTGGAACGGTGAGTGGTTGAAAGCTCAGGCGGTGTAGGATGGGTCTGCGGCGTATCAGGTCGTAGGGGGTGTAATGGACCTCCTAGCCATCGACGCGTACGGGTTGTGGGAGCAATAGCCCGGAGACGGATTCTGAGACACGAATCCGGACCCTACGGGGTGCAGCAGGCGCGAAAACTTCACACTGCAGGAAACTGTGATGAGGGAACTCCAAGTGACTGCACATTGTGTAGCCTTTTCTTGAATCTTAATAGTTCTTGGAATAAGGGCTGGGAAAGACCGGTGCCAGCCGCCGCGGTAATACCGGCAGCTCGAGTGGTCGTCGCTTTTATTGGGCCTAAAACGTCCGTAGCCTGTTTGGTAAATCTGTGGGTAAATCAACGAGCTCAACTCGTTGAATTCTGCAGAGACTGCCAGACTAGGGACCGGGAGAGGTATGAGGTACTCTGGGGGTAGGGGTAAAATCCTGTCATCCTCAGAGGACCACCTGTTGCGAAGGCGTCATACTGGAACGGATCCGACGGTCAGGGACGAAGCCTAGGGGCACGAACCGGATTAGATACCCGGGTAGTCCTAGGTGTAAACGCTGTGGATTTGGTGTGTGGGGTCCGCAATGGGCCCCATGTGCCGGAGTGAAGATGTTAAATCCACTGCCTGGGGAGTACGGTCGCAAGGCTGAAACTTAAAGGAATTGGCGGGGGAGCACTGCAACGGGAGGAGCGTGCGGTTTAATTGGATTCAACGCCGGAAAACTCACCAAGGCCGACTGTTAGATGAAGATCAGTGTAACGAACTTATCGGATTATCAGAGAGGTGGTGCATGGCCGTCGTCAGTTCGTACTGTAAAGCGTTCTGTTAAGTCAGATAACGAACGAGACCCGCATCCCTATTTGCGACCCTCATGTCCGCATGAGGCGCACCATAGGGAGATCGCTGGTGTGAAACCAGATGAGAGCGCGGGCAACGACAGGTCAGTATGCCCCGAATGTCTTGGGCTACACGCGCGCTACAAAGGACAGGACAATGGGAAGCCACGCCGAGAGGCGGCGCTACCCCGAAACCTGTTCGTAGTTCGGATCGAGGGCTGTAACTCGCCCTCGTGAAGCTGGATTCCGTAGTAATCGTGTTTCAACATAGCACGGTGAATATGCCCCTGCTCCTTGCACACACCGCCCGTCAAACCATCTTAGTTGGGGATGGATGAGGCTGCGTTTTAATGGCGTATTCGAGTCTGTCTTCGACAAGGAGGGTTAAGTCGTAACAAGGTATCTGTAGGGGAACCTGCAGATGGATCACCTCCTAAGAAAAAACCCGGAAGCGGGGGACCTCGGTCCCCCGTTTCCACTTTTTTTTTTTCAAAATTCACAAGCCTAGCTTTGCTTATATTCGTTTGATGTCAAACCAAATAGGCTTGTGGTCAGATACTGCAGGCCCACTAATCGCCTCATCTACGCCCCATATTCCTGTAAGTCTTCCATCTAATTGGCTAGTGCTTACAATTCTGTCATACGCACAACGTGAATCACCCACTGTCGTATCTGCATCATCGGGAATTAACCAGGTGTAATTTTCTGAAGATATTGGCAATTCTACCAATTCATTGTAGGATGCATATGAACAATCAGCATTGAAGTCTCCTAGTATTACGTAGTCATCATCCACCGAGTAGTTTGTTTTTGCCCATGAGATTACATCATGTAATGCACTCATCTCTTCAACTGCTAAAGTCGGTTTAGTGTGAATATTAACGAACACAATATCAGTTCCTGTTGTGTTTCCATAAGTATCTAAAAGTACGAATTTAGCTAAGAATGGTTCTCTTTGAAATGAATCATTACTGGAGTCATCATACAATGTCCCATTGTCGATGGGTGAGAATACAGTTGGCCTGTAATAGAATGCGTATTGCTCTTGTGAGTTTTGATCATCTTCTTGCATGCCACTTCTCTGTGAAAGTACCAATTCCCATTCTGTTAGATTACTAGTATTGCTAAGATTGTTAAAATTGTTTAACTCATCTAGGAATAGGTAAGGGACTTCTTGGTCAATATCTTTTATTTCTTGAACTGCAACCATATCATACCTTTGGAATATATCTACTAATTCAGCAACAACTGTCCCGTTGCTCATTTTGGTGTCACCAAATATCCTGATATTGAATGAGGCCACTCGAGCAACTTCACTTCTATCCAATTCTTCAATTGTATAATCCTCATCAATTGTAATTCGATTATCTATAACAACGTATACGATTTCTGAATCTTCATCCTTCTCGTTTAGAAGGTCGATAGTGATGATTGATAGGACTACAATCGCGATGAGACTAATCGCTTGTAGCCACTTCTCACTACCGTTCATAATGCTGTCATTTTAATTTCAGTAAAAACCTTGACGGCTATGCGATGATGTGATGAGTGTATTACTCTAGTACTGTGACTTTGTCGCCATCCATTCTGATGCGTACAATACTATTCAGAGGCCAGTCCCCGTTCTCTCTGACGAAGTCCATACCTGAGCCTTTCTCGAAAACAATCCAGCAGTCGGCCACTGTGGCTTCAATTCTATCGATTGCCTGTAGTATTGGCAGAAGAGTGCCTCCAGTCGATACAACGTCATCTACGACAAAAACACCGTCGCCTTTCTTGATATCATTCAAAAATATCGAGCCTTTTGAATATCCAGTGGATTGATCAATCGAAGTTTCGCCTGGTAATCCATATTCTCTTTTCCTTCCCACCACAAGTGGTTTTCCCGATTTAAGGCAAAGCGCAGCTGCCAATGGAATTCCCATTGCTTCAATTCCAAGTATAATATCGACCTTTGACCAATCTACATTTTCGTAGATCAAATCTCTGGCAGCAGCCAATAACTCTGCTGACTGCGACGGAACTCCATCAGATAATGGGTGGATAAAGTAAGGGTATTCACCCTTCATGATGACTGGGGCATCAATTATACTGCGGCGAATAACTTCGAATCTTTCATCAGCCATTGAACTGCTGTGGTTGACGGATACAAATGAATTAATCCCTATTGAAGCGTTCTTTCATGGTATTTCTGAACGTGAGTAACTGAAGTACAGGACCTGATATGTCTACTGTTATTGTTGCGCCTCTATTGAATTGGTATTCGTCCCAACCGTCAGGTACAACATATCCTCTATGCATGTCACTAGTAATGACGGTTGTTTTGTCAGTCCAACTCAAGTAAGTTTCATCATCAACATCTGCATCAAGGTCCCTAGCTATTACTAGATAATGTGAATCTGATTGCTCAACATTACCAAGTTTAGATTTCCTTGCGATTTGGTTGAACCAAGCGCCTTGTCCTAGCCATGTGGAGAATAGAAGGCCACTGGAGTGTTGCTCGATATCAATATCACCTCTTCTTAGATGATATTTCGATGGTGCGTATTGGTGTGTGTTAGCAATTAGTAAGTCATTCATTGCAGGGTCGCTACGAATACGATTGCCGCTAGTAGTCTCTATTGTTGCTTGTAATCTAGGAAGGCGGTTGATGATAGCCTCTCCCTTCAGGGCTGTCTGTAAATCTGTAGCGAATGTATCTATGTCACTATCCATATAGAAACCGTATGAACCGTTAGGATCTTCGCTTCTAGGGTGTGAATTAACGCCCATTACTGGCGTATTGGAGTCTATGTTGTGAGATATCGACGTGAGAGTCCCGTCGCCCCCCAGTACGATAACCAAATCACGTCCGATGAAATCTGCTCTACGAACCTGTTCTCGAGCTCTGACATCTACTCGAAGTGTTTCTGCCAAATCATTCAGCACGTCTTTCACAGCTTGGAGAGATTCATCGTGAATCCCCTCAAAGTTCTTCTTATACACAAGAAGGACATCTGCCATGATTGCCCCACTGGTCCCTCCCTCTTGAGTATGGTTATAGTTTGCACAAGGTTCAATGACTACTGGGTTGTGGAAAATTCATGCAACCAGATGAAAGTAAGCCGGGCGGAATAACAGATAGTGTGATTTCAGGCGATGTTCATTATCACAATACTACTCAAACAGGTATGCAGCCGGGTACAATAATGATTGACCCAAACACAGGTTTACCACAAAACGTGATAATCATGCAGCAGCCTTCTGCTGCACCTAAAGTAGTCGGTATTCTAGTAATAATCTGGGGTTCGATTTTCACAATCTTGAGTGCTATTGGTGTTATTGGACTGTCTCTTTATACCGATTCTGATAGTGATATCTACGTCAAACAGGTGGCGGATAGTCCTACAATTTTGTATCTAATTACGGGGGTTTCAATATTCGCATTTATTGGCCAAATTGTAGGTGGGTCATTCATGGTTCAAAAGAAGAAGATGGGTATATTCATCACTTGGGCATGCCTTGTTGTACTATTCATTGGAGATATTGCAACAGAGTTAGTCTATCCTGACTTGACTGCAAGCCAAACCGGTAATCTGGGAACAACTCTCAATCTTGGGTTCTCTGCAGTATGCAGTGGCATCTGTGGCCTTCTCGTAGCAATCCCGCTAATGGTCAGCGGAAACGGAATGGACGGACAAAACCAGATACTTTGATTGGTGTTACCAATGGGTGAATTAATCACTGGCCAAGCAGCAACTTACGTTGAAGAAATGTGGGTTGAGACTAAAGAGCGATACGAGATAATGTGTATCACTAGAGATGTTCAGCGAATAGTTGAACAAAGTGGAATCAAAGACGGACTAGTCTTGGTTAATCCAATGCATATAACAGCCTCATGTTACGTAAACGACCTAGAATATGGCCTGCATCATGATATCATGAAATGGTTAGAGAAGCTTGCGCCATTCTATGGATCAGATGGTGAAGAGGGAGAGGAATACCATCATCATCGTACAGGTGAAGATAACGGTGATGCGCATCTCAAGAGGCAATTACTCGGACAACAAGTCACAATGCCAGTTAGTAATGGCCGCCTCCATCTCGGAAATTGGGAACAAATTCACTATGCGGAATTCGATGGGATGCGTAGAAAAAGAATATTGATCAAAGTTGTAGGTGTTATTTGATGGTCGAACTCTCAGAACCTGCGCATCTAACTGACATGGCTGTAGAGATTGGTATTGAAAGAGGAGATTGGGGTAAAGGTAAGTCTTCAGTGCACCTAGTTATAGAACCTAAACACTGCAATAAAGGCGGCGTTGCTCATGGTGGGTTATACACAATGATGCTGGATATGTCACTTGGTGGGGCATTAGTTTCTGTACTTCCAAAAAACGAATGGTGTGCAACAACTCAACTCAATATTTCCTTTATTTCAGCAGCAAGACCTGGTGAGAAAATAACAGCAAAAGGCAATCTGGTCAAGCGAGGAAGGAATGTTGCTCATCTAGAAGGAAGAATAGTTACAGAATCAGATAGAGTTGTTGCAACTGCAACCGGCACATGGGCAATTTGGGACCATAAGCCTGCAAGCATGTCTTAGGCAACATTCATGTGCATTCTCTATTTCGAGGAATTATGGACTTACAAGAATTAGACCTCAATGGTGGTACCTTCAAAGTCAACCTTCCTTACAATTGGGTTGGATGGTTACTTTGGGCAATCGGCCTAATCATAACTTTGATTGGTTTCTTCGTAGCCATTAATGATACGAATGCGCTAGTTGTTGCTGCATTTGGCTTATTGATGATGGCATTTACATCCCCTGGGTCCCTTGAATCAAATTTGAACGATGTTAGGCAGAGTGCGATAGACCCTGCAGAGTTAGAAGCCAAAGCTGAAGCAAGTGGTTTGTCAATCGATAACTGGTGGATGAGCCAGACCTCCTATGTGCCAACAACAGATCCAAGTGATTGGATACTTCCTGCTCCTGGGCCAATGAGTTGGAACAATGATGACAGGTATGGTCCTCATGGAGACGGCTCTGCATTGCCTGAACACCCATCTAAGGTTGGGACTCCAATCCCTGCTACAATGACTTTATTCACAGTTTATTGCATACTGGCAATCGCTTGCATACTAATCGCTGCAGCTGCGCTAATGACCGGTGGAGAGTATGACGGTGGTATGACTCCAGCAATTGCAATTGCAGCAATTGGATTGATACTTTCTCTAGTTGGTTACTTCAAATCCAAGATGCTGAGACAGATGATAGATACACCAACTTCTCTAGTTCGCTCAGCACCAGTTGGAAACCCTGAACTTGTAGGTCAAGTAAGGCCTATCGACCAAGGATGCCTAACTGTAGTTGTTGATGGCAATCAAAACATGACCGTCGGTAACATGGTCGGATATCAGTGGTCATATGAGCAATATCAATGCCGCACTACCACAGATAGTGAAGGGAATTCCAAAGAGGAATGTCATTGGGTAACCATTCGCTCAGATGCAGGCGGGTGTCCATTCATTCTACATGATGGAACAGGGGGTATACTTGTCAATAGTAATTCATTCAAGCGAACTGACTACGGTCAGTACCTGAAGCGTTGGGATGGTAAGTTTGCTCAAACTCTCGGGAAGCAAATGATGTCACAAGCAATCGCTGGAATGCTCGGTGGTGCTAGAGTCAAGAAACACCGCTGGACATTGTACGGATTGAGATTAGGAAACCCTGTTTACGTACTTGGCCAAACTAAGCCTCGAACCAGTGATGCATTGGCAGCAGAGGGCTTAGATGGAACTCTAGGTAACAGCATAATCGAAGTTTGGGGCAACGAAGATGCTCCCGGTATCAAGTGTACTTTACAGCGCGGAACTGAACTTTCTAACCTAGGGAGATCACGTTCTGGATTTGAATTAGTAATGCTTCCAATCGTCATGTTAATTGGTGGAATTGCGCTGATTGGCCTAGCGTGAATATGATTAGGCTGCTGTTGTTGGCCGTGTCATGGCAGAAGATGTCGTAATCGTAGGCGGAGCAAGAACCCCATTCTGTGAATGGCAAGGTGGTAAGCGCGGAGATGGTCAACCTGGTGGACTTCTGAAAGATGTAAGTGCACTGAAGTTAGGTGAGATTGCGATTAAAGGTGCTTTAGACAAGACAGGAACTTCTCCTGAGAATGTAGACCATGTCGTAATGGGATATGCTTTGCAGACTTGTGACCAAGCAATCTTTGGTGCTCGTCACGCAGGGCTGGGTGCAGGAATTCCTCAAGAAGTACCAATGCTAACACTTTCCCGTATTTGTGGCAGTGGAGTACAAGCAATCGTATCCGGTGCTCAGATGATTATGTTAGATGAAGCGCAAACAGTTGTAGCTGGCGGAATGGAGAATCTATCTCAGGCACCGCATGTACTTCGTGGAATGCGTGATACCTACCGTTTAGCTCGCCCTCCTCGTGCAGGAACAGAGTTGGAGAAAGACATGGAAGATTACCTTTTCACTAACCTTCTAGATGGTATGTGTGGCTCTTTCATGGCTCAAACCAGCGATGAAATCTGCAAGCGCAAAGGTGTAACTCGTGAAGAAACCGATGAGTTCGCTGCAATGTCTCATTCTCGCACAGCAACATCGATTGCTGAAGGCGTATGGGAGCAAGAGATTGTTCCAGTGAATGATGTTACATTCAAGGATGAAGATCACGTTGTGACTGGAAGTACTGCTGAATCTTTGGCTGAACTTAGAACAGCATTCGGTCCAGAAAGTCTGGTGACTGCAGGTAATGCAAGTGGTGTAGTAGATGGTGCTGCAGCAGTTGTCATCAAGTCTGCATCTAAAGCAGAAGCAGATGGTGATTCACCATTGGCTAGAATTGTTTCTTGGGGAATTGTAGGACTTGAGCCTGCAATTATGGCATACGGGCCAGTTCCTAGTAGCCGCTTAGCCCTAGAGAAGGCAGGATTGACAATCGAAGATATTGACCGTTGGGAAATCAATGAAGCATTTGCTGGACAGGCTGTAGCATGTGTCAAGGACCTTGGATTAGATGTTGAGAAAGTCAACGTTAACGGTGGAGCAGTTGGCCTAGGCCATCCTCTTGCAGCAACAGGAACTCGTCTTGTTCTTACCCTAGCACACGAATTGAAGCGTTGTAGTGGCAAGTATGGAGTTGCGACTGCATGTATTGGTGGCGGTCAAGGAATCGCTATGGTCATTGAATCTCTTTGATTTCCTGCATTGCATAGGGTACCTTTTGCTACCCGTAAGCGCAAAGGGGGCCCTCTGCTTCACAACCGAATAATTGGTAAATCTGAATCATCAGGTTAGTCCATGGCAGACCCAATATTCAGTCCCGATGGTAAATTTCTATGGACGGGTTCGGGATGGATTCCAACTCCTCCATCATCGACACCATCTGCTCAATCCACCACCAATTTCCAAGATTCAGTGATGTCTGGAGATGTTGATCAAAGTATTTCAAATACAAATATTACAATCAGCACAGTAAATATCGGCTCAGAAATTTCACCTACTTTCGATATCGAATCGGTAAAAGACGCAATATCAAGATTCATACCAAGGGAGATCGAAATCAAAGAATCCGAGGATATTTCAAAATTAATTGATTTACTCAAAGATGAAATGCCCGAACAGCTAAAAAATTTACAATTTTTAAGATTAGGTCAGAAATTTCAAATTCATGATCAATGGAGTAAAGAAGGAGGATTGTATCAAATCATTGGTTATGATTTAGAAACTAAATGGGTTTTCGTCCAGAAAAGCAATTATGTGCCGAGTGGTAGTAGCAGGGAGATAAAAGGATTATTTGGTAAGAAAAAAATAGTACGTAATTATTACAGAGTTATCGGTGATGTTGTGGGGATTTATGCTTTAACCCATACAGAATTTTGCAGCATTTATCGAGGGGACGGCTCGGAGAGTTGTGAACCTCCCCTTGCCATTGAGAATTGGAATAAACGAGAAATCATTAGTAGTTCTTGATTAAAGGTCTTTGAATTCAACTCTAGTGAGCAATTAGATAATCAAAGCATAGCACGACAGATTACAGTCCAATCAATGGGTTGGTACCTTGGATCCATGAGATTGGTTTTAACAAATCAAAGGGCTTGCAGTGGGTCTTATCAGACGCTACCCTTTGCAATTCACCATTCGATTGGAGAACCATCGAATTCAACGTATCGTCCACTCATAGACATGTCTTGCTCTTCGATTCTTTGCATTATTCCGCTGACACTTTCTTCAGTTGATAATGGAGCATTAGGCCCGCCCATGTCGGTCTCAACCCATCCAGGGTGCATTATTAGAAGCGATATTCCATTGGCGTCAAGTTCGTTCTTCATAGCCATTGAAAACATATTCAGTGCTGTCTTTGAAGCTCTGTAGGCATACGAGCGACCACTCTGGCAATCACTAATTGAGCCCATTAAACTGCTCATCATAACAACCTTTGAGCCATTTGATAATTTCGGCAAAGACTGCTGAGTTACTAATACTGGAGATACGGCATTTACATTGAGAACTTCCAGTGCATGTTCCATATCAATCTCTGAAATTGATTGCCACCTTCCATCAGCAACTCCTGCATTATTGATTAGGAGGTCTATTTTATCCACAGACTGAACTACATTGGAAATCTGCATTTTGTCTCTTACATCCATTTGATAGATACTAAGATTGTCACTGTCAAATTGTTCAAGCCCTCCTTTGTTTGAGCGGTATGTGGCATGAACATTATATCCCGAGTCAAGCAACTGTCTGGTCAACTCAAGTCCAATTCCTCTGTTAGCGCCGGTGACTACTGCTGTCTTCATGACAGCGGCTAATTGCTATCCAAGATAAGGATTGAGGATTAAAGTCCAGATGCAATCAATCCCATGGAGATCCATGCACCAGCCATTGAACCTAGGTTCGTTAGCGCGGTAACGAGTAGTATTCTCCCAGCACGGTTCGTCCAGAATAGTTTTGCCGAATCTAGTTTCAGGAACTCAGTGAGGTCTTCTCCAGTCGGCTCCTTAACTTTCATCTGTGCGTATCCTGCGAACCAGCCAGCAGCTAGTGCTGGGTTTAGTGATGTGATTGGTGATGCTATTGCCGCAACTAGAATTGCTATTGGGTGGCCGCCTGCGAGCATACAGAATAATGCAGCACCAATGAAATTCCCAGCGAACCAGTATATTCCATTCTCCTTAATTGAGTCCAAGTCTCCATTGTAAGCAAACCATCCTAACATTCCCAGTAGAACCAATGGAATACCATATGAAATAGTCTTCAAGAGTCTGCCTCCTTTGGGTACTACAGATAGGCTTGAGATTCGAGAATCATCTTTCTCAATCCCCTCTGAAAGATATTTCGATACTCCGTCAAGGTGCCCTGCTCCTAGTACTGCCAGTACTTTGCCTCTACCTCTTACCTCTGAGATTTTGCGAGCAATGTATTCATCTCTCTCATCAATTAGGACTTCTCCAGCCCCAGGTGATACTTCTCGCAACTCTTCCATTAGAGATGTAAGCAAGTCTTTATCTGATAGCATCTGTTCTAATTCTAACTCTTCCTCTGAGTCATCATCTGCCATTAATGCCCACATCAAACCTATCTTTTCTTTCAGGCCCATTTTGTTCCATGCTCTGCGAAGTGTAGTCTGAATGTCTCTGTCAACTAGGGCTACTTCTAGCCCTACTTCTTGTGCCGCTTCAACTGCTGCAAGTAATTCTGCACCAGGTTGCTGTCCCTCGTCCATACCCATTTTTCTTTGTTCTGCAGCAAGTAATGATTGCAATAGAACCATCGGTGCTTTGCCCTCTTTGATTACTTTCAGAAGTCCTTCTTTGTCTAGGCGACGATCTTGAGTGAGTGCATCATACCTGCTCTTGCAAAGTTCAACTGCAACAATGTCTGGGCCCCATTCGCTGATGTTTTCTCTAACAGCCTCAACAGATGCTGTGGCAACGTGGGCAGTACCAAGTAGTCTCAAGTTTTCGTCTACATCGATAATCGGTGCGCTCATTCTTCTTCACTCCCAAATATAGATTTCAAAATTGATGTAATTGTCTTCATGGCATCTTCAGCATTTTCACAATCGATGTCGGAGAATGGGATTTGGCCACCTGCTAGTGATTTATGTCCGCCAGCACGCCCCTTTTCAAATGTTTGAGAAAGAAGTTTGCCGATATGAATAGAATCATTGGTTGAACGTGCTGAAAGTATTACCTTTGACATTCTGACTCCGTAAGAAATTACGACATCAACATCCTCTGTAGGTAACAAGAAATCTGCGACTTGAGAAAGCGCATCCCTGTCTGCCATTTGTGATACTGGGGCAAGCATCAACCCATTCTCTAAAGTCGCATCACTCAATGCTTGACGGAATACGGATAGGACTTCTTGAGAACGCGGTGGACTTTCAAAAGACCTCATCAAATCCCAATCCACCCAGGCTCCTAGCCATGATAGTGCTCGTAAATCAACTGCGTTGAATGATCTAGTGAATCCGAGTGTGTCAGTTCTTATTCCAAAAGCGAGGGCTGTAGCAACTTCACTATTCATTTCGACACCTGAGTTCATCAAAATCGAAGCCACGAGCGATGAAGTGGCTGCAAACTCAGAGCGAACTAATATCACATCACCCGCAGGTCTTGTCTCATTTGTGTGGTGGTCAATTACAATGTGTGGGACACAAGTTTCAGGAAGAATATTATTGGCTCCAGGGTTGCTGAAATCTACACAGATTACTAGGTCAGATTCTTTCAGAAGGTCTTCAACTTCCCAATCGAGTATCAATTTTCGAACATCTAAGTCTAGTAGTCTGACCATAGCTCGGTTTTGCTGATGTTCAATCATGCCTCCGTGTATGATAGTAACGTCTTTTTCCAGAGACTCACAAAGATGCTTCATTGCCATTGCACTTGCTAATGCATCAGGGTCAGGGTTGTCGTGGCAAACAATGAGTACTTTACTTTCGTTTTCGACATTAAGTCTGCGCAGTACTTCACTTGCTCCTTGTTTCCTGTCAATCGATCTTAATCTGTCTTGAATAGCAGATGTTGTCAAATCTTCAATAGAGATTCTTTCAGTTCCTTCTAAATCTAATGTTGACAGAATCGGCGTATTTGGCCAATGGTTTCGCAATTCCTGTATGGGGTCGTCATCGCAAATAATCTCCTCCAAAAGCAAAATTGCTGTTGGAGTTACGTCAGGTAATGGCATCTCATGTAATTCCATTTCCGTAGGTAGTGCAACGATTTCTGCATCAGGCATGCCTACCATTTGTTCTGCAAGTCCGATTATTCGAACTCGAGAGCGAGCGCCTATCCATTCTGCAAGTCTGATTGCAATAGGGTCGCTGCCGAATATAAGGAACATATTCATTCCTCCAACCTTTCCAGCACTGAAAACAAGTCAACATGTTCTCGGACATCGTGAACCCGAATTATGTCAATACCCTCATAAAATGCCTTTGCTGCAACCGCTAAGCTACCTGAAAGCCTGTTGGCAGTATCGGTTTGATTGCAAATTTCGCCGATCATGGTCTTGCGTGAAACTCCCCACAATACCGAATATGGTTTCAAGTCGGAATTCGACTTGAGTAAGGCGATATTGTGTTCTAGTTTTTTTCCGAAACCTATGCCCGGATCTAAGTGGATTTTATCCATTGAATGTCCCATTTCAACTAACTCTCTAGCCTTACTTAGCAACATCGAATTAACTTCATCAACCACATTGGTATATTGTGGATCATCTTGCATATTACCTGGTTCACCAAGCATATGCATAATACAAACATGACATTCTGATTCCACAACCAAATCTTGCATGGCTTTGTCTCTAAGCCCGCTGACATCGTTGACCATTTTAGCACCGGCTTCTAAGGCCAACTTTGCAACTTCTACATTTCTTGTATCAATAGATACATTGCAAAATTTAGAGACCTCCTTAACTAGAGGTATAGTGCGCCTAATCTCTTCTTCTATAGAGATTTTTTCAGCGCCGGGTCTTGTTGATTCGCCACCGATATCAATCCAATCTGCTCCATTTTCAAACATCTCTTTGGCTCTCTCAAGGTCGCCCTTTCTAGATGCGGCATGAAATGAATCAGGTGTTGAATTGATGATTCCCATTACTTGGGGTCGGCTCCAACTACCCCCCTCTGAGACTGCCATGTTGGAGCCCCTGCCCGCGGCAGGCTTTATCAAATGTGGAGTATCAGGTGTACCCATGCCCGAAGATGACCAAATCCTAGATGTCATCAATGAAGACCTAGTTGATGACAATTTACCGGTCCCGACCGAGGATCAACTTGAGTCAGCTGAGAGGATAATCGTTAGACTGAATCCACCTTCTCGGACGGCTATTGCTGAGATGATTCATACTAAGGCCAAAACAGTCGGAGGAATCTTTGCGGGTTATGCGGTTTTCTGGTGGCTAACAGTCTTACAGGTAAGCGATGAACCCGATTTCGAATCAATTTTCTTTGGGCCTGACTTTCTAACAATCACAATACTAGCACCAGTTCTAATCTTCATGGGGTCTCTATTGTCTGACATCAGCCGCGAACGTGGACAACTATTCCCTGGACTTGTCAGTGGTATCATGTTTGTACTTTCGATTCTATACACTTTCGAACCCGCTATACTTGGGTTCATGGGCGATATCTCGACTAGTGATGCAATCTGGAAAACAGCGAGGTTAGCCATAATGAATACTACAGTATTGTTTGCTGCGAAACTATTGATTGATGCATGGTTATTGGGATTCGTAAAGAAGCTAATGGAAAATTATCCTGATTTAGAACTTTCAGGTTCAAGTGTTGACTCCAATTTGGTTGCTGAACTCGGTTCTGAAACCGAGGCTTGAAACGGTAAACCACTTCGCATAAATCATGAGCGAGCGACTTGATGTTCTGCGTCTGGGTTATCGGAAAGGCCGAGACCCGCGTATAACTACGCATCTTGCATTAGTTTCCAGAGCACTTGGTGCAGACGGATTCTTACTTGCAGGTGATGAAGATCAAGAAATGTTCGATAATTTAAATTCAGTAAGTGAGAGGTTCGGAGGAAATCTCGATACAGAGCATGTTAGTGGACTCGGACATCTGAAGAAGCACGTAGATGGCGGTGGCGTGGCTGTACATTTGACCATGTATGGAGAACCTTTCAGAAAAGCAATACCGAAGATACGCCGGGATAAGCCAGTTCTAATTGTCGTTGGAGGTGCTAAAGTTCCAGGCGACGTTTACAAATTTTGTCAGTATAATGTTGCGGTTGGCAACCAGCCCCATTCAGAAGTCGCAGCTCTTGCATTGTTCATGGACGCTTGGTTTGGAGAATCCGGTAGTGAGCGGACATTCTCTGATGCTCGGCTTGTCATTGAAGGAATCAATGGCGGCAAGTTAGTTCACGATATTGATGATGAAGATTGATAAGTGAGAATCCACTTACTTGCCCCCTTCCTCTCACTTAGTTGCAATAGAGTTCCTCATTACCAGTAATTGTCAGTAAATTGTAGGCGTTGCCAATGATTATGACCCCTATTCCATGAGCATTTCTGATGTCGGGTGAGTGGTCTCAGAAAGGTGATACCTCTCTGGGCGACCGTGTTCTCTTATCCGATGCTACAGATGGGATTGCATCAGGCTCTACAATTCCTCAAAATGCATCTGGAGAGGGTGTACTTTTGTTGGCAGATGGGAGCCGCTTTACTGGCAAATTATTCGGCGCAAGAAGATGGGGCGAAGGTGAACTTGTTTTCACAACTGGAATGACTGGTTACCAAGAGTCATTGACAGACCCTTCTTTCGCTGGACAAGTGCTAACATTCACCTATCCTTTAATCGGAAATTACGGAATTCATCACGGAACTAGTGAATCTGCAGGTGTTTGGCCTCGTGGTGTCGTTGTAAGACATGCCATGAAGAATCCCGACCATCGAGATTCCATTGCCAGCATAGGCGACTTCCTGGCATTCCATGACGTCCCTGGTATCGAAGAAGTAGATACGAGGGCGATTACAAGAAGAGTCCGAGAACATGGATGTGTCCTATGTGTATTCGGGCCACTCGAGGAAGAAGAACAATTGAAAAAGCACCTCAATGGTTTACAATCACCTGAATTAGAAGACCTAGTCGACCAAGTTTCCATCAATGAACCGGTAATCGTAAATGAAGGAGCAAGGGATAATCTTGGTAATCCTCTGCCACGAATTGCAGCAATTGATTGCGGAATAAAATACAATATTCTGAGAAGTTTATGTTGCCAGTTTGAAGTGGTGTGGTGTCCACCTAGTACCACTTTTGAAGAGGCGCAGTCATACGGTATTGTTGCTTTATTTTGCTCTAATGGGCCAGGTGACCCTGCGCATCCAGGCAAGGCTACGATGGCTCGCAATACGCTTGCTGAAGCAGTAAAGGCTGATCTTCCTGTGATGGGAATATGCCTTGGTCATCAACTGCTTGGATTGGCTAGTGGACTTCAAACTTACAAGATGCGATATGGCCATCGTGGAGCAAACCAACCCTGTGTGGATTTAGAATCTGGAAGGGTATGGATTACAAGTCAAAACCATGGGTTTGCAGTAGCAGACCCTGATGCGGGAATGTTAGCAGCGCACCCTTCAGGTGCTTGCTCTCCAAGCGGAGAAAATCTACATGGTGCTAAACCTAAAGTTCGCTTCGTGAACGCAAATGATCGTACTGTTGAGGGATTAGATTTGATTGACAAGTCCGTATTCACAGTGCAATTCCACCCTGAAGCGGCACCAGGACCGCATGATGCTTATCCGCTGTTTACTAGATTCAGAGAAATGGTTGATTCACACTACGGGGGTGTCAACTAATGCCTAGAAGAGAGGACTTAGAGACGATCCTTGTTTTAGGCTCAGGGCCAATTAAGATTGGACAAGCTGCGGAATTCGATTTCTCTGGTTCTCAAGCAGTTCAGGCTTTACGAGAAGATGGATACAAGGTAATTTTGGTTAATTCAAACCCTGCAACTATTCAGAACGACCCTGAAATGGCAGACAAAGTGTACATTGAACCTCTACTTCCAGATACAATAAAGCGAATTATAGAGATCGAGCGTCCTGATGCTTTACTAGCGGGAATGGGTGGCCAAACAGCTCTGAATATTGCAAGTGACCTTGCGCATGCAGGGGTATTGGATGAACTTGGAGTTGAATTAATAGGCTCTGATTTAGATGCCATCGACAAGGCAGAAGATCGGGACTTATTCAACAAAGTGTGTCTTGAGATTGATTTACCAATCTCTAATGCAATCGCATGTAATTCGATGGATGACGTACTCTCTGCAGCAGATGAGATTGGCAGTTGGCCAATCTTAATCCGTCCGGCTTTCACCTTAGGTGGACTTGGTGGAGGAATTGCTTGGAATACTGGTGAATTAGTAGAAATCGCAATTTTGGGGTTGAGAAACAGTAGAATTGGGTAGGTTTTAATCGAAGAAAGTATTTTTGGTTGGCAAGAATATGAGTATGAAGTG
>JAOMTZ010000022.1 GCA_028356125.1 Candidatus Poseidoniaceae archaeon
TCAGAAGGACTTGGAATTGCAATTCTTGATGCATCTACAGGTCATGTATGGACGGTTGAGCATCACGGAGATGAAAGATGGGGGCGGTTACTAGATGACTTGCTGCGTAGCAACCCTCGTGAAGTAATATTTTCACCTCGAGATGCTGAAAGAGAAGAACTTCGTAATGTCATTTCACAATTAGACGGAGTAACTCTTTCTCAACATTCATCATCCAAAAGGAAAGGACAGGATGCTCTGAAAAGTATTCTCGATGTGGCTGATTTAGGACATATCGACTTGGATGACTCCCCATTAGCAATGGACGCAGCCGGATTAGCGGCAGACTATCTTGCTGCAATGCATATCGTCGATACTGTCGATGTAAGGGAAGTAGAGATAATGCGTCCAGAAGGGAGTATGATTCTAGATCAGACCACTCTCCGTAATTTGGAGTTGACTCAGACCCTTGCTGGAGAAAAAGAAGGCTCCTTAATTGGCGCTATTGACCGATGCAGGACATCTATGGGTCGTAGGACTCTAAAGCAATGGCTACTAAGACCACTAGCAAATAAAATCCAAATCGAAAGCCGTCAAGATTCAGTGGCTTCACTAGCAAGGTCATCTAGAAGATTAGATGAAGTTAGAGATAATCTGAGAGGTCTTAGGGATATGGAGAGGCTTGCAACTCAACTATCTTACAACCGCTCAGGCGGTAGAGACTTACTAGCAATAGGTCTTGCATTAGAGAGAATGCCTAGACTAAAATCAATATGTCAAGAAATGGATGATGAATTGTTGAATCAATTATCAAAAGATTTGGACGTTCTTGAGATGATGCGTATTGATATCCAAGCTAATATGAATGACGAAATCCCTTTGTCACTAAGAGATGGCGGATTAATCCGCGAAGGAATTGATTCGAAGTTAGATGAATTGCGTGATGCTGCAGCAATCGGTCACAAATGGTTCAAAGATTTGGAAACCAAAGAGCGAGCAAGACTACAAATTCCTTCCCTTAAAGTAAGGCACAACCGGCAGATAGGATGGTTTATCGAAGTTACAAAGACTCATGTTTCTAAGGTCCCTGATGAATGGAAAAGAAAGCAACAGATGACTAACGGTAATCGATATGTAACCGATGAATTAGTTGAATGGGAAGATCGACTGATGACGGCTGCTAGCAAAGCCAATACAATGGAGTATGATATGTTCCGTGATCTAAGAGATAGGTGCAAGGAGAAATCCCGAACTTTAGGAAACATTAGTTCTAATGTTGGCCAAATCGATGTGTTGCAGTGCTTTGCAGAAGTTGCTAGAACACGTTCTTGGACAAGACCTTCAATCTATGAAGATGATAGATTGGTAGCTAAAGGATTGAGACATCCAGTTTTAGAGGTTCAATCAGGGTTCGTTCCTAACGATATCAAGTTCGACAAAAAGCGCAAGTTTTTGTTGATAACTGGTCCAAATATGGGCGGTAAATCTACTCACTTACGATGTGCTGCTTTGTTGTCAGTACTTGCTCAAGTAGGTTCCTTTGTTCCAGCGAGCAGCGCACAAATTGGAATGGTTGACCGTATATTCACCAGAGTCGGAGCATCGGATGATATCCGTAGAGGGCGTTCTACCTTCATGATGGAAATGATGGAAGTGGCTCATATTCTGAAAAGAGCATCTTCAAAGTCACTAATCTTATTGGATGAGATTGGTAGGGGTACTTCGACCTTCGATGGCCTCTCAATAGCATGGTCTGTTACCGAAGACATCTGCAGTAGAATCCGAGCAAGAACATTATTTGCAACTCATTACCATCAATTAATTGGGCTTGAAGGTCAGTCTGAAGGCTTGGTGAATGTACATGTACAAGTGGCAGAATCTGATGGAGAATTAAAATTCCTTCACACGGTTGCAGATGGTCCTTGTGATGATTCCTACGGTGTGCAAGTTGCTGCTTTAGCAGGTCTACCGCGCCATGTTGTAGAACGCTCAAGTGACCTCCTAAGTTTCTTGGAGAAACAAGCAGATGGTGCGAAAGCCGGTGAGAAAGGAACACCTACTGCTCGAAGCGCAGGCCAATCTTCACTGCTAGGATTCGTTGGCCAACCTCAAGTTAGAATCGAAAAAGACCCGCTAGCAGATGCTTTGAAACAATCACTTTCCAGTATAGACCCAGACTCTATGAGTCCACGTCAAGCACACGACGCACTATACGATTTATTGAGGATATTGGAGGGTGAAAAATGAGTGACCCAGGTCGAATCAAACAATTAGATGATCGTACAATAGGACACATTGCTGCCGGTGAAGTAGTTGAAAGACCTGCGCAGGTAGTGAAGGAGTTGATTGAGAATTCAATCGATGCTGGTTCCAAGAGAATTACGATTGAAATCGAAAGAGGTGGTTTTGATTTGATGAGGATAACCGATGATGGTTCTGGAATCCATGAGGATGACTTGTCCCTTTCATTAGATCGTCATGCAACTAGTAAGTTGAGTACACAGGAAGACTTGGCAGCGATTGGTACTCTCGGCTTTAGGGGAGAGGCATTGGCTAGTATTGGAATGGTCAGCAAGTTGTCAATTTCAAGCCGGCCAAGCGGTACAGAAGGACGTCAAATCTCTATGGATAATGGTGACAAAGAGACCATTAAACCTGCAGGGATTGCAGAAGGAACTTGCATCGAGGTATCACACCTGTTCGCAAATCAGCCAGCAAGACTTGCTTTCCAAAGAAGACCTGCTACAGAAACAAGCAGAATCGTAGATGTTGTCGTATCTCACGCAATTTGCCATCCAGAGGTAGGGTTTAGATTATCTAGTGATGAAAAAGTGATTTTGGAAGTACCTGCAGTTGATGAGATGGAAGATCGGCTGTATGATGTTCTTGGAAGGCAAGCCGGAAAAATGATACAAATTTCTCCTCCACCAAGTGACAAAGACGCACCGGGTGATGAAAACTGGACTGGTTGGATTTCTACTCCAGATATTACTAGAGGCAAAGGTGACGATATTCACATTCTCATAAATGGGAGACCAGTGGCTGCTCAACCATTCCTACAGTCAATTAGAAGAGGATATCGAACAAGGTTGATGCAAGGTCGGCATCCAGTAGCAGTCTTGCTTCTTGACTTGCCTGCTGACGAAGTCGATGTGAATGTTCATCCTACTAAGCGAGAAGTTAGATTGAGAAACTCCTGGAGAGTTCTAGAGAGATTAGAGAGAGCAATCGCTTACACTCTAGAGTCCACCCCTACAGAGCCAGAATCAAGTGGTGGAATCACTGGTATAACTTCTCTAGCACCACAGACTGAAGAAAAAAGAACTATCAAAAAGCCAGCGTGGGCACAAACTGCCCAAATCTCACTAACCGGTGAGAAGCCGATAGAGCACAAGAAACAGGAGAAACCTAGGCCTATCTCAGTAGCAGAATCTTCTCAAACCACGATAACTGGAGCTGAAGCGATTGCTCCTGCATTATCCATTGGGGAAAGAGAATTGCATCGCCATGCAGGGTGTGACGCACAGGATCCCGAAAAAGCAGAACCGCTTGGCCCTGTCATAAACGATTTACCTGCTATGGAGCCACTTGCACAATTCGCAGATTCTTACATCTTAGTTCAGGCTGAAGAAGAATTGTTACTTATCGACCAGCACGCTCTTCACGAAAGAGTTCGCTACGAGAGACTTCGTAATGATGAGAGTTTGTGGCAACCTCAAGAACGCATTAGTTCAGTTCCACTAGATCTAGATGCAAGACAAATCGCAAGACTAGATGCTCGTATGGAAGACCTTACGAAAATGGGATTTGTAATCAATAACAATGCGGGAGGGTATTCTATAACAAGCGCTCCTGCTCTACTATCTGCAAGCCAATTGGAACCGTTCTTGCATGACATCTTACTTGATATGAGCGAAGATGGAGCACCACTTGAAACAGTTGAACAACGTAAGGATCACTTGGCATTCCTTAACGCCTGTAGAGGTGCAGTGAAAGCTAATGAGCGACTTAATTTATCTCAAATGAGACGACTCTTAGATGATATGCGAAGGATTCCTAATCCTTGGGCATGTGTTCATGGCAGGCCCACTGCTATGAGGATTCCATTAAATGCCCTAGACCACCATTTCGGGCGTCATGGTTGAACAACTTCGAATTTAAGTCCACAACCTTTCAGTTGTTGAAGATAAGATGGCCATGCCACCTGATGCAGATTTGCACCCTCGATTGTGCCTCCACATATTGATGCCAAAATTATCGCAGTCATCTGAATACGGTGGTCGCCAAAGGTTCTGACTATTCCATCTGGTCTCCTCGGTATTTGTCCACCTTCAATCCTAATTCCATCTTCACTAGCAGTGGATATAATTCCGAATTGCGAAAGCATTTCAACAGTCTTGGTTATCCTGTTGGATTCTTTTAGAGCAGCGTGAGATGCACCAGAAATAGTCCCTCCATCTCCAACTGCTAACCACGCTGCCATGGGGGTTATCAAGTCGTTAGAGTCTCTCAGCATACTGTTTTCCAAAGAGTGGCCAATTGAATCAGATGCAACTGGTTGGTTAGAGACCTTCAACCCAGATAGTTTTGCAAATGCCATCATAGATGCATCAGGTGGAATCTCTACATCTGGACAGTTAACAATCCAAGGCACACCAGGTTCTTTTGCACCTGTTATCTTGCACAAATCCCAAGTAAGTTCTGAATGTTTACGTGAGACTGCAGAACCTCTTGTCAATATCTCAAATCCCTCTGTACGTGGAGCCATCAGCAACAATGATGAATAGAATTGGGATGTTTTGGAGACATCAATTTCAACAACGGCCTTTTCCAGAGGACCGGTTATCGAGATTGGATATTGTTGTTCTTTGATTTCAGGCTCCACTAAACCTAGTGACTTCAATAATTGTAATGAGCTCCTAGTACGAAGGCTAGTATCACCGTCTAGAGATATTGGGAATTCACAACTTGCAGATTGTCCGATTAGAAATCTTAGCGCAGTTCCACTATTTTTACAGTCTAAGGTATGTCCTGGCTGACTTAATTCTCCTCCTTTGAAAACGCTGCCATTCCATTCTAGTCCAAGTTTTATGAAGCAATCGATCAGAGCCTGAACATCTTGACCAATTTCCCACATTTTTATTTCGGTTGGATTTGAATCCATACTGGCTAATGTTAGCCATCGCATAGAGTGGCTCTTTGAGGGAGGTAATTTTAGAATTCCAGATAGAGAACTTTTCTCAATCTCTAGATTGTATTTATCCGAAGTGTGGCCATTTTGTTCCAACCTAAATGCCCCCGTAATTGCCCCGAAGGGCCTCACCAACATGAAGTCATCCAAGGCACATGTTGAAGTGCGTCTTTATCCACCGATATGCATGGTCAGAGATGCTCACAACAGGCCGTTGCGAGACTTACGAATCTCTTTGACCGACAGATGCAACATGAGATGCAGATATTGTATGCCGAGAGAACATTTTGATGGGCATGAATTTTTAGCAAAAAAAGAGATTTTGAGTTATGAAGAATTAAGCAATGTTGTAGAGTCATTAATGCCATTAGGTCTGTCGAAAGTACGATTGACTGGTGGAGAGCCTTTACTGCGAAAAGATATTTGTTCATTCATCAAGATGTTACCTAAAGAACTCGATATAGCTATGACTACTAATGGCATATTGCTAGAGAGGTTTGCTCAAGATTTGGCAGATTCGGGGTTGAATCGAGTTACAGTTTCTTTGGATGCAGTAGATGTAGAAACTTTCCAGGCCATGGGTGATACTGATGAGACACCCGAGACGGTTCTTCGAGGAATCGAAACCGCAAGAAAAGCAGGACTTAACGTGAAAATAAACACGGTAATCAGGGCAGGATATAATGAACACTCAGTGAAAATGGTTGCAGATCGCTTTGTAGGCAGCGATGTAATTGTTAGATACATCGAATTCATGGATGTAGGGGAAACAAATTCCTGGAATGGTGACGAAGTAATAACTGGTGATATGATGAGGAATATGCTGGAGAATCTCAGTCCAATCAGTGCTAACCATGTTGGGGAAGTTGCGAACCGGTATCTTAGGGGAAGTCAAGAGATTGGTTTCATCGAAAGCGTCTCTAAGCCATTTTGCGGTGACTGTAACCGTGCTAGAATATCAGCAGATGGTTCGCTATACACCTGTTTATTTGCATCTAAAGGTAATGATTTGAAATCCTTGATAAGAATGAATGCTAGTCAAGAACAAATTGCTGAAGCCGTAAGATCTATCTGGACAATACGTGATGATGCCTACTCTCAAAATAGAGGACTTGTCGACAAAGAAAAGGTCGAGATGTCATTCATTGGCGGTTAACTTTCCAGCGCTGGTAAGTTTATTTTAGCCAGTAATGTATTGGTACCAGTATCTACAACTTGGAAGTAGTGATATCCTTCATTACAATCCATGGTTTGACAGTTAATCACGAAATAGTCTCCCTTAGTCATCGACCATCCTGCATCTCTATCATGGAATGAGACATTTGATCCTACGGTTCCATAGACATCAGTATCGTCAACGAATCCAGTCTTCATTACTTCGCTCTGACCCGTTTGATTAACTATAGTCCACTTAACTTTAGCAGGGTCCAATGATTGGTCAATGCTAGTAATGGTGATTACATGATATCCATTTGAAAGAGTTCTAACCGATACCGAAGCTTTAGGGTCGGCTTTCTCAACATTATCTAGTGTTGAAGCCATCATGACGAATACCATACTCGATAGTAGTACAGTAATAGCAAGAAGTAACACAGTTGCGATAACCGGGCTAACCGCCTCATCATCTCTGTGCATGTTACTCCCTGTCATGCAAGCCACTTGAACCAACCGCCTGATTTATCAGAAAAATACCTAAATTAAGTATTTCTTAACTAAATCACCCAGAACATCCTTCGACAAGTTACTGCTCTCCAAATAATTCCTTTAGTTAGTCTATTAAACATCAAGTTAAGTAGCCAATCTGGTAACCTAAACAGAAGACTTCCTACTTTGAAAGACCTCTTGGAATTGCGCATAACTTTACCCATTTGTTTCTTCCAGATTTTCTCGTAATTCTCGAGAGGAGTGCCATCCTGTAGATGCTGTGAGATCACCTTTCCAGCTATACGACCACCGATCATAGCGATGGTAATGCCTGCTCCATTAGAGGGTAGGACCATTCCCGCAGAGTCACCTACAAGCATGTAATTACCTCTTACAAATTTCTTAATGGTGCCAGACATTGGTAGAGAACCTGCTCCATTGAAAGTAACCTCTCCATCATACTTCGAGGTGAATTCATCAGTATATTGATTGAGAGTTTTCCCTTTTGCGAAACTGCGTTGAATTCCTAATCCAATGTTTGCGCCACTTTGTTTTGGGAACATCCAAGCATACCCACCTGGGGCCATAGAACCAAAGTGCAATTCAACCGCTTCTCCAAAATCTCCTTCCATTAATACGAACTTGACCGGTATTTTAACCGATTTTTCATTCCAGTAGTCTCTTCGAATAGGCCCGTTGTGCCCACCTGCATCTACAATGATACGTGCAGTAAGTGTTTCTCCGTTCTTCAGATAAACAGTGTCATTTTCGACCTTTTCAACCCTTGAGTTCACCATGTAAGAGGCCCCTGACTTCTTAGCCATTTCTACTAAGAACTCATCGTGCGCAACTCTATTCAATACGTATCCGTCGAAATCGAATTTCAATGGTTTACCAGATGGGGGGACTAAATGCATCTTGTCTGAGTGTCTAGAAATTGCAGAAGGTGGAGTTTGGAATAGGTCATCCATATCGGGGACGTCGGGGCACAAGCGTCTCATTTCGTCATTGGTTGGAACTAATTCTCCACATTGCAGAGGTGTTCCAATTGGGTCTCTACCGTCGATTACCAAGACATCAGCACCGTTGGCTGCTGCGTAGCGAGCAACAGTACTACCGGCGGGACCTCCGCCGATAACGATAACATCACGGTCGTAATTTGACAAACAAACACCTCAGGAGTGGCGATTCTGAACCATTTCAACTACATGTTTAAGCAGTTGCTTTGCTTCACATTCCTCAAAAACTGAAATATGTTGCAATGCTCTTTCTAAATGATTGTTAATTAATATCTCAGAGTAACTCAGACTTTCTGCATTCTCTAGCAGCGATATCAATTCATCAAATAGCGAATCATCGAAGTCTCTGATTATCTCAGCAAGTCTTACTCTTTGTTCTCCATGTAGGAGGGTTAGAGCATGTATTAGAGGCAATGTCATCTTTCCTTCATAGATGTCTGCTCCTCTTGGTTTACCCATCCTTTCATCTCCTCTAATGTCTAGTAAATCATCAACTAATTGGAATGCAATTCCAAGTTCTAATCCGAAATCAAACAACGCCTGACATTCAGGTTCACTTGCATTTGCAACAAGTGCTGCGCCTTGGCACCCAGCAGCAAAAGGACCTGCAGTCTTTCCTTTAACAATCTCTAAGTAATCCTCTGGAGATGTGGAAAGATCTAGCACGTGATCTAATTGGCTGAACTCAGCACTAGCCAAGCGTGAGCAAAAACTAGCCATGACATCTACGACTTCTTTTCTGTATCTTCCTCCTAATCCGAACCCCTGAACGAATAGCCAGTCGCCTCCGATTATGGCTTTAGGTTGTCCAACTAATGCGTGCATAGTTTTCTCTCCTCTTCGGGTCAAAGCCTCGTCATTAATGTCATCATGAACTAGTGTTGCAGTATGAATGAACTCTGAAGCCAGGGATAATGGCATTATTTCATCGAGATTTTCCCCCCCGGCTAACTCGTATGCCAGGTGAACTAGAATCGGTCGCAGTCTTTTACCGCCAGCCAATAGTATGCGACCTGAAACTTCTGCAACTTCACCGTGAATGACACATTGCTCTTCAATTAGAGCTTCAAGGTTAGCGTTGATTATGTCGCGAAGCCCTTCTAGAGTGTCAAGTGCAACATTGGTCTCCATGGAACATCCCACAAGGGTCGCCTTCTTAACGAGTGGCGGGCGCCCGTAGAACGCCGGTAAGTGCTGGCCGAGGCAAATGTGATGACCGAAGAGGACCGATTTGAGATCCTTTTGTGCCCAGAAGTTGGGGACGGAGTAAGCACGCATGCCAAGAAATTCATTGACAGTTCACCAGATGGACTGAATCTTATTGAAAAACAAGTGCCACATGTGGAAACAGCGATACAGTTGTTGATTGATGGCCATGGAGATATGGTGCCAGTTTCTGCTAACTGGTGGTACAATAACCGAGTCAAAGGCTTGTCTTCTAACTTAGTACTTCCAAGAAGAGAACCAACTAGAGTCCTAGTTGGTGAGGATAAACCTGAATATATTCCAAAAAGAGGAATAATTATTGCTGATTGTGATATTGTCAAAAGACAACTAATTAGGTCGAGAAAAGATATCAAAGTGATGCTCCCTGAAGATTTAGGTGAAGCTCCAGAAGACGCCTTTGAGCGTGTAGAATGGCTGGAGAAATTTAGACAAGATGGAGATATCGATGGTTATACCACTACTAGGGCATTACATTCATCTTTGCCATCAAGAGCTAGAAGGCACACTTTAGGAATGCAGCGTCAAGACGACACTAGGTCTCGATATATTCCTGTGCCATTGGAAGGCTATACTGTTCTGCTGACAAGAGAAGATTTCCCAATCTCGAGATTTTCAAGAGTAATAGATGCGGGAGCCGCACTCTCTCTGCGTTTGGAGATGACAATCCTAGATAGTATCGAAGAAAACATGCTGGATAAAATTGGCTTAATAGTCGAGCAACGTAAAGTTAGGACAATTCTTACAGATGTTGGCAATAGAGGTCGAACTCTAGGTTTTGAAAACCCGCTGACAGAGTGGAAAACTTTCACTTCGGTTTCAGAATCACAGGGTCCGAAGGATTCAGATCCTCGCATAGACATAATTCTAGAAACTGTAAGCAAAGATGGTATGGTAACCACGAGTGTAGAACGAATTTTCCCACTTGAGGAAAGTCATTCTGGTGCTCATAACCTTGTTTTCAATTGGAATCAACTCCTAATGGTCATGAGAGAGGTACCAGAAGCAGATAAGCGTGGACGCATGAAGGAGTTAATGGACAATTATATCGAAGATTTAGTATCCAAAGGTAGGCTTTCGGAAGATAGGATATACACTCCTCTCCTGAAAGAAGAAGATCACGATTGATTGATTCTATCTTCGCCCGTCATTTGTCGAATTTTGTTACGACATTTCTCAATATTTTCCGGGCCCCTGTCATCTCCTGCAAGGATAAGGTCGTATCCGTTATTGTTTAATTCTCTAGATAGTTCTATCATCTCAATCGGTGCGTTAACATCGACAACATCGGCGATAGCTTCATCGATTTCTCTGGCAGATGATTCCCATGAACCAGATAATTTCAGCAAATCCTTGGTCATACGTTCAATGATATCTACTGCTGAAGGCGGTCTTGCAAGTACTCCTTGGATTCTGTTAACAGCATCTAGGTGGAGAATCCTAAGTTCGCCTAGACGGGTGGCAGAACCGATTATTTGTGTCGCCATAAACTCTCGATCTCCAGTTTTAACCATCCTCTTTTTGGATTTTTCTAATTCCCTTTTGACCTCTGATGCTCCCGCAACTATTGCATCTTGGATACTGGCAACTTCATTCAGAATAGCCTGTACCGCTTCAACTCTTTCACGCATTTCTTCTTCTAAACGAACTTCTTCTCGCCTAAGGTCATGCCTGACATTATCTATTATGCCAATAGCGAGAGCAGTGGCTTCTTTCAACGTAGTTTTTGCAGCTCTTTCGTTACGCCCCAACAATCTCCCTCACATCACTCGTAGATGTAGAGGTTTGAATGTATTGCCCTTAATCAGCCTATTTTTCTCGGCCCCGTAGGGGCCATGACAGCAAAATTACCCTTCAATAATCAGCCTCTAACGGCATTCGTTGGGGTGCAACCTCAAATACGGAGAGGAGTGGAGGCATAATGGAGGTATGCAAATGAACGACAAGCAAACCCTTCTTTCTGAACTTCATCAGGCTAGGTTAGATCGGCTGAAAGAAATCTGTGCAGGGCATGGACTTTCTAGAAATGGTTCCGTAGAAGTACTACGCGCTAAACTGATTGCAGACCTCGTTTTAGATGAGTGGGATTTAACTCCAGATGGTATAGATTCCATATTAAATAACCAATTAGGAGATGTTCTAGCTGTCTTTGGAGTCAAAAAGTCTGGTTCGATTAGAGAGAGGAGGCAACGTCTATTTTTGCACCTCAATCACGATGCTAAGCAATTAACTCCAGAGAAATTAGATACACTTTCAAGAGATCAACTTCATGAGTTGTGTTCGAAATTAGACCTACCACGCTCTGGGACAAAACAAGCTCTACTGATGAGGGTTGCAGGAGTATTAACATCTCAATCGGGCTCTTGGGGATCAATCAAGAAAAGTTTGCGAAGACCTAGAGGTAAACCAAAAGCGGTTACAATTCCTTCACCATCAGATGAATATGAAGCAGTGGTTAAACCGGTTGTTGAGATCCAACAAGTTGCTGAACCAACGGTCATTCTTGAATCAAATCAAATCGAAGTAATAGAAGACATAGTTGAACAAGATGAAGTCGAGATAATCGATATCTCCCCTCCAACTACCGTCGAAACAATTCCTACAGTGGTAGTTTCGGCAGTTGCACCAGTTGCACCAGTTGTTGAATTAACGGCTTCTGTAATCGAGATTGAGGGTAGAACTGCAGAGATAGATGCCCTTTGCCGAGATTATCTTTTAGTTGGTTCAGTCGATGACTCTGAAGATGTAAATGCATTCATTTCTAGCCTTGGAAGACATGGCTTGCCAGTTAATGATGAAAACGCAGCAGATTATGTCAGGGCCAGACTTTATTCTCTTGATGCAACAGCCAAAGCAGAAAAAGATGCTATGCACAAAATGCCAAACTCCTGGAGAGAAAGAGAAGCATTGCGGCATTTCGAAGAAGCAAGAGAGTTGCTTAGGGATGCTCTTCCTGAATTGATAAGATCTCATGACGGCCACATGGTCAAAGCTAGAATGGCATTTGAAGAAAAGGCTAGAGAATTGTATTTGGACATGAGCCTACCTTCAGTTTCGGGTAGAATACACGCATTATTTGATTTACAAATCTCATTAGATGAAGAGATTGCAGCAAGTGATCCTAGAACCGCTAGAAGAACTAGAGTAGCAAGATTGTTACAACATGGTGCGATTCACTTGCAGCCTAATGAAAGAAGAACTCTAGATCGCTTAGAACGTAATATAGATGGCTTTGAACAATTAGTTGAAGCCGTTTTGAAGAAGGCAGGTGGCCATTATGGTGACACAGAGCAGACTTTAGTAATCAGATTCCTTGAAAAGAAAGGATATGCAGTCAATAATGCTGAATTAAGGCCGAGAGTAGTCGCTGCTGCTGGAGTCGTTGGGGCAGAATTAGGGCACATTTCGCCTTCGGAAATTCCAAGAATTGCTCCTGGAATAAAAGTATCAGACACCGAGGTCGATTCAATAATTTCAGATTTAAAGAGACTTGCTCAGCAATTCCGCACTAATGGTGACGAAGAGGTCTTGGATGATGATCTTGAATTAGCAGAATCTGTTGCAGATGCTTCTGATAGAGTTAACTCACTAAGAACCAAAATCGATGGTGTTGACGAATTACTTGCTCGTCTGAATCTTTCAAACGATTAACGAGTGGCGTAGAAACTTTGGATGACTTTAGTAACAGTCTCAATATCTCTAATGTCTCTTCGAATTAGATCAGCAAGGATTTGTTCTCTCTGTGTTACGTATTGCTCGAACTGAGCAGGAGTAATTCCTGCTGCTTTGCAAATAGTTTCTCGCATCTTTGAGGGAATTCCAGTTTCCTCGATTGTGTCAGTTGCAGCATTATACTTCCATATTGCATTCAATCTAGGCTTATCTCCTTCCATACCGGCAACTTCTGCAACTTCAGTAATCTTTCTTGCAGTCTTACCGTTTACGTGTAGCCTGGCCTGAATAATAATTAGGTCAAGACCAGTTAGCATAATTGGTGGTACATTCATTGGAGGATTAATCATCCTGGTTATTGTTTCCATTGCAGTATTTGCGTGCAGAGAACCGAATGAACCATCGTGACCAGTATTCATTGCAGTAAGTAAAGTTGCAGCTTCACTAGAACGAACTTCTCCCACAATTATTCTGTCAGGTCGCATTCTTAGGCTAGACTTCAGGCAATCGTTCATGTCAACTGCAGGTGTTCCATCTGGCCTTTCTCTACGTGTTTCCATTCGCAACCAGTGGTCATGGTAGACTTGTAATTCAGCAGTATCTTCTACTGTCAGGAGGCGCTTGTGCCAAGGAATATACATTCCAAGACAATTCAGAGTAGTGGTCTTTCCAGAACCAGTTCCTCCTGCTATGACGAAATTTGCAGGTCTACTATCCAATCCTTCAATCCAAACCCACATCATTGCTGCTAATCTTAGATTTACAGTTCCAAACTTAATCAGATCAATCATTGTTAGCGGGTCTTCTCTGAATTTACGAATAGTAAGAGTCGGTCCGTCTGGGGATACGGGAGGTATTGTGCCGTTTACTCTGCTACCATCGGGTAATCTGCCATCAAAAATTGGTACCATTCCAGGGCCATCTCCAAGCGGGACAGATGTAAATGCAGCAATATTCTTTGAAATTTCAATACCCTGTTGGTCATCAACCCAAACATTTGTTCTACACATGCCGTGATCTCTGTGAGCAACTTTAACGCACTGTGCGCCTCCATTGTACATCACTTCTTCCAGATTGTCATCCTCGAGTAATGCTGCCAGATTGCCATATGGATTAGGTTCAACACCTCCGTCTACGTGATACATAGGTGCTGGATGATTCCCTTCCATGTAGATTGTGACTCTTCCATATTGATCCAATATTTTTTCCATTTCTTCAACCTCCGATTACTTGAACTCCAACGTGATAGATAGTCATAGAAACTGCCATCCATAATGGTGCCCACCATAGTGCTGAGCGCATCCTGCCAAGCATTCTTCCACTAACTCCAATCGCCACAAGAGATGCTGCTCCGAAGAACATAGTGAATGATGAGTTGAAGTCTTCAAGTTGGAACCCCTGGCTTCTTGGTGCGAATAGACCAACGATGAATGCAATTAGAAAAGGAAGTCCTACAGAAACGAACATGATAATTAGAATAGATCTACCCATCAAATCAGATTCTCTTCTATTCATTAAATCATTCAATCTCTCATAGTCTCTGGACATATCGGCTAAGATGTTCCTCAACGGAGCATCTTGCTCTATAGCAGTTGAAATAAGGTGCATTACTCTTTGTACCTGGGAAGAACGAGACTTAGTTGCAAAGTTTGAAAGTGCAGCATCGAAAGACGATGCATGACTTTCTGCTAAGGTTTCCTTTAGCAATTTGCCTAATTTGCCATTGTTCCTGTCAGCCTCAGCCATCATTGCTTGTTGAAGTCCCAAACCTGCTCCTAGTGAATCTGACAAAGCTTCGAGTAAAGCAGGTAGGTCATTTTCAATAGATCTTCGGCGTTGCCTCTCAATAATAGGTGGTATGCCACCAATAGCACACGCAACTCCTAGAGTTATTATGAACAACAAAAGTGGTTCATTTCTAAACATCTCAAGAATACCGAAAATCATTGTATCACAACCCCGGGTCCTTTGTGTGGGCCTTTAATCCAATCATTGCCATCCCTGCCAATGTGAAAAATAGTCCAGCGTTAACGATGGTCATAATCGTGCCTTGGTTCATTGTTCCAAACAATTCTTCAGCACCTTCCATCAATTGTGGTGCTATTCCTAGAATTGATAGAATAATAGGTCCTATCATTCCTATTGATAGAAGAGTTTCAGGAACTCCTCCAAGCTCTTCAATATATTCTTTCACAGCCTCAGTACGAGTTTCCTCCATTCTTTCGCCTTGCTTACGCAAAGTTTCGATAATGTCAGTATTCTGTGTTACATTGTTGAGCATGGTATTGATGACTCTTTTGTAGCCATCGTTTTCAGCCTTCTTCAGTAGAGCACGGAGTTCTCTTTCCATTGGCTTTCCTTTGTTGATGTTCTCCATCAATACGGCAAAGTCTTTCGAAATAATTCCATATCCTCCTTGGGATATCGAATGAATAGCCGCTTCAAGACCTACCCCTGAGCCCATTAGGACATCTAACGTTCTGATGACATAGAGTATTTCTCTAGACTCATCCAGTGACCTCATTTATTGCACCTCAGCGTATATCTTCAATAAATTCGAATGTGTAAGTGTTTTTGGAACCATCATATTCTATTCTACCAAAAACGGTTTTCACATCTCTTTCTTCGTAAGGATCGTGAATGTATGGTTGTCCACTTCTGAACATCTTCAAGACTTTCTTGTATTCATCGTGGCTCATTTCACCACGAACAGTGTATACAGCCGACTCAGCGCCTTCATCTACAAGATCGTCACCCTCTCCACCGTGGAGAACTGTACGTGTAATCCTCCTTGTAATTACAACACTAATGTCTGCGTCTGGAAGCCTAAGCCAGTCGGTACTCGATGTCCCACTTGCTGGGCGGATAAAGAAATCAGTTCCTGCCATAATCTCACCTGTAAACTGATGAGGACGCGAACAGAACTTCAACCTGTTGGAGTAATAATGGTCAAACAGTTATCTTAAACCATCCAAATCTTGGTTCATGAACAGTGCCCTCTTCCGACAAATCATCTAAGCTTGATTCAGCAGCATCTCTATCATGCCCTCTTGCTGCAGCGTTAGAGAGAAGCGTGTCGAAATCGACTCCTTCTCCTTGATCTAGCCTAGAAATTAGGTCGAGCATAACTTGCTTCAAATCGACCCCCCCCATCTGAGGCCTCTGGTGTTGATGATTCATCAGCAACATCCAAACTTGTTTGTGGAGTTGGCACTTTAGGTGCAGTTGCGGTTGGCATCTTGTCTTCTGCGATATCCAATGTTTGCATAATATTGAGTCTATAATTCTCCAAGTCAATTTCACCATAATGCTCGTTTGCAAGCAAAATACCTTCACGAAGGTTTTCTGGTATTCCTGCAGAAGCTAAAGATTGAAGGTTTTTCTCAAGAGATGAGGATTTATCATGAGCATCCATTCTTTCAAGTAGTCCTTCTGCTGCTTTTACTAGCCAATTTCGGTAATTCGACCTGGTAATAACAGCAGCCTCTTCTGGGCGAAGGCTAGTGTATACTGCTCCCTCATCATTTTGGAAATATCTAGCCTTTGCAGTCATTATCAGCATGACAGTTTCTCCATCATCAATTCTTGATGCTAATTGGACAGTTAGTTCACGCATAGCCTCTGGTGCATAATCTCCAACCGAGAAGTAATGTAGTCCAGATGGATCTCTTAGTTGGCCTTGCCATAGAGTTGCGCCATTCGAGGTTTCTCTTGGTTCTAATCTCTCAAGAAGTCCTGCAACAACTAGACGGTTCACTTTAGCCCCCAACTTTGTGATGACAAATAGTGGGTCGAATTCACCGGATCCTTGCTGATGTAATGTCGAGTCGCTAAATTCTGATGCTAGCATGTGCCAAGC
>JAOMTZ010000023.1 GCA_028356125.1 Candidatus Poseidoniaceae archaeon
ATCGCAACCCTAAGGTTGAGAAACAGTAGAATCGGGCAGGTCTTAATCGAAGAAAGTATTCTTAGTTGGCAAGAATATGAGTATGAAGTGATGCGTGATACTACAGATAATGCAACAATTGTCTATACTATGGAAAACATCGACCCGATGGGTGTCCACACTGGAGAATCAACTGTTGTTGCACCGGTTCAATCGCTTTCTGACAGAGACCATATGCAATTGAGAGATATGTCGTTATCACTGATTAGGAAGTTGAATATCAAAGGTGGATGCAATGTCCAATTCGCTGTGAATCAATCTACTGGAGAGGTCAGAGTAATTGAGGTCAATCCTCGTGTTTCTAGATCCTCTGCACTCGCTTCAAAGGCAACAGGCTATCCTATCGCAAGGATGGCTGCCAAAATTGCAGTAGGATATACTCTAGATGAATTACCAAATCCGATAACGGGTGAAGGCACAACTGCTGCATTTGAGCCTACCTTGGATTATTGCGTAGTAAAAATACCTCGTTGGCCATTCGATAAGTTCAGAACTGCAGACAGAACTCTTGGCACTTCAATGAAGTCTACTGGGGAAGTAATGGCTATCGGTAGATGCTTTGAAGAGGCCTTCTTGAAAGCATGGGCGTCTTTAGAGCAAGGACTTCACTACCCTAAGCCATTAACACGTGCTGATGAATCAGAAGGGGAAGGAATGGCTCAAAGAGCTAATGAGAAATTACCAGACTCTGTCCTAGTAGATTGGCTTAGTATAGCCACTGATAGAAGAATGGGTGCTGTTATTGAAGCATTTAGAAGGGGATGGAGCATTGAACGTGTCCATGAAATTACTAGGATTACAAGGTGGTTCTTGTATGGTTTCCAAAAGATCGCAGATATGGAGAATCAAATTGTGGCAATGGGATGTGCGCCTAGCAATGTATCTTCAGATGATTTACGCAAGTGGAAGAGTCACGGTTTTAGTGATGCACACATCGCAGATGCTCTTTCCGGATTCCCCGCATCCGGCATGAAGGGAGCAGCGTCTAGTCGTGGTGAAGAAGCGGTGATGAAGGTAAGGCATGCACACTCTATTCACCCAATTTACAGAATGGTTGATTCGTGTGCTGCAGAGTTTGCTGCTAAGACCCCATACTACTATTCGACCTACGAGCCTAAGGGTGATAATCGAATAGACGTATTACCTGGGCTTGCTGAACGTGTTAAGAAGAGACAAATTGTAATCGGTTCAGGTCCAATTAGAATTGGGCAAGGTATCGAATTTGACTATGGCTGCGTTCATGCTGTGAAAGCAATTAGAGAAGCAGGGATGGATGCAGTTCTGATGAACAACAATCCTGAAACGGTTTCAACTGATTTCGATACCTCGGATAGGTTATACTTCGAACCATTGACTTTGGAATGTGTTTCAGAAGTATTGCTTAGGGAGAATGCTCATGGTATTTTACTCCAATTCGGAGGTCAAACTGCGATAAACTTGGCACTACCTCTGGAAGAAAGAATTCCTACCTTAGGGATTGATCTAAAGATACTAGGGACTTCTTGTGACGCTATAGATGAGGCTAGTGATAGGGAGCGATTCGAAGATTTCGCAGAACGAACCGGAATACAAATGCCTCGTGGGGCTACTGGTACCAGTGCGGATGATGTCAGAAATGCAGTTGAAAAAATAGGTTTCCCTGTTCTAATTAGGCCATCATATGTCTTGGGTGGACGAGGTATGGAAATTCTAGCCAATGAAAAGCAACTCGAAGCGTATCTAAGAGAAGCTTATCTTGCTCCTGACAAACCTCTTCTGGTCGACGAATATCTTGGACATGCGATTGAATTGGATGTAGATGCTGCAGCAGATGGCGAGCAAGTCCTTATCGGTGCAATCATGGAACATCTCGAAGAAGCAGGAATACACTCCGGTGATTCAACTTGTTTCATACCTACTCAGAACATTAGTGATGAGATGCTTGAAAGAGTTCGAGAACAAACGAAGAAAATAGGTTTAGGACTCAATATATTTGGTTGCTTCAATATTCAATTCGCTATACAAGGTGACGACCTTTACTGTTTAGAAGTAAATCCAAGAAGTAGTAGAACCGTACCATTTGTGGCAAAAGCAACAGGTGTCCCAATGGCTAGAATTGCAGCAAGAGTGACGCTTGGCATCAAACTGAAGGATCAAAACATACCGGTCCCTACATCAGGGCATGTATCTGTAAAGGCTCCAGTTTTCCCATTCATAAAATTACAAGGATTAGATCCAGCGCCTGGGCCTGAAATGAAATCCACAGGCGAAGTATATGGGTCTGATACTAGGGCAGATGTAGCGTATCTTAAAGCAAGGTTGGCGACTGAAATACCAGTTGCAACTGATGGTGGCGCTTATCTTACAGTTAGGGATGGAGACAAAGAAGAGTTAGTTCCGATTGCAGAAGACCTCAGTAAAATGGGGTTCACCATATTTGCCACGCCAGGTTCTGCTGACGTGATAAGAGCGGGTGGAGTCGAAGTTGAAACGGTCTATAGAATAACAGACAGGAAGCACCCAGATGCTCTAGATTTGATGCGTACTGGTAAGGTTTCATTCATCGTGAATGTCCCAACTGTTTCAGGTGGTGCTGTTCGTGATGGAAATATGATGAGACGCTTAGCTGTTGAAATGAACATACCATTCGTTACTACTATGTCTGGCGCTAAGATGGAAGTAGCAGCAATCAAGGCGATGAGAGAAGTCGATATTCAACCGATGAGGTTGAAAGTGAACTACTGATCAACAAGCATCGTATGCTTCGATAATGTACTGGGTAAGAGGGCTAGTCCATGCTAGATCGCTGATTCCGTCTTTACCCTCTGCGTCATAGACTCGTACAACATCTTGAACTCTAACGTTACCTTCTGATGATCTTGCCAGGATTGTTTTTGGTTTGACTGATTTACCAGTCCCATGAGGGTCGTAAACGGTGTCTAGGGCTTCAGATAGGAACCAATCGGCCTTGTCTGATGGGTCGCCTTCGAATGTCTTCTTTGGTCTTTTAGCACCAAACATTCCTCCTGCCTTTTTCTTAGGAGTGGTGGCATTTGATTTCTTAGGAGTACTCTTCTTTGTCTCTTTTGATTCAGGTTTCTTCTCTTCCTTTGGTTTACTGTCCTTTGATGCGACACTTCTTCCTTCGAGTTCCTTTTCCATCTCTTTACGTACTTGCTTCTCGAGTTTCTTAATCAAAGCCTTCTCATCTACAGTCTTTGCATTATCCTTCATCTTCTCAATGACGGTTAGGTAATGCGAGGCGACTTGAATCAGAGCAGTTTCCATACTTGCTTCTAATTGCATTGAAACTACGTCTCCAGAGGAATCTCTCCACTTTCTCCATTGAAGCATAGTGTTAGCGTGTATATCTGAACCACATTTAGGGCAGAATGAACGTTTAGGAGGTTTGAGAACAGGGATTGAACGCATAGCTTCAGGGTCGATACCTTCGTGTTCACCACTTGATACATCGTGAATGTGAGTACTTGCTTCCATTCCAAGGTTCATTGCGTCTCTGAATAGTCCTTCAGAAAGGTCGAGGGTTCCTTTTTGCACTAATGCCCATCCATCAGTACCTTTTACTGTTGCTCTTACAGCAGCGGATGCAGCAGCTGACTCACCGAATTGGTAATCTGCAAATACATTGCTAATGGCATCTTCTTTGACTTCTTTTTCCATTAATTCTGCAGCAGTTTCGTCACCATCTGCCGGAGCAGCAATTCCCAGGAGAATGGGGTTTGCACCATCTTCTACCTTAGCAATCATATCGAATTTTTCAGCCATCGATAGGTCATCACGTGTTCTGATTACATCCTTCAATTGGTTGAGGTCATGTCCTGTAGCGGTAATTGGACCGCGTACGGTCATATCATTACCACAAGATAAACAAAACTTCGAAGCGGGTTCGACTCCAGCCTCACAACTTGGACAATAGACTCCGCCCATGTCGCGCCATAACCCCTTGGCCCCTTTCAATGGAACGGTACATATTTGCTATTTTCTGCATATTTATGCTAGTAATACTTTAGCCGAGTAATTTCAAGACATGGCTTCTTTCTAATTCAGCCATAATCGGTGCCAATCTAGGTCCTTTTTCAACACCTAATATTGATTGATATAGAGTTCTGTAGCCCATTTTCGTGTTAATTTCGGAATCACGGAATGCAGAAGATATTGCTTCGGATATTGATTTCGTATCCCATTCACATAGGCTAATTTTGGCGTGTAGTGCACTAGTTATTACAGAATCCAGTCCGGCAAATGGCTCATCGAGGACCTTAATCTTCAGTTCTTCTGGAAAATGAGGTCCATTGATCCAATTACGCATTCGAGATAGGCGATCTGATACTTCTTGACCGAAGTTCTGGATTATTTCCTCATCCGTCTTTACTTGAGCAAGCATAGAAAGGTGTCTGAATGTGACACTTGATTCTTTCATGTCACCAATTGAACTCATTCGGAGTGCTCCTTCAGCGTCTTCAACTGCTACCTTTTGTCTTCGCGATAGATTCTCATCTTGCAACTCAGCAACAATGTCCCTTGAAGCCATTCGCTCGTATTCATCAGCCAGTTCAACTAGCGACATTCCTGCATCGAAAGTAATTGCTTTCTTCGGTTTAGTAGAGGCGATTAGATATCTCAAGATTTCAGGAGGTACCAATTCTAAAGCTTCCAATGGTCCAACAGTATTTCCAGTAGATGATGACATTGCGCCTTGACCTTTCAGAGAAATCCATTCGTAAACCAATGGGTTAGGGGGCTCATCACCAAATAATTTTGAAATTTCAACACCGGTGGCATAAGATCCTCCCGCTGCGCCGTGGTCTTTACCAAAAGGCTCGCAAGTTACGCCGACCCAACCCCATTTCGCAGGCCAATCGACTCTCCAAGGGAGTTTACCTTCTGCTTTATTGAGATCAGATTTCCCAGGTATACCGTCTTGCTCCCAATGCACATATGGCCATTCATATCCAGTTACTGTGACTCCATCGAGGCTACCATTGTGGCCATAAGGATTGAAGGGGAACCAATCAGGTGCCAATTCTCTACTGCTTACTCTTTCGATGATTTCACGAATTTCATCTGCTTTCTCACAAGCAATACGCGATTTTTCTGCAAACTTTCCTTCTGAATATGATGAGTAGTTGTCAATGATTCTAGGCTTAACATCAATCTGTTCCAATGCCGCTAAGAAGGGCTCCAAGAAGTGTTGAGCATAACTTCTGCCATCTGTTCCAGGCCTTCCATCTTCATCAGGTGCTGGTATCGTGGCTAACGGACATCCAATGTACTTCTCGTATTCATCTGACAGGAAAGGGTACACTTTCCTAAGAGGGTCAGCGGAGTCGACAATGAATACAGATTCTGCATCCAAACCTGCATCCTTACATGCTCTTGTTACCATGTCTCCAGTCAAAATTTCACGTAAGTGTCCGATGTGGAACTCACCGCTAGGAGTAATCCCTGAAGCGATAATGTGTTTTTTACCTCTTTTAGACAGAGTCTGTGCGGCAAAATCAGCCCAATGCATTGCTAATCACCTCAAACAACTGCAACTCTAATTATTCCGCGGAGTGGCACTTCATCGATTTCATTGCGCACGGTTTTGTTGACTAATACTGTACAAAGAGAAACTTCAGCTCCTGCATCTCTCATAGATTGAATTGTTCTTGACATTGTTACACCGGTGGATAATACATCATCAATAATTACAATTCTCTTTCCGGCAACTTGTCCGTACTTGTTGGAAAGAGAGCCTTTTCCAGGTGCCCCATCTACATTGCGGTGAATCGCAACTTCGCATCCTAATTGGCTAGCAACTTCATTAGCAAATAGAACTCCGTTTATCGAAATACCAACTATAGTGTCAATACTATCTCCGCATTCTTCAGCGACTACATCTGCCATAATCGCTCCTATTGCGGCAATGCGTTGAGGCCTTACTCCAATCGTTCTCCAGCCAATCCCAACATCTTGTGGTTTTTCTCCTGCAGTACTGCCGGCTAAAAGCCATGCAATAGTATCTTGTGACAATGACATTTCGTCCGCAATCTGTTGCGAGTTGAGTCCTTCTTTGCGAAGATTTCCAACCATTACTCGCAACTCCTCGATGCTCTTTCCAGTCTCCATGGAGGTATTCGGGTAGTCTATCAGACATCAACCCATCGTTGCGCAGATGGCGAAGAAGGCGGAAACCCTCAAATGGAGCGGACTCGGCGAAGGGTTTGATGTCCGACTTCGAATACGAGTCTTTGCTTGACCGCGCCAGGTCAAATATCCCTGAAGAGATCTCCAATCGTGCACGATGGACTCTACCTGATCCTCAAATTATGATAGAGGGTTCTAACACAATCTTTCGCAATTTTACTGAAGTAGTAAATCACATGGAAAGAGATGAAATTCATGTTTACCAATTTATGTTGAATGAACTTGGTACCGCTGGTTCAAGAGATGGACCTCGTGTCCGATTCAAGGGAAGAATCCCCCCTAAGAGAATCAAAAAGACAATTGTCAATTATGTCAACGCTTACATCAAGTGTGTCCAATGTAATGCTCCAGATACTCACTTCATCAAGCAAGATAGAACCACTTTGCTAAAATGTCAAGCTTGTGGTGCAACTAGGCCAGTCAAACTGTGATGTCAAGCAAGTATTCGCTGGGCAACTGCCCGCCTTGTAGGAATTCCACTAGTTTAGGAATTGATTCATCAGTGATTTTGAACCAATCTCCATTTGGATAGATGACGCAGGTAGGGCCGTTTTCACAGAAGTCTAAGCATCCTGACTTTTGAACTCGAACATCATGAATGCCTTTGGCCTTGGTATCAAGTTTGAATTTCCTCATCAACTCAAGAGAATTCTTTTCGCTGCAACAACCTCTGACTGAACCTTCTGGACGCGTATGGCCGCATACGAATGCATGCATTCGATATCCTGCAACCTCTCTCCCTTTAGGATCCATTTGTTGTCACCTTGTCAATAGCCTTAGCCAAGTCATAATCCCTTTCAGTAATTCCTTGGACATCATGACTCCATGTTTTGATTACTACACTGCCCCATGAAAGAGTAAACTCGGCATGGTGGTCTTGTTTTTCACAAATGTCACCAACAACATTAACGAATTCTAGAGCGGTAGCGAAGTCATCAAAATTGAACGTCTTCTCCAAATGATGGTCATCGACAACCAACCATTTCAAAGAATCAACCCCAAAGGTGAGAATCATCATTACCCTTGGTTTTCTTCTCAACCTTTTCATGAAGGTTTGATCTTCGCTTTTGGTCAGCACGTTCGAATTCTAGTAATTCTTTGTCATCGATGTATGCAGGCCTTGTATGTGTGATTAATACAATCTTGACGATTACTTCTCGCGCCAAGTAGATGTGTTCTCTTTCGATAGTCAATAACTCGATTGATGATTTTCCGGAAGAAAGTAGTCTGCCCCTAACCCAGGTGTCATCGCCTTCTCTAAGGGACCTCGCATCCAACTGAATTTCAACGATGTCATCCTTTCTAAGTCCGTGTCTTCGGCCCATCAAACCGCCAGTGTGAACACTTTCAACTTCACTTAATTCTGGCGATCCTAACTCTTCCCACATGCTCTTGGCCCAATCTGGTAAGTCCGACATGTTGGTGTGTCGGGGCTCCTCCTTCTAAGCACTGACGTTCGTAGAATCAACCTACGATTTGAAGAATAGGAGGCGACCCCACTAAATTAGGAGGCATTACGATGAAGGTAGTATGGCGCGATTTAATCACCGTCCTTACCGAAGACGAAGTGCTAGACAAAGGCTTCAGTCGTGCCAAGAAAGCAGCGGATAGGGTTGATGACCCGGTCAAGGTATTCCGAGTTCGTAAGCAACTCACTCGTATGGTCCAAACAGCTGCTGATGTAATGTCACAATATCTCGAAGACACCGAGAAATCCTGGCCAAGTCTTGACCGAATGCCATTATTTGACAAATCAATGGTGGATGCATGTGTTGGATGTGATGATTATCGTCACCATCTTTCGATGTTAGGCTGGGGTGCTAAGCAAATGCGAAAGATTGCAAAGCAAAATGCTGCGAAGATAATTCGAAGTGCTAGATTTGAAGTCATGCATGATGCCCGTAAAGAAGCATATGGTCGTCTATCAAGCATAATGAGGAGGCTTGGGCCTTCGTTGCAATGGCTGCATGAAAGCAGACTTGTATTACGTAAGTTACCAGTTATCGACCAAGTTTGCCCTACAATAGTGGTATGTGGTGCGCCCAATGTTGGAAAGAGTGCATTTATCTCAACTCTATCTAGTGGTAATATGGAAGTAAACCATTACCCTTTCACTACCAAACAATTGCACGTAGGTCATTTCAAACACCGAAGAGTTCCTCATCAGATGGTAGATACTCCGGGATTATTAGATCGGCCAATGGATGACAGGAATGCGATTGAACTTCAGGCTATAGCAGCAATTCAACACGTAGGAAGTCTGTGTATTTTCTTGATGGATATTTCTGAGAAATGTGGTACTAGTATTGAAGACCAAAACAATTTGTTGAATGAAGTTAAAGCATTACTTCCTGAAATTGATATGATAGTTGTTGTATCAAAAGCAGATTTGATGGAACCACTTCCGGATAATTGGGATGCAGTTCAACAGTTTGAATCTGAATGGGATGGAGAGGGTGAACCTAATCTTCCAGTTCTTATCGATGAAGAGGGCTGTGTTACTATTTCAGCTCAAGAAGAAGTAGGCGTAATTGCATTGCGATTAGAGATGGTCAGGAGATGCAAAGCCAACATGGTGGATGACCCAATGTCACTTCCTGAAGGATGGCACAGGCAAAGTTAGTTGCCAAACCCAAGTAGTCTTAGCGCTATTGGAGCCACTATCGCGAGGAAGAATACTCCGAACATGATTCTCATCATCTTGTCATTCTTACCTCGCTTATCAAAATCATCTACACACTCTTGATTCTTGCAGATTCTTTCTTCGGATGTTGCCTTTATCGTAATCCCACATATTTTGCAATGCTTGTGAGCAGCCACCTGTGTGCTAATTCTGGATTTTGCGCTGTTTATCTTTTTACTGACTGAATCCTTAATTGATTTTGCATCTACCATCTTAATCACTCCACTTTAATCAATGTACCAATGAATGGTTTACCTTCTAATGCATCTTCGAGAATGCTAAGGTCTCTTCCATCTAAAACGGCTAATCTCATACTCGATTCAATTGCCCACATGACAGCTACGGGGTCAACTGCTGCAGATTCACCTGGCTGGAGTGGTTCAGTGCCAGTAATTTCTGCCAATTCATGGAGCGTTAATTCTTCGATTGCTTTGGCACTGCTATCTTTTCTCGGATCACTGTCGTGAACATGAGATACATTGGTTGCAATTATGCAGTGTGGTGCACCAGAGTCTCTAGCGAGCGCAACCGCAACAGCATCTGTGGTATGGCCAGGTGTAGTGCCTCCCATTATGACAAAGTTATGTTCATTTAGTAATTCAGCTGCATCATGAGTTGTAGTTGGAATAATCGGGCAAACATTGCACCCAATGTCAAGTAATGATTGCTGAAGTATAGTTGCGTTCAACCTAGTGGCGGCAATTCCGACAGTGTCCAGTCTATAGGAGTCGGAAGTAGAAGCTCTTGCTAGTGTTATACCTTCTCTTGCAGGAAGTCCACCACCTACTACAATGCCCAACTTCCTTCCATTGCCTTCCAAATGAACAGCCAATTGTCGAAGTTGTCCAAACCACTGAGACCTCTGTTCGGCCTCCTCTGGCCTAAGCAGAGAGCCCCCTAGTGCGACAATGTGGGTCGTCATCATACACCGTAAATGTCGACCATTGATGATGCTTCCTTCTCAGAAGGCTTGAAAGTCCTCGGCTCAGCCCTTAGGGCTGGGGGAGACCTGTATGAGTGATGACGCAGAACAGGCTACTCGCAGACTCAAGCTAAAATTAGCGCTTGAAGATCTTAGAGAGATGAAGGGTTCAGGAACTGAATTAGTTACTGTAATCATACCACCAGATCGACAGGTTTCCGATGCTCGCCAAATGCTACAAAATGAGCACGGGCAGGCTGCTAACATTAAGTCGAAGGGGACTAAGAAGAATGTCCAAGGAGCAATCGAGTCTGCTATTTCTTTGCTTTCGAAGTACCGTGATGCAGGTGAAAGAGGACTTGCATTATTCACGGGGGCAATCATTGTTGGTAACAATAAAACACGTCATATTACCGTGATTGTAGACGATCCGCCTCAACCATTACTTTCATTCAGGTATAGGTGTGATTCTAAGTTCGAACTCACCCAATTAGAAGACATGCTAATCGATAAGAAATCGTACGGCTTATTTGTTATTGATAGAGCCGAAGCAGCATATGGAATCGCTAGTGGGAAGAGAATACATGTTCAAGAATTCCTCGTATCAAACATAATGGGGAAACACCGTCAGGGAGGTCAGTCTGCTCAACGTTTCGAGAGATTGATTGAAGAAGCGGCTCACAACTTCTTCAAGCGCGCTGCAGAGCATGCTTGTTCCTACTGGCTGCCTGAATTAGAAAACATCCAAGCAATCATCATTGGCGGGCCAGGAGCAACAAAGGATTTCGTTGTAAAGAATGATTACTTCCACCATGAAATCACTAAGAAAATTGCTAAAACCACATTTGATGTAGGTTATTCCAATGAAAGTGGTGTTCGTGAATTAGTCGATAATGCAGGAGGTTTGATGGGTGAAATTGAACTTGATGCAGAACGGAAGGTAGTTACCGAGTTCCTCGAAGAATTAGTAAAACAACACCCTAAAGCGACTTACGGTGAAGTCATGATTAGAAAGGCTCTCGAACAAGGAGCCGTTGCTAAACTATTGATTAGTGAAGGGATGAGAAAGAATGTCGTCTCAATTGAATGTAAATCCTGTTCAAATGAATGGTCTGCCAGTATAGGCAGGATGGAAGCCCTTCCATCTTGTCCTAAATGTAAGGCCGATGGAGATGACTTGCTTGAACTTAGTTCGATATCTTTGATTGATGAGTTCTCGTTACTGGCAGCGAAAGGTCGTGCAGAAGTAAAGTTCATTTCGATAGACACAGAAGAAGGGGCTCAACTCAATTCTGGTTTCGGTGGCTTGGCTGCAGTTCTTCGTTACCCAATGATGTGATCTAATGGAAATCCTTCGTCAATTAATTGAGCCATCTCTGGAGTCAGCACTTGCTGATATAGGGGTTGAAGGCGACTTTTGGAAAAATGCATTAGGGGTAAGTCGTGAGAAAGACCAAGGTGATTTATCACTACCATGTTTTCCATTCGCCAAACAACTGGGACGTAACCCTGCCGAAATAGCCACTCAATTATGTAATTCATTATCTGGTAATTTTGATGTTGCTGCAACTGGAGGCTATTTGAATTTCAAAGCAAGGTCTGATTGGTTAGCTTCCAATGTTCTAAAAGAGTTAGAAATGCCTGGTGAAAAGAAAGTCCTAATCGAACATACAAGTGCTAATCCAAATGGACCATTCCATGTTGGTCGTGCAAGAAATGCAATACTGGGTGATACTTTAGTTAGGTTGAATAGATTGTATGGTAATTCTGTTAGAGCCGAATATTATGTTGATGATATGGGTAAACAGGTCGGTGTAATGGCTTGGGCTTTAGCGAACCTTACAAGCGAAGATGTAGGTCGAATTCTCGAAGATGAAGATGGACTTAATCCACGTTGGGAAGGGAAATCTGATCATGAAACTGTTCGTTGGTATCAGGCGGCTCAACAATTACGTTCAGCTGGTGATGAATCCATTGAAGATGAAATTAGTAAGCTAGTTCACGCCTCAGAGCACGGCGACGATTCTGTTCTAGATCAGTTTGAAAAGGCATATCAGCCAGTACTGGACGGTATGTTGGAAACACTTTCCAGACTCGGTATTGAATTTGACACTTTTACCAAAGAATCAAAATTCGTAGTAGATGGTTCTGTATCATCATTGATGCAGAGGCTTGAACAATTGGATATTCATGGTACTGCCGACAATGGTGCGCACTTCTTAGATTTAGGACAAAGAGGACTTAAAGGAAAGACTGATTTCTTCTATAGAAGAGGTGATGGGTCATCTTTGTATGCTACCAGAGACATTGCTTATCACATGTGGAAATGGCAACAATGTGAGGAATTAATCAATGTTCTTGGTGAAGATCACAAGTTGCAAGCAAAACAAGTTGGAATGACTTTGGAAGAGTTAGGAGAAAAGGTTCCAGAAGTAATGTTCTATGCATTCATCAAACTTCCAGAGGGTAAAATGAGTACCCGTAAAGGGAATGTGGTTTTCATGGATGACCTGCTTGAAGAAGCTAAAGCACAAGCAGCATCTGTTGTTAGGGAGTTAAGAGGAGAAATCGACCCTGATTTGAT
>JAOMTZ010000024.1 GCA_028356125.1 Candidatus Poseidoniaceae archaeon
CATCTTCCAATACATTCTCAGGTGTAATTTCTTCTAAATCTTCCTCGGGTCCAACCACTTCCGTCGAAACTTCTTCCGGCTCGTGATCTATGGATATTACAGGTTCAATCTCAGGTTCAAGGTCCGTGGACGCTTCTTGAACTTCTTCAGTTACTCGAATTTCAACTTCCTTGACAACAGGTTTTTCTTGGTGAATCACAGGTTCTTCGTTTACGGACTCAACCTCTTCAATATGCGACTCCATCTCTTCTAGAATTGCCTCCATGGCATCATCAACAGTATTCTGCTGTGCGGGCACCAATACAGTACGAGCCCGCTTGTACGGGCGCCAAGGAACAAAGACGAAATCATCGTCAATCACTTTCTTTTGAGCCAAATCCATCATCAATTGAGGGATACTTGATGCTAGTGATTCTAGTCTGTCAGGTCTTGACAGGTCCATATTAATCGCAACTGACATCTCTGGGTCTCTAGTCCAATCTAAACCGGAAACGCGCCTAGATAGTTGCTCGTGCCGGCCTACGGCATTTCGCATTGAATTTATTCTCATTGCCAACGACATCGGATTTGTTCTGAGAAGTTCTTGTAATGTATCTACGTCAAAACCATCTTCATACCATTCAGTAATTTCTTTCTCTAAACTTTGTTCTAGTCTTCCAGCAGGAATTCCAGAGGTGTGTTTGTTGAGCCTAGTATCTGATATTAATCGCTCAAACTCAGATAGTGATAGGGGCGAAGTCGCCACATCTTCAGCAAGTCCTTTTCGAATCAATTCCATCCATTCAGATTCAAGCATTGATCTATGCCTAGCTCCTCTTCTAGCACGCGAATCGATGAAGATTTCCATCTCTTCTAGCAGGCCGGTGTCGAGATCGAATTCCCTTAATATTGCAATTCTACGTAGAATTTCTTCTTCACCATCAATAGATGAATCCAATGCTAGCAAGGACTCAATAAAAACCGAAGCGGCGTTGTACAACGTCTCTTCTTTTTTCAGCCAAGTAACCGCACTCCGAGGATCTTCTGTAACTCTAGACCTCCATACGTCCATCGCAAAACCCCTATCTTCCCAGGCTCCAATTATCTGCATACCTTCTAACTCGAGTTCTCTCCATTCTTGATCTAATGAATCCACTAAATCAATGAATTCTTCTGTTAGGTTTAGGTTACCTGCTAGGCTAGATTTACTACACCTGTCCGGCCACAGAGTTTCGAAATCTTTCCAACGCTCAAGTGCACGTAAATGGATTTCAACAGCACTTTCAATTTCAGGAAGTTCAGACTCCCAGTTAAGCAAATCTCGAGGAAGAACCTCTCCTCCATCTGGGAACTTAATGCCCCGAATTTTCCATTCATCAATCATCTTAGTTATCGAATCTAAGCGGCCTGACAAATTGTCCACTATTGCATTAACTTCTGAAGTAATATCGTCTCCCCTTTTCGATAACAAACGTTCTGCCAATTCGTCATCGAATGGGCGTATGTCCCTTTCTATTCTCAAGCGGTTATTTCGAGATTCATCAGCCCTGGATTGTAAGGATGTAAGGTGGTCAAGTGCCTCGCTGATTTTCATTTTTCGGGCATCTGAAGCATCGATTCCCTCGGTGCTTAATAATTCAATAATTTCTTCTACAACGCCTCTTCTTCTTTCTTCATCAGATTCAATTTCATCTAACATTGAATTGATTAGATGTTCGCTACTGACATCATCGAATAAAATCATCAATGGCTGACAGGCTGAAAAAGAAGAAGGGTCAAGAGCGTTCAATCTCCTTACTATCGAACTAAGGCTTGACCTTCTGCCCCTTTCAGACCAGCGTCCTTCAGCCCGGCTGACATAAGGCTCCCATGGACGATTGATACTAGCATCCTCGTTCCATTTCTCTAAAAGAAAATCAGTGTCCGCAACATCTTCTAATTGGTTTAACCAACTTGTCTTTTTATCACGAGGCATTGATGAATCAATCACTCTTCTTCTAAGCGAACGATTACGGGAAACTTTCTGTTCAAACCCAATTAACATCTCGCTTGCTTGAGATGGATTTGCGCGTAACGAATTACGAAACGCTTCGATATCGAAACCTTCGTGGGACCACGCCTCAAGGCGTTCATTCCACCACTGAGTCTCGACCATTCACTCTACCCCGCGAACCTACTGGTCAGTGCAGGCGTTTGAACTTACCTTAATCGAGGGACCTAGTCTCCACTTTCGGCCAATCATAGAAGGTCGCGGAAACGCTCTCTCGCGAGCGAGTCGCGTAGGAGAGCATATAGTCTCAAGAAAATGGCTGGCCTTTGATGGACCCGATCACCGTCTCGATGGGACTCGGTTTGTTTGCAGCAGGAGGGGGTTTGGGCTGGTGGCTCACAAAAACCCACGAATCGCTGGACGGACTGGGCGATGGCATGATCCTCCTGCAGGAAGCGCAGGCGTCCGCCGCTGCCATGACTGGCAAGAGGTTGGACGGACTAGAAACAAGAATTCAGCAACTTGTTGCTGGACTCGACGGGGTAAGAGCGGCCCATCCCGAATTAGATGGAACCATTCTAGCTTTCGAGGCCCTGCAAGGTCATGGAGAAGCGATTGCGGCTCTTGAAACATTAGTTGCAGGAATTTCTTTGGACGCAGATCATGAAACAACACCACTATTGGCTCCGGGTCCGGCTAGACTAGCCGTATCACTTCTGGAAGCAATAGATGAAATGGACTACCTCTCAGCACCCGACTCTCGTAGAGTCGCCCTAATTGCATTAGAAAGCGGACGCATATCTCGTGCTCGAGAATTGCTGTTGCAGTCTCACGCTTCAGTTCCAGGTGATGACACAACATTGAGAATTCTCGAACACACAGCAATACTGTCTGGCGATGTTTATGACCGCCGCAGATGGCTTGATGAGCGCCTATCTCTAAATCCAGACGAACCTCAATTATTGCGAGCTCATGCCCATTTGCTTGCTACAATGGGCGATGAAGATGCCCACAAGGACATAATGAGATTAGAGGCGCTAGGCCTCGATACACCTGCAGACCGCTCTCTATTATCTGGACTACGCCAGCGTGCCGGCGCACGCTCAGAAGCTCTAGAAGCAATTGAAAGTGCACTGGAAGAAGACCCAACTCGTTCAGACGACTGGTGTGCAAGAGGAGAGATTCTACTAGCACTTGACGAAAAAGGAAAGGCTTTGGAAAGCGTTGACAAATGTCTCGAGATAGATAGGCAGAATGGAATGGCTTGGGCTATTCGTGCTAAGGTACTATCAGAAAGCCACGGGCGCTCTTCGGAAGCCCTGAAAGCAGCAATACATGCCGTTGCACTAGACGCAGGTGGTACTGAATTGGTTATGCTGAAGTCTGATTTATTGGAAGCAAGCGGAGAGTTAGTCAAATCTGATGAATCCCTTGCAAAGAGTCTAGCAAAACATTCCAGCGATGGACATCTAAGAGCGGCAATTGCAAGCCGCCGCTTATTGGAAGGCCGTCATACAGAAGCATGGGATGTTCTAAATTCCGCTCCAGAAGGAGTAATCCACCCTGATCTCCATGTTGTTGAAGGAAGGATGCATCTAGCTAACGCAGATAGACTACGTGATGGAACGGGAGATACGGACCAGAACCTACTTGTCGATGCGGCCGAATCTTTCGAAGCCGCATTAGAGATGGATAGAGAATCCGGAATTGCCTGGCTCGGACTAGCCAGAGTTCAGAGACTGTTAGGAAAGAGCATCGAAGCAGTTGAGACACTTACTCGTGCCCGTAGGCTCTTGCCTGATGAAGACCCGAGCGCAGCAGCAGAATCAGCATTATTGTGCTTGGATAAGGGCGACCTAGAAGGGGCAACACAACACATAGATGCAGCGTCAATTCGCGGAGAAGGAGCAATAGTTTCCTACGTCCGTGGAAACATTGCAGCAAACCAGGGGCACCTCAAATCAGCCCAATCTCACTTTGATGAAGCCATCAATATCGACCCCACGCACGTGCGTGCACGCCTGAACAGGGCCAGCATCCACATGGCAAGTGGTAATGCACAAGGTGCGTTAGATGATGCAAACGTCTTGTTAGAACTAGCACCAGGCCTTGCACTAGCAAAGGTACGCCGTGCAGAAGCCAACATGATGCTAACAAATTGGGATAGTGCAAAAGCAGATCTTGAACAAATTGTTGAGGCTGCGCCACATCACCACCATGCGCTAACACAACTTGCAGCATGTTACATTTCGATGGAAAGGCCAGAAAAGGCCGAAGCGCCGCTTAACGAAGCCCTTCGCTTAGCGCCAGAGCATACAGATGCTTGGCACCAGAGAGGATTATTGTATCTTGACTGGGGCCGTGAAGACGCTGCCATGAACGACTTTGAAGCAGCGGTTCGATGCGATGGCAATCACCTAGATGCAAGATTGCATATTGCTGCAATCCACCATGAAGCAGGACGTTTCGTTGAAGCGTCAGGGGCATGGAAAGGGGTCCTTGCAATAGAGCCAGAGCACGCTGTAGCACGTCGCCGAAGAGAAGAATGTGACATGGCTTTAGCCACAATGTGATATGCGATAACCGCCACGCATCCTCATGGGATACGAACCAGGAGATGTAGTTACAGGTTTTAGTCTAGCCAACGCAAACGGCGAAGGCGAAGTAACACTTGATGAAGTAATGACAGAAGTTGGAACAATTGTGCTGTTCGAATGTAATCACTGCCCGTATGTAGTTGGAAGCATCAACAGAATCAACAAGATTGCAGCAAGGGCTGCAGAACTTGGAATGGGCTTTGTTGGAATAAATTCTAACGATGCTAGCGTGTACACTGAAGACTCTTTCGAGAATATGCAAAAGCGTGCCGACAAGGGAATGCCTTACCCTTACTTGTATGACGAAACCCAAGAGGTCGCACTCGCTTGGGGCGCCAAGAGAACACCAGAATTCTACCTTCTAAACGATGAAGGAGAAGTCGTTTATCGCGGACGTCTTGACAACTCCCCTCGTAATGCAATGGAAGCAACAACTAGAGATTTAGCAGACGCAATGGACTCACTTTCAATGGGCGAATTACCGCCGGTAAACCGCACAGAATCAATCGGCTGTAGCGTGAAGTGGAAGTTATGAGCGGATGTATCCGTCAGTGCGATTGGGACGACAATCAAGTCTGCAGATCTTGTGGAATTGACTACGCTCCACCAAAACCACTGAGACCATTTCACCTAGCATTCCCGGTTGATGATTTAGAGGCAGCCAAGAAATTCTATGTCGAAGTATTGGGCTGCACAACTGGTAGGGAAAAAGAAGAATCCTGTGTTTTCAAATTCTATGGTCATCAAATCGTTGCGCATCTAGTTCCAAAGATGCCCGAAATGTCTACCAGTCCGGTTGACGGAAAACAGATTCCAGCTATGCATTTTGGTTTGGTAATGGATTGGGACGACTGGCACCAACTCAAAGCCAAGTTTGAATATCAAGGCGTTGAAATTGTAATTGGGCCTTACACCCGGTACGAAGGGAAGCCTGGCTCACAGGCTACAATGTTCATCGAAGACCCATGCGGTAATCATCTAGAGTTCAAGTCATTTCAGGACGACTTTGCAATCTTTAACTCCGAATGGTGAATCAAAGGGTACCCTTTGCTCACCCATCTAATCAGTGGGGTCCCCTTTGCATCGGTTCCATTTGAAAAATCATTGAGCCCAGTTGTCCATGCCTTTCTTCACAACTAAGGTTCGAGCGATGAGATCTTGGTTTGTTTGCTTGTGATCTGTCCAAAGTTGTGCTAAATATCCGAATCCAAACGTAATTATTATCAGAAAAATCAAAGCATGTCGTTTGAGTGCTTTCTTCTTTGAGATTCTGTTTCCGTCATAGTCTGTAACAACCAACCCGAAGAGGCGTTTTCCTGGTGTTGCTTGCCATGATGAGGCATTGAAGAGAACAGGGTAAACCAAACCAACAATTAGGAACAATACACCGGAAGAAATCCCAACGAGACTCAAGAGTATACCTGGGACACTAATCAGCAACAAATCGATCAAAAGAGCACAGGTTCGTGGTATAAATCCTGCAAAACGCCCTCTCTCTTCTCGAGAACCTCCAACTCCCTTGTACACCATTTTATTTGGATATCCGAATTCATTAACGCCAAATTGCGTCCTTTTCTTTTCTTCATTTGATTGAGTGTTGAGTTCCTCCCAATCGATTTCAATATTTCCTTCTGTATAATCGACGATACAATGTTGAACGAAACCTGAAAAATTAGGCATCTCTTTGGTGACTTCATTGAGTTTTTCGTCAATAGAAATTGTTTTCTTTTTTTTGCTTTCACCATCATCATTGCCGTTCTTTGATTGAGTGTTGATTTGCTCCCAATCAATTTCGATATTTCCTTCTGTATAAGTCACGATACAATGTTGAACGAAACCAGAAAAGTTCGGCATTTCTTTGGCTATACCATTCAGTCTTGCATCAATAGAAATCGTCTTGTTCACTTTATTGCTCATGATTGCCCCATTAGCGAGTGATAATTAAGCGTGGTTGCGTATGTATGGAGGTATGTATTGTAATTCTATCATATTATCGAGTTTGGGTAAGCAAAGGGTGTATCCTAAACCCCACTGCATTTCTTATGCAATACGATGGGCTTTCAGTGGGTCAATGCTAACGCTACCCTTTGATTTTAAATTGTGAACAAAAAATCAGAGACTCATTTCAAATCTCTGATTAATTCGTTGAGATCCACATTGCCATTGTAGATTAGGAATCCACATACTAGTACGGTTACAGTAGCAAACAGTAGCGCCCTGTTGATAATACCTTTAACAAAATCAAAAACGCTTGTCGCAACCTTCACAACCTTATCTCCAACATCATCTAAACTCGGCAATTCGACTTTGGTCGAATTGTCCACATTCGTATTCTGGATGTTATGGTGAACATCGCCCACATGCAAGTCCCCTGTAACTACAGAGTCTTGAACGGTTGGCTCTACTTCTCCCATATTACTCCTAGAGATTGTCAACTTATAGATGGGTGGCATTGTATAGGCATCCCAAAGATACCGGAGCAAAGATCTCCATGCCAACCCCAAGAAGTTTGCTAAAATTCAGTATTGTTTGAGTACAAGCATTGTGGTGTGCTTGGAGTTTAAACTGGGTATGAGTGCAATCCAAGGGAGCAGGCTACAATGTTCATCAAAGACTCATGCGGTAATCACCTAGAGTTCAAATCGTTCAAGGATGATCATCAATCTTCGAAAATGTTTGGTAATGCAACTATTGTGCTAGATGCTAGTTCGAAAATATTGTCACCGACATACCGGAATCTCACAAAGTCAGATTTGTTTATTTCTCCATTTAGAATACGCAATCTCAACGTATCTAATTTGTCACGAACCATTGTCTTAGTATTATCAAATTTAGCCCATTGAAATTTAACAACATCAGTTTTTTTCCTATCTTGTAATCGGTGAGGCCTGATATTCAATACTCTTCCCAATCTGATCTCCGCCGGATAGAAAACCTGTCCAATTTTAAATGCAATTTCGGTTTGCAAATTACCTTCTGACAATTCAAACAAATCAATCAACCGATGCTTAACACTAGCCGGGATTGTAAAACTGTGCGAGCCGCCTTTATCTAAGCCAAAAAAGCACTTATTTGGAGCATTTACAAACTCAATCAACATATTACCAATTTTTTTAAAACGGTTATAGCTAAATAACTCACGGTTGTGGATTGGTTATGCCAAGATTTTCCCAAGTAGAGCCAAAAGATGTGCGAGAAAAGCAGATTGCGGCCAGAGTAAAGGCTTCGAAAAAAAGAGACAATCTGCCTATATGGGAAGGAAAGAGAGGTATTGAATGCCCTGTTATTGATTTACCACTAACTCATATTTTATTAAGACTAGGAAATGGTAGAACTATTGATGCTCAAAGATATGCAATTGCTACGTCAAAGACATTTACACAAATTGACGGCAGCGAATCAGTACCTGCAACGAAAGAAATTTTCAATTCGGATAATGAAGGAAACCAAGATTCTCAAGATCATCAGTACGAGCTATTGGTTGTTGAAGCAAAGAAAACTTCAGGCCGTGTTGGACATCAGGACCTAATGCAAATTATGGAAACAGAAGGATGGCTAGAAACCGATCGACCAGTAGTTACGCCTAACGGAGTTCTAATAAACGGAAACTGCAGGGTTTCTGCGATAGAGTTCCTTCTTCGGAACGGCACATCGATACCCAAGATCGATAAACACAACCCTTCTATTAGTGTGAAAGTAGTCCCAACGCCGCCTGCTAATGAAGCGAGTATAGATGAACTGGAAAGAGAATTACAACTTGGTGAGAAAGGTAAACTTGACTACGATTGGATCCAAATCACTACAGACATGATGCGAAAAATTAACAATTTTGAAACCCATTTTAAAACACAAAACGTAAAAGACCCCTATGGTGATGCATTCAAGGAAGTACATAGTATGTACAGCCATCTAGAAGCTTATAAGAAGCAGTCAGATATGAAAGAATGGATACAAGCTAGAATTTTGCTAGAACACACGTTAGAACAAATTGGAAAAACCGGGCAAGCATATAGTCTGAAAATTCCTCAACAACTATTCAAGTCATCTATTGAATTGATGAATAAAGGTACTAGAAAGCTCTGGTGGACACGAAATGCAACGGTCCAGCTACGGGCAATAGTGCAGGTTATGTTGCAGGTAAGTCTAGCATCCAAAGCAAAAAAGGAATTGAGATACGAGATTGAAGAAATCAAAAGCATAGAAGATTTAAGCAAAATGTTAGAATCATGTATTAAATCAGGATCTGTTGAGAAAAAAACAATAGAAAAACCTGGCGCGGGTGGTAAGAAATCTAAACATACAAAGTTGTTGGTTGTTATCTTAAATGATACAGCGGCAGAAAAAACCGGAAAGGCAATCAGGGCAGCCGGTGCCGACATAAGAGAAGGTAATGACGACAAAGATTTGGAAAACAAGCCTATGAAAAAATTAGAGGAAGTCATAAACAACTTGCGCTATTACTCAGAAGCTATGGAGCGAGCAAAAGTCGTAAAGACAACAATCAATAATGATGAATTAAAAACTCTATTTGAAGAAATAAAAAATACTGTCGATAAAGAGTTGAAAGAACTAGAGTGAGTGGTACAATGATTTCAATCCGTCTTTTGGATAATAATTTGGTAGAATTAGAATTCGAAGACCGATTCGAATACGAAATGACCCGTTCTGAACTTGAAAATCGATTGGGAACCGGGGCTACAAAATCAATTACACACGGAGAAAATAATTTTTCTCTAAATCTTCGGGACTTTGAATACCTGCTGATAAGTGAAAACTGGTTAGATGATGAGTATGGAATAACTATCGAAGAGGAAGTAATGGAACTACTCGAAAATAGCACGGAATACCACAAAGAATTGGTCGAGGGGGGCGAGGAAGTCTGGGACGCTGAATCGATACTAAATCACTTAACTGCAACATATTCTACGAAACGCACCCCTACAGATTTTCAACTAGAAAATCTTGAAAAGATGCTTATGAGACCAGCCGCCGCATCATTTTCAGTTCCTGGTGCTGGAAAAACATCGGAAGGGCTCTGTTATTGGCTGTGTAATCGCTCAGAGGATGGTAAATTGTTAGTTGTTTTACCTAAAGTCGGGTTTTTAGCATGGGAAGAAGAATTCCGAGAGTGGATTGGCTGGGGCCATGATAAAGTCATACGTCTAGACATTAGTTCTGCAGACTTTGATGGAAAAATCAGCGCTAATCCAGATGCTTCTGTATACTTAGTGACATATGCTAGAGCAAGGAATAATGAAAAAAACATACTCGATTTGATGTCTGAAGGCGAATGGTCAATGATCTTAGACGAAAGTCACAACATCAAAAGCTTAACAGGCGCAACATCTCAGTCAGTTAGGAGAATCGGTAATTACGCAAGATGTTGTAGATTAATTTTGACAGGAACGCCGGCCCCTCAAGGAGAGCAAGATTTACATTCACAGGCAGAGTTTTTGCAAAATCGCCGAATAAATTCTGCAGAATGCGCTGATTGGATTAGAAACATAAAGGTTCGAACTACAAAAGAGCAACTCAAGTTAAAACCTACAAAAACAATATCTCACAAGGAACCACTTCCGAAATCTCACCAAGCAATTTACGAGTTATTAACTAATAGACTGAGAAGAAGTATAGTAGATGAAGAAAACCCAGACTTGGCAATTTCAGAGATTAGGAGACATATCATGGACATTATGAGGGCTGCCTCTAATCCTGCAATCCTCTGTAAAATGCCGATTTTCTCTAATTCTTTGCCAAAAGAAATGATTGCCG
>JAOMTZ010000025.1 GCA_028356125.1 Candidatus Poseidoniaceae archaeon
CATACTTTGTGGCCGGCTTGAAGCATCTGGCGGAGGTTATCCTCCAATGCGTGCCAGGGGAATCCTGCCATTGGAATAGGCTGGTCTGCTTTCTTGTCCCGGCTAGTTAGAGATATCCCTAGGACTTCTGAAGAGACTACTGCGTCGTCATGGAATTGCTCGTAGAAATCCCCCATGCGGAAGAAAAGAACGGAATCTGGATACTCCGCTTTAATGTCCATATACTGGTCCATCATTCCTCTCTTCGCCATCGGGACACATCCATTGCTTGCGCTAGAGTGTTGCGACCTCGGCGGGGGTAGGTAAATGATGCCCTTGATTTTCAATCAATCTTTTCAGATTGAGAGTATATCTTAGAATACTTGTCCCTTGCGTATTGCATCTGTTACATTCCATGCCATAATCGACATTATCATCAATGTAACAAGTATGAAACCTAGATCTAGGATTCCTCTAAGGCTAGTAAACGAACTTCTAGCATGGCTGTCTATAGATATAGCGCCAGGACTCTCATCTCCATTTATTCCGTGAACAGAAATCATCCCATCTTTATCACAGCTTATGTGAGTTGGAACAAATTTCAGAGACTCTGGTAATTTCTCGACTTGAACATCCTCATCTGAGATAACAGCAACCGTTGAAGAACCGATGCTTCCGAAAAGCCACACGTTGTCATTATTGTCTACAACAGCAGCGTAACTTGAGATCCCCATCGATGTTGCTTCACCATTCTTGATTTGTATAGTATCAGCAGTACCTGTAGCAATGAAACCATCTTCCACCTCTAAGATGTTGTGAATCATGCCTTCATCACCCATGTGGACGATATCGATTGAAGGGGCTACTATTCCATCCCAGGTTACCGACAGTACCAATTCAAACATCGGTGGAGATGCTGGGTTTGAACCTAGCCAATTAGCAGGAGCTTGCCAAGATCCCCCAACTAGCCAACCGTCCGAAGTAGCAATCATTGTTTCCAAATGCATGTTTCCTTCATGTTCAGTGACCAGAGTAGAACTCGATGGATCAGGAAGCCAAATCGCAGCCAATGAATCACTTGTCCCATCCTCGACTACCATAAGCAAAGCGTCATCGTTCTTTGAGACTCTTTTTGCAGTGATATTATCTCCAATTTGCAATGGGCACCATATCTCTTCACAGAATGGGCTATCTTCCTCAATAAAGAAAATGCTACCTTCTAGGCCTGAACAAAAGAATGTGATTTTATCATACTGTTCCAAACATGTGGCGTATTGGGCACTGTTGTCCGAGGACGGTGTTGAAATTCTCATTCCATCTTCGGTTTGATACATGATTGCATCACCAGCGGAATCGTAAATAATTCCATCTGCATTCATCTGCCCGCCCTGATGAACTCCTGAAAGTTCATTCGACCAATCGATTAACACAGCGCCTGTAATAACTAAAATAGTAAATACGGCAAACGATAACCACTGATGTTCTGATTCCTCTTCAAGGAGTCTACGCCAGCTCGACATTACCCCCCCCTGTGAGGGCACCATCCATGACCTTTCCCCTACGGGAGGAAAAGGGAAACCATCGGTATGGTCAAATAGGGAAGGTCAGTCGCAAACTCGCCCGGAGGTATCAAGCATGGCACGTAAGCCCGCAAGTATGTACCGCAGACTGAAAGGTCCTGCATATACCCGACGCAAGTATATCGGTGGTGTTCCTAACAACCGTATCCTTAATTTCTACGCCGGTAATCGCCGTGCTGCAGAGACAGGAGAGTTCCTAATGGAACTAAATCTGATCGCTGATGAATCTTGTCAAATTAGACACACAGCATTAGAAGCAGCCCGTGTAATTTCCAATTCAACAATCAGAAAAGTCGCTGGTGCACAAAATTACGCTCTTCGCATCCACACATACCCTCATCACGTTCTTCGTGAAAACAAGCAGGCTACTGGCGCTGGTGCAGACCGTGTATCACAAGGAATGCGTTGTGCTTTCGGAAAGAACGTTGGTACTGCTGCTCGTGTAAAGCGTGGTCAGCGTGTTGTATCACTACAGTTCACTCCTGAGAATTACCTAGTAGCTAAGGATGCTCTTCGCAAGGCTAGCATGAAGTTCCCAACTCCATGTACAACCAAGCTAATCCGTGGCCACGAGCACGTCAAAGGACTGGTTTGAGAGTATTACTTGCTTCGGCAAGTCGATGCGTTAGCAACCTATTGCTAAACAGCATAGTTTTGTCAGAACTACCGGCTGATTCATGAACATTAGGCAAGACGACTTTACTGGAGGAGATTGATTTGCGAGTTGCAGTACTGAAAGAAGACAACTGTCAACCAAAGAAATGCATGGATGAATGCATGACATTCTGTCCTCCTGTTCGTAATGGGCAAGAATGTGTCGTTATGGATGAATCTACGGGGAAACCACATATCTCTGAGTCTCTATGTATTGGTTGCGGGATATGCGTAAACAAATGCCCTCATGATGCATTGATAATTACGCAATTACCTGCAGAATTAGAAAGTGATATGATCCATCGCTATTCACTCAACGGATTCAGACTATTCCGCCTACCAACTCCATCTAAGGAATCAGTCGTAGGAATTCTTGGACCAAACGGAATGGGTAAATCTACAGCATTCAATATTTTAAGTGGCTCAATAATCCCAAACTTAGGCGACTTTGAGGCTGATGAGTCTTGGTGGGAAGATGTCATTGCTAGCCTACCTCGTGGTGAATTGAGAGATTTCTTAGTAAATGTCAGTGAATCCGAAATCACAGTTGCATTGAAACCACAGTATGTAGACCACATACCAAAAGCAGTCAAAGGAAAGGTCGGTGACTTACTCAGTTCAGTAGATGAACGAGAAATGTTTCAAGAGATGGTAGAGAAGTTAGGAATTGACCACCTCCTAGAAAGAAATCTAGACCAACTCTCTGGAGGAGAGTTACAAAGGGTTGCAATATGTGCAACTTTGTTGAAAGATGCAGACGTATACTTCTTTGATGAACCTTCATCATACCTCGATATACATGAAAGAATGCGAATTGTGAAAATAATTCAAGAGTTATCGGAAACATCTCGAGTAATTGTTATTGAACACGATTTAGCAGTATTAGACGTCTTAGCAGATTTAGTTCACATTGTTTATGGCCAGAAAGGGGCATTCGGAATATTTACTCCAGCAAGATCAACCCGTCAGGCGATAAATGCTTACTTGGATGGTTTCCTGGTAGAACAAAATGTTCGCATAAGGGATAAGCCAATCAAATTCCAAACCCACACAGACCGTTCTAATGAACTAGGAAGCCCAGTAGTAGAATGGGGCGGGATTGAGAAGAATTTAGGAGAGTTCAACCTCAAGACCGGAGACGGAAAGGTCCACCAAGCGGAGGTTGTAGGAGTAGTAGGGCCTAACGGTACTGGTAAATCGACAATGGTGAAGATACTCGCTGGAGAGCACGAATATGATGCAGGATGGGTTACTGCTGACGCTACTATCTCTTACAAACCACAGCATATCGATATAGACATGGATTGCACAGTTCAAACTTGGCTGGATGCAGAAGTTGGTCCAAGGTGGAGAGGAGGCGAATACAATGTCACTGTTATTCGAGCATTGGGCGTTGATGAATTACTTGCAAAACAAGTCAACAACCTCTCCGGAGGAGAAGCACAGGCTGTTGCTATTGCAATTTGTCTCGGAAAAGAAGCTGACCTGTATCTCCTTGACGAACCAAGTGCACACCTGGACGCTAATGCCCGTATGGAAACTGCAAAAGCAATTCGTAGAACAATGGAAGCCAATGAAAAGGCTGCATTTGTGATCGACCACGATGTATATTTCATTGATATCGTATCAGATTCATTACTCGTCTTCGAAGGAGAAGGTGGTAAGCATGGTATGGCAGAAGGACCGTTCAAACTTAGGAAGGGAATGAACCGTTTCCTTTCAGGAGTTGATGTCACTTTCAGAAGAGACCATGATTCCAAACGCCCAAGAATTAACAAAAACGCCAGTCGTAAAGACAGAGAGCAGAGAAGTAAAGGCGACTATTACTCATTTGATTCATGAGGGGGAATTATGCCAGCACAGGTCCCCCCCGAAGCACAATCTATTGGTAGAGCTAGAGGAAGATTGTCTGCATCATCACTCACTACATTCCTACGTTGTGAAAAACAGTGGTTCCTAAATTACAGAATCGGATTGAGGGGACCTCTTTCTCCTCACCAAGTAATGGGAATAGAGGTTGAAGATGCATTTTGTTCCATTATTATGCACAGAGCGCCAAAGGTGAGTTCTCTACAAGAATTACGAGATTGGCTGTACACCTTAGTACCTAAACATGCACAAGATGCTCTCGATAATGGAAAGAAAGTTTTCGATGAAGCAATGTGGTCAGAAGGTGATTTTGATTATTACTTCAATCTTGAATTAGTATCCAGTATGCTAGAGAATGGAATATCACTACAACTGGAAGAAGTTGAAGCATGTTTCGAAGCAGGAGGAGGGGTGAATGAATTTACTATTCCTGCACCTTGCTGGGATACTCCGCCTCATTTTACACAACCTGAGAAATCGAACAGTATGATTTCATGGAAAAATGAAATTCATGAATATTCTGATAAAATTACCTGGCAGGATGCCTGGGAAATTGCAAGGCCTTGGGTTAAAGATCCAAGGAACCCTGAACCTCAAAGAATGTACCATACCGATAGATGGGCTGCTGGAGAATGTGATTTGGTACTTAGGTGGGACGGCAGAGTTAGAATTATTGATATCAAAATGGGCGACGGCGGAGGTAAATTTGCATCGAGTCTCGACTCTCAATTGAACTTCTATGCATGGCTTTGGAACGAAACTCACGATACAGTTTGCGAAGGTTTGGAAGGATGGTACCTCACAAATGGAATGCGCAAAGTAGTGGATGTAAATCCACTTACAACTGCAGAATACAGAGAGGTTCATGACAATATGAAGTCGTGGGATTGTGACAATCGATTACCCTTGGAGTCTCCATGTGATGGAGAAGCAGGTGGATGCCATTGGTGTTCAGTTTCCAAAGTACCCTATGATGCTCCTGAAATCACCATGCCTTGTGAGCCATTATCTTCAATACCATCAAGAGTGAATGTGAAAGGGAAATTGCAAGGTGCTTGGGGACCACTTCCAAATCATTACGGAGAACTGGTATTAGGAGCTATGATTCAAGCAGGAGACAAGATGGTAACTCTTGAAGAAAGCCAACCAGGTTCATTCCCTGAAATGCATGATTCACCACATAATGATGTGTTCATTAGAGGTGCATTACCGGGCGTATGGAGAAGGCAACCGCGTCTATATTTAGATGCACTTAGCGCGATTGTTCCTGAAACAGATGCTGAATTAACTCGCATGGGAATGTTGAGGACCAAGGCTAATGTTGAGGGGGTTGTACTCTCATGTTCTAAGAGAGATGGAAAGCGTGCTGATGGAAGACCTTGGTCGATGATGTCATTCCATATTTGGGATGGAGAGAGAGTTGCCGAGGTTGTTGCATTTGGCTCTGCGATAAATGGAACTATGCTTTCCATTAGACCAGGTATGGTCGTAAAATTAACTTCTGTAGAATTAGGATGGAGAGAAGGTTTAGTCCAACTACGAATAGATTCCAGAACGACTCGGGCTGAGATCAAATCGAAGCCTTGAATAGACTTGGTGTGTGCTTAGAGTGACATGCCAGTGCATAGTGCAGATCCGCTGACCGACAGTGTCGGACCTTTCAACAGGCTATCTGCCTCGCAGGCTAACACTTGGGATGATTGTCCTAGGCTTTGGTGGTATCAAAATAAGATGCGACTAAAGTTCCCGCAAACCCCTCCGTTATTCATGGGTAGGGCTGTAGAAGAATGTGTCTGTAGAGTTTTGATGGAATCACCAGGATTGGTATTCTCGACAGCACCAACTGACGTTTTGTCTAATGGTGCAGACAAATTATTACCTCTATTCGATGATGAATTACCAAGCGATTTCATTTCTTGGTGTGAATCTAGAGTCGATGCACACTGGCCTGACATTAGAGATGAAATGCATGCTGCTTGGAGTAAAGACGCAAGGAAAGCCGGGAATTGGCACGATTACTCGATGGAAGCGTATCGAGATATGTGCGTTACCGCACTAAGAATGCACATGGGGGAAGTTGAAGAATGCATGAATACAATCTCTGACCAAGAATTGAATGATTGGCGTAACGGAAATCGTCAAGAGATCCCAGCACCGGATGGAAGAGAGGGAACCGGTCCACATCCAATTGCTAGAAAGGGGGATTGTCATTTAGTCGAAGCTTGGGAAATCGCAAGACCGTGGTTCGTTGATCCTAACGCACCACCGTTTTCACTCAATGTAATTCACCCAGAGCATTGGTTCCAAGGAGAGTATGATTTAGTCTATCGACACGGTGGTAAAATCAGAATTATGGACCTAAAAGCCAGTAGAGGCGGAGGTGACAGGAGTGGCAACTATGTTGAACAATTACGTATCTATGCAATGCTTTGGTCGATAACTCATAGTGGGGAAATACCCGATGCTCTAGAAGTATGGTACCTAGGAGTTAATGTTCGAAAAACAATCGAAGTTCCTAGTGCTGAAGAAATTACTTCAATGGAAAATAAGTTGAGTGATTTGTGGCATGAAATCAAAGATTCTGAAATCACTGTTGATGATTGCCCAACCATACCTAGGCCATTGAGAGGATACTCAGAGGGTGGAGTGAAAACCGAAGACCCTGAAGAGATTCGATGTTCTACATGTGATTGGGCAGGATTATGCCCCAACGGTTCAGGTGATGATGACCTTCCTGAAGGGGGTCAACATCAACCACCTGGCGACATTAAGATATACGACCTTACTGCATTTGGGGATTTAAAACCACGAATAAATATATTCTGTGAGGTATTTAGTGCAACAAAGATTCCAGATAAAGCCCCAAATCTAACTATTGAGCAAGACGGTGGTTTTGCATTTGTAAGAATCGTAGCAGAAGAAAGTGAAGGAGTGCTTACTTATCCGGAAGATGTCGTAAAGGGAGACACTGTACGCCTAATCGGAGTAGTCCCCTCGACTAATTGGAAAGGTGAATTGCAACTTAAAGTAGATCCGCATGCAAGAATCGAAAAGGCGTCAGAAGCCGAAGATGGAGATATTGGGTTATTTGATTTCCAAGCAAGATGGAATGTGGCAGGCAGAGTTGCCTATACCACATACAAGTCGGGAGTAGGGAAGAATGGAAAGCCTTGGACAAGAAAAGGAATTGTACTTCTTGACAACAGTGGAAGAATTGCTGTTGAAGGCTGGGATAATTCCTGGCCGAGTGTATTCAATACTCTAAAGCAAGGTGACGAAATTGCTGTGCTAAACGTTTCATTAGATGCTTGGGCAATCGATGTGAAAGCAAATTTAGAGAAAGGGAGCACTCTACATGTGCTATCAAGAGCCGATGAAAATTAAAAAATCGGGTGAGATATTATTAACGACTAGTGATAGTCCATATCATGGTTAAAGATGATTTGTCGTCTCTTACAGTTCCCCAACTCAAAGAGAAACTAAAATCAAACGGATTACCAGTTAGCGGTAAAAAGTCTGAATTGATTTCTAGATTAAATGCTAATTCTGAATCTAATAATTCAGCATCCAATACTAGCAAACCTAAGTCTACAGCTAAGCCTGCACCTACAAAAACCTCAGACTCTGAAGGAGATCTACCGTTTTTCCAATCGATTGCAGCCAACGGTATTGCCTCAGTCGAAATTGACAAATGGGAAGCAGGAAAATATGGGATGGCTGTAATAATATTCTTCGTCATGATAAGTGCACTGGGCTCAGATACCTGGTACACTGGATCTCATAGTTTCGAATATGACGAGGAGTTTTTCGGAGAGTCTTTTTCTGGAACCGAGTCTACAGAGATAAATTATGGACTTGGCGAATTAAAGTATAAGGAAAAAATTACTGGCGACATGAGTTTCTCGCAAACTGTGACAATAGAATATTCAGAAGATATTTGCGAGAGTGCGGAAGATCTCCAGTGTGGTAAAATGTCTACTGCAGGTACTATAATCCAAATCACATTTTGGTTATCTCTACTAATTGTCACGTCATTATTGATTATCGCAGTAGCTCGAGGTTTCGGCCAGTTACAAACTGGAGCGGTAGATGAGAACTACTCAAAAATACAATTCTGGGGATGGAATGCTTGTGTTGCACTACCATCTCTAGGAGTAATCATTTATGCGTTGATTACTTTCTCATTCGACACTGGCGAGTTGTTTGAAGGAGAAGGCAGTTTTGGATTAGGATCAACTTGGTGGATGATGTTCTTCATGCTAGCAATTTTTGCTGCATCGATTCACAACTCAATTGTAAAGAAAATGGTTGAACTTGTAAAGGCAAAAATGGAAACTAAGTGATTACGTCTAATTCAAACTGTAAACTAGGCGCCGAGAGGGGGATTTGAACTCCCGCGTCCAAGGGACAGTGGATTTCGAATCCACCGCAATACCAGGCTATGCGATCTCGGCTTGTATCTCGCCCACCTGCAAGACCGTCATAAGAGTGATGTCACTGGGGTGGCATGATGAAGGTCGCATTGAAAGGATATGGGCATGACCACTCAATTGAATTGGAAGCAGGTTCAACTGTCAAACAAGCCTTGGACATGATAGGAATTCATCCTTCAACTGTAATTGTAAGTCATGAAGACGTGGTATTACCACACACAACTATTCTCAACTCTGATGTTTCGCTGGATTTGACAATTGTCAGTTCTGGCGGCTGATCACATGTAAATGGAGTCAGGAGATTCAGATAACTCTGAAATCATATCTTCTGCCTTTTCAGGGTGCATTTCTTTCAACTTATCTGCTAACCTTTGTGTGGCATCAATTGGCACCGGCAGTGGAAGACTCCACCATCTCCTAACCGTCTCTAGCAACAACTGAGCTGCCACTGGATCAGCAGAGTTACCAACTGTTGTAGCAATAGTACACGACGTCTTTACATCCTTAACTGGGCCTAATGCGGTAATCAGTGCAGCCATACCTATCACTCCAGCTGCAGGCTCATCTCTACGGACATCAACACCCATAGATTCCAGTTCAATTCTGTAACTTGATGAACTGGTAATTGTGAATATGTCTTTTCTGTCAGCTTGCGCAGACATGCCTGCCAAGACCAATGCTTCTCCCCCTTGAATCATTCAAGTCAGCAGTTGTAGA
>JAOMTZ010000026.1 GCA_028356125.1 Candidatus Poseidoniaceae archaeon
CTGTGAAGAAAGCCAGGATACTAGCGATATCGATGATAATGATTCAGATTCAGACAGTGGTTCAAATGTGGCAAATATAATCGCAATCTTCACAGTTTGTCTGATATTTGTTGTGCTCTTCATGAGAGGTGGAGGCAATGATGGTGAGGACAGTCCTCAAGAACCTGGAAAGAATTACTATCCTTTCAACCAGTAACCGTCCACTTGAAAGTGAGATATCGTGCCTCTAGAGGTGCTTTTCTATCTAGTGTAACTGTTAGGTAGTCTCAGGCCTGATGGAGAATAGGTTATATCCGAAACCAATTTTCAAAGAATATGAACAAGAGTGCTGCGCTATTCATCTCGGTGATTTTGCTTACACAAATCGCATCATATTCATTCAATGAGGTTCAGTCTGATTCGACCTCGGAATCCACTCTACAAGATGATTCAAATTGGGATGTTTCCGGAAGAAACAACTCCACAGGAAACAATAGTAATTCGAATAACGATTCACACTGCCTAAATGTGGGAAATTTTTCTATTAACTCAACATATTTCGTTGCAATTGATTTGATCAACACCTGTAATTTTGGGATAAATTATCCTGGCATAAATGCTAGTGCAGATAATTCAGGCGTCTCGGGTTTTTACAATGGGACCAGCTGGTGGTATGTTCTTGAAGCAAATGGAACTTACATCATGAGTGCGCAATTGGAATTTGACTCCTCTGTTCTAAATGGAACAATTATCACTCTTGATTTTGAGGCATCGGTTCTGAATTGTGGAACTAATGGAACTTGGCACGATTGTCCAGATTCTCAAAATGCCACTCTAGCATACCAATTTACATTTGGCAACAATTCTTCGAGCGACAACAACACTGGTGGCAACGACACTGGAAATAATACAGACGGAAATGGTTCAACAGGCAACAACACAACTGACAACAATAGTACGGCTACTATTCCAAACTATTATTTTGATGAGTCTTATGGTCTCAATTTCAACTCTGTTAGTAACATCATGAATGGTACCTACGTGCCTACCACTGTGTTGATTCATAATTATGACAATAATTCTACAACTATCGACCATATGTTGGCAGTAACGTTCTACTCTGATGGTCATTCAGAACAAAAAACAACTCAATATCTGGTTCCTCCAGTATCTCGTAACACCATTTCAGTCAGCCAATATGTGTACATCACATCTGAAACAACATATGTTGAAGTTTCCATGGATGTTCTTGAGTGTACAGACGAATACTGTGACATGTCCAAGACTCCAGAAGACCGATATTACCCAGCCGATTATCAATACTATCAGTCATACAGTTCAACTTACATTCCTAGGGTTGTAGAATTGACGGACGAAATCTATGATTTAGATGACGGAGAGGATATTCCCCGTTTCACTTTCGAAATGGAAGAGATCGATTGGAATGGTGAAATGTATTACAGCATTGTTGTTACAAGTTCTCAAATGAATTTTGCTACACAATGTATGGAGATAATCATACATTGGATAGATGCGAACGGTGAAAGTCAGATGGCAAACTGGAACCTTGCGTATGAAAACGGCGTCTATGGTTTCTATCCAGGTAACAGTAACTCGACAGTAACATTCGCAGATAGCGTTGATTCAGGAGATTCTGCGACATCGTCCTTTGGTGTTGGCGACAATATTTTCATCAAATCAGAAATTGAAAATCAAATATTTGTTGGTGCAATTAGGATAAGTTATGCTCCAGATGACACGACCGGTATCATACTTAGATCATGGGATGTTGGAGGGTTTTCAATAATTGTCGACGACAATGATTCAGAAGACAATACTGATGATAATGATACAGAAGATGATTCTGAATCTAGTGGATTACCATCAATTGGTATGCTTGGAACACTTGCTGCAATAGCAGTGAGTTTCGTAGCAGTTATCCGTCGTGAGCAAGAAGAGTGAACATTAGTTCATTCCGATTGACGCAGCCTTTCGATTGCAAGGGCGCTTACAGCAACTTGTAGATTGTAGGAAGGTACGAAACCAGGCATAGGTAGTCTGACGATGTCATCTGCGGCATCTAGAACTTCTTTTGAGACTCCAGCATTCTCAGCACCAACTACGAGCATAACATCTCCAGTTAGGTCAGAATCCCAAGGTGCTTTTCCTCCAACATCTTCTGCAACAACAATCCTTCTATTGCATGCGGCTAGGATTTCTTCGGTCGAAGCATAAACTACAGGAATGAATCTAGTCGCCCTCATTCCGGCTCTTCTAATCGTTCTTCTTTCCTCGTGAGTTTTCTTGACATTTATGATTACAGCAGTAGCTCCACTAACCTCTGCAGTTCTTACTCCAAAACCAAGATTTGGAGCATATTCAACTCCATCAAATAACCAAATTACGCCTTCTCTTTCGAACACTTCTTCAAGGGTTCCTTTAGGCTCCCTTCCAATCAATGCAAAGGCTTTCTGTTGCCCGTCTGCGCTCATTCGCCAGAGGTCGGTAGAAGATCCTTCTAAGACCGTAATATCTCTGTTTTCACACAACTGGATAATCTCTGAACAATCCTCTTCTCTATCGACTAAAACAAGTTTAATTTCAACCCCGTTTTCAAGTGCTTTTAGAACCTCATCAGCTCCAGTAATTTGAAGGGACACACCCCTCCGATACTCCACTTACACATGAGTGAATCCCCCGTAGGGGGTCACAATTCCGCGTCGCGGTCTTCAAATAGGGGTGGCAAGTCGCCAAACTGCTCCAAGGAGTAGGTGATGTACAATGGCTAAGGGTCTTTACCAGCATGTTCGTGAAACATGGAACAAACCAAAAGCAACACAAACCCATCAACAGCGTCAGGACCGCATGGTCCAATGGCGCCGTGAACCAGTTAACTGTCGAATCGACAAACCAACTCGTATCGATGCTGCTCGCCGCCTCGGTTACAAGGCTAAGCAAGGTGTAGTCATGGTCCGAACTCGCGTTCGCCGTGGTGGACTTCGCAAAGGCAAGGTTCACATGAAGCGTAAACCTTCGAAGGCAGGTATCAGCAAGATTACCATGGCTAAGAATACACAGCGTATTGCTGAAGAACGTGTAAACCGTCACTTCCCTAACTTGGAAGTTCTCAACTCATACTGGGTTGGAGAAGATGGTAAGCACAAGTTTTACGAAGTAATCATGCTAGATCCTTCCCATCCAGCAATCAAGTCCGATAAGAACCTAGGCTGGATTGCAGAAACACACCACCGTGGACGTGCATACCGTGGAAAGACAAGCGCTGGTAAGCGTGGACGCGGTCTTCACAACAAGGGTAAGGGCGCAGAGAAGCTACGTCCTTCCTTGAAGGCACGTGGAAACATCGGCAAGTGATTTGTTTATTTTGCTGATATTAATCAGCTAGTGATTTCAAGTACGATAAACTAGTACGTTGTTCTATGGAAGCACAAGCATACTATGAATCGTTATTAGCCCAAGGCTATGCATCTGCAGAAGCAGAAAAGTACACTAAAGAGCACTATCCTGAATTTAGTTTAACGCCAACTGCGCCGCCGCCAGTTGCACCAGTGCCAATATCAATACCTGCTCCAGGCGAAATGCCTGCTCCGGCGCAAATGCCAATGAGTACTGGAATGCCTGCGCCAATGACGATGGGTGCTTCAGGTTTAGTCGGAATACCAATGCAAGCAGGAGCGCAAGTTATAATCCAACAAAATACCAAAGGACGAGTATGGCGGTGGCTAAATGGAATCTCCGGAATTATTTTCTCTCTGGCAATGCTGTGGGTCTCCAATTTCATAAGGGAAACATGGGATGTACTTGGTGACGAGATTTCGAAAGAGATCAATAACATGGATTCCTTAGAAAAGGCTCTAATCGGCGATTTCGTTGCAGATGTTGAATCAATGATTTCTACATTTTCAACAATCTACACTATCGTCATGATAATTTCAGTTGGAATGTTAGTAATATCAATTATCCAATTTATGAATAAACCCTGGGGCGGCAAAGCGTTCCTCGGAGTTTCAGGGTTATTGTTGGTAGTGTTGCTCGGAGCAGCCGTATATGAGTATACAGCAATCAATAACTTAATCGATGAAGTTAACGAAATGCCCACCGATGACGCCGATGAAGAAGATCTTGAGAACATTGAGTTTATGGAAACTCCAGGGTTTATCGGCTCGGCTTGTACGAGCATTTGTTTCTTAGTGTTCGCATTGTTAGCATACCTTGGCAGACCTAGAAGCGAACAAGTAGTTCAATTGCAAATGTAATCTTAGATTGCATCAAAATTTCGCCGTTGGGTTCATTGAGGGCCGACCATCTCGCTTAGTCAGGGAGGACTACCTATGGTTACAGATTTGAGCATTTCACAATTGAATGGCAAGGACATCTATTTGCCAGATGGTCGTCATTTAGGGGTCGTCGGAGAGACCGTAGTCAACGGCGCAGAAATGCGCGCCACTCATCTTTTCGTAGCCGATTGTCCTGAAGAATTAGTCGAACGAGGAATTCATCTAACAATTCCATGGCGCTGGGTTCGCTCAATCGGAGACGTCGTTATTCTACGATGGTTCCCTAAAACTCCTATTCCTTACGAACATTGAGGTGATTATTTGGGCCTTGAAGTGCATGTACTTGGAACCTCATCTGCTAGACCTGCTCAGGGTCGTTCAGTTTCAGGTTCAATCGTCGAAACCTCAGAAGGTATGTTTGTCGTAGATTGTGGTGAAGGTTTTCAAAATCGATTGGTAACTTATCGCTCAGAAATGAAAACTCACGCTGGAAGGCGATTGAAGATGTCTCGAGTAGCAGCAATTCTTCTTACTCATGGTCACCTTGATCACACATGGGGAGTTTTACCTTGGATGCAAACCATGGCATTAGATGGTCGCAAGGATAAGTTGTGGGTTATCGGGCCTACTACCTCAGAAGTTGTTGATACGCTACTGGGCTCTGAGGGAGAGCCTGAAGTAACGCCTTCAGACTTAATCATACAATATGACATGTGGATGGACTTAGGGGCAAATAGTGAAACCTTGGGCTATGAAGTTGAATGGATACTTGGAGATGGAGAAAGATGGGTAAACATGAACGATGGTTCACAAGTCGAATTGCCACAGCCTCTCAATAACATCACAATTTCAGCACATTCTACTCAACACACCGTACCTTCATGTGCTTGGAAAATATCTACTGGTGGAAGAAAAGGAAAGTTCAACAGAGAAGCCACTCAAAACCTGCCTGATGAAATTAAAGCAGTATTAGCATCAGGCGAAGATATCGAATACGAAGGAGAATTACTAGAGGCGATCAACTATCGTTCTAACTACAGGCCAGGTCAATCAGTCATAATTTCTGGAGATACTGCTGAGCAGGCGATTGATTCCGAATGTGACCTTCTAATTCACGAGGCTACATTCTTGAAAACTCACATAGATATTGCTAACGAGCACTTACACTCAACAGCGGCAGGCGCAGCAAGGACTGCTATCGAATGTAATGCCAAACATCTTGCTCTTACACATTACTCAGGTCGCCTTGAAGGTAATACCGCTTCACTAAACGAAGCTAGAGAAATTCACTCATCAGTATTCGCTCTTTCAGATGGCGACAGGTTAGTTTTGAATGATGATTATTCTTTGCAACATCTGGTTAAATCACCCGAAGGGTGGAGTCATCAAGGCTGAGTCAATTTGAAAGCCGAGACTCATGTTTGCCAACACATGAGTGCCCCGCGATTGCTTGTATTACTGCTGCTCGGACTACTTATTGCTCCGGCAGTAAGTGCTACTGAGGGTAGAGCAGCACCTCAATGCGCCCAATTTGACTTGTCCGACGTTATATCTTCAGGTTCGGGAGTCGCAGTTGAAACAGGAGCATGTCTAATAATCGACATTGGAGTTAGGAATTCTGCAACGACTTTAGCCATTGATTACGAAGTAATGGACGATGCAATGGATGTACTTTTGTTCGATGAAAATACTATTCAGACCTACAACAATGGTCAAAATTATCGTAACTCATTCACGACTGAAGGTTCATTCGAATCTATGCTAGGAGAAGAATGGTTTGACTGGGCTCCTCCTCAATCATTTACGGCTAAGAATTGGTATGTTGTGTTTGACAATACTGCACATGATGGCGATGAGGGGCAGGGGGACCAAGGAGGCTCAACCGCCCGCTTCAAGATACAATTGGCTCCTGCTGCAACTGAAACATATCCTTTCACGCACAACACATTCGTAGTTGAAGCCGGACAAAAAGCCAACCTTGGTACATTCAATGTTGATGGCGGAACTGAGTTTTCTTACTGGGCACACCCTATCTCCGGGTCAGGAGATTTGTTCATACAATCAGATAACCAACTAGGTGGCAATCTGATGATTTCTGGTTCGAATATGGACGACTTTGGTGGCCAAGAAACCACTCAAGTAGATTGGACAGTTCCATCTTTCTTGGATCTAAAAAACCTGAATCTAATGGTTGAAGCAGGCTCCACTGACCTTCACTTCACTGTGAAATCATGGTTCGAACCAGTTCTAGCTCCTATCATTGTAGATTATTCAAATGGCGCAACTACTATCGGACAGAGTATCACTCTAGATGCAGGAGATTCTCCAAATAGTTTACAACAAATCAACATATTATCATGGGATTTTGACTCAGATGGAATTGCGGACGATGAAGGCGAATTAGTTGAAGCATCTTGGGCAACTCCTGGTATTAAAACAATCAATCTTACAGCACAATCTGTAAGTGGAGAAACTACGACAACAAGCCATCAAGTAACAGTGTCCGATATAACCAATCCTACTGCAGTAATTACTGGTACAGGGGGAGTTCTAGACCTAAACGGAAACCGAAGACTGCTCAGAATTTCAGACTTAACTTTACAGGCTTCCAACTCCTTTGATGACCATGCAATCGCTTCGGCTTCTTGGAGTGTCGATGGCACAACAATGTCATCGGCATCTCAATACACAGTTAGTTGGTCTGAAATCGGAACCTATCTCATTACTCTTGCAGTAACAGACCCCTCTGGAAATATGGGATACGCAAACTCTACAATAGTTGTTTTCGATTCCACTGTGCCCATTTTGGTAACTAGCGATATCAGCGATATCGATGAAGTAACAAAGGGCGAAGAAATCGAATTTAAAGCCAAAGCTGTTGATGTATGGGATGGCGAGGACTCATTACGTTTCACTTGGGATTTAGACCTTGAAGTTGACTCTAACGGCGATGGCGACACAACCAATGATCCCGATTATACGGGAAGAATCCTAACTAAAACATTCGATTCGACTGGCAAATACAGGTTAGCGCTAACAGTTTATGATAATTCAAACAATACCGATTTTGAAATTTTTGAATTTCAGGTAGTCGACCCTGCGGATGAAGGCAACATCTTGGGTATTATTGCAATTGTATTCTTGGTTGTAATTATTGTTACAGGCGTTGTACTGTTTGGCTACAAAGGAGTCCAAAGAAGGCATGCTGTTGAGATGCTAGTTGAGAAAGGGTTGTCTCTGGAAGAAGCCAACGCTAGAATATACGAGGTGGCTAAAACGTCGAATTTACCAAAGTTCGCAAAAGCAGTTCAAATGGCAGGTATCTCAGAAGGAGGAGTGGTCAAATCTTCTGAGCAAATAATGTCAGAAGAAAAGGCTAGCGAATTTGCATCTATATACGGAAACGACCCACAATCTCAGGTTGATCCTAATGCCGGGTTTAGACCTAGTCCACAAGTTCGTCAAGTTGACCCGGCAATCGCGAATGCAGCACTTGCGGCATTCGAAGATGACCCGGTGCCGAAGAAATCTCCACCACCTGCTCCTATATCTGGTAAAGTCAAGAGTGGTGGAGTTGCCCTACCTCCTGTACAGAAACCCGCAGGCCATACTCTGAAAACCGATTGTACATCATGCGGTAAAGCGTTTGCAGTAACTATGCCAGCAGGGGTAAGCAGTGCTGTTGTTGCATGCCCATCATGTGGTAGCGACCAATTATTCGAACGTTGAAACCGGCATTTCACGCGCTCGCGAGAGGGATGGTTTCATTTGTGTGTGCGAACGCAATTAGTATTGATGTCAGCAGAAGGCGTGCGAGTT
>JAOMTZ010000027.1 GCA_028356125.1 Candidatus Poseidoniaceae archaeon
TTGCATTTGTCGATAGAGATGGAGTGCTAAATTATGGTAGTCCAAATTACATCAACAGCCCAGAAGAGTTGACTATTATCCCTGGTGCCAAAGAGTCGGTTATGTCTTTGCGTGACATGGGTTATAGAATTGCTATTGTTACAAACCAGTCCGCAATAATGCGTGGATTATGGGGTGAAGATAGAATACATTCGATACATTCTAAATTACAAGAAGAAGTCGGAATTCTGGATGTCCTAATGACATGTCCGCATCGAAATAGAGATAGATGCCAATGCAGAAAGCCTAGGCCGGGAATGTTGAATCGGGCATCTAAAATCATCCGAGGTAAATCACATGATAATGTGGATTGGTGGGGTTCTAAGCCAGAACCAATTCATCCTTTGGATCTAATGATTGGAGACAGAGATTCAGACATGGGTGCAGGTTGGGCAGTGGGTGCAAGGCTATTCCAAGTTGATGAAATGGTAGGAATTACTAGCGTTATCAATAGAATCATTGCGAATGATGATGGTGATGAATTCAACCCGGTGGAATAGTTATGTGGCTTGGACTCGATGATACCGATTCACTCGATGGTGGCTGTACCACTCTAGTATTCCATCAACTTCTCGATGCACTGCCATGCAAATATGGAGAACCAAGGTTGACTAGGTTATGGCCATTTGCAGCTCAAAGAACAAGAGGAAATGCTTCCTTATCGGTCGAACTGTTTTGTGATGCAAGCATAATCAAGTGGTTAAATGAATATTGGATAAAGCATATTTCTCCACTGAAAGGAGAGGTTTCACATTCGGAACATTCGGATAGAAAACAATACCCATCCGACCCAGGCATGACATTATTCGAAACTAAACCAGAAGAAATCCACTATTGGAATGCCGTTAGAGGTGAGGCTACTTTCATCGAAGGTGGGCATCAATGGGGAGGACAAGGGCGCATAGGTGCTGCAGCCTCATGTGCATGGAGTGGAGATGTTGCCACATGGGAGGGAATCGCATGGAGAAAGGGGGAGAGAAGAGTAAGTGAAGAGTCGCTTACAATCGTTGATGCAATGGAAGGGACATTCCTTTGCAGGGACCCAAGAAATAATCGCGGCTTAATTGCGCCTAGAGGTCCGTGCCCAGTAATGTTTGGAGTAAGGGCAACAAGTTCAGATGTTGCATTAATGGCTACTAAAGAATTAATCAACGGAAGTGCTGAAACAACTGGTTACAGGATTTTCAGAACTAACCAGGCATCTGGTGATCACATTCAGTCGATTCACGAAACCACAGTTGGGACAAAAGAAATACTCAATGGAGGTCACGTGATTTTGAACAATAACATTCTAGCATTTTCTGAATCGGGAGATATTAACAAGTTAGCACAATGGCTAACAGAAGGAGATTCCATCGAATATATCGGTCTGGAATTTGAAGGTAAAATCCACCTTGAAGGTATTAGAGTAACACAATCTCAAAACCTAGCGAGGCCCGTATGCGAATGTGGCACTCGGATGAAATCCATGGGCAAAGGGCAAGGGGTTAGATGTCCAAAATGTAAAATCAAAAGTTTAGACAAATGGGTAGAGTCAGACAGGATTCCACCGATTAGTGGATGGGCTCAACCTCCTGTCGATAAAAGACGCCATTTAGCGAAGAGTATGGCCTAATGTCCTAAATGTTGATAGCCGATACCTACTGGCAACATCATGGTCAACTCAACACAAATCACTTACATTGTACTCGGACTTACCTTGCTGGCAATGATTTGGTACATTACAAATCAGGGTCGTGCAAACATGGCACGTGTCAAAGCTGAATCTGAGCCTGCAGTTGCAGGAGATGACATGATGGAAGGTTCGGCTAAGAACCCGGAACAATTCGATGAACCTGACGATGATGCTTTAGACGAGATGGCCAAGCTCCTCGGTGAAGACGAAAACGAATGATCAATTGATGAAACCCTCTTCTGCCAATCGCAGAGATATTGATTCTTCATCTAGCCAGAGTATTCTTTTTGAATCTGAATCTGGTCGTGTGAGAAGCCATACTTTGTCTGAGTTAATCTTTTTCTTACCACGAGCAGTCAATGGGCTATCGTCCATCGAAACCCCGCCTTTGGAAATCAACAAAGTTGTCCATTTACTATCTGAAATCATCTTGTTAACACCAGCGATAATGTCAGATGGAATCTTACCACTATCGGGACAATAATCGTCCAATACTACTAAATTGACACCAGGCAATACATTTGCAGTATGCAATAATGACTCTAGTGCTTGGTCGAAATTACCTACTAAATTCATGGCATGAAATCGGGATGAGGCGGTTAAATCCATACCGGCAAAAATCTGAGAAAAGCGAGTCCCATTGGGTAATTCAGGTGAAGCCCAAAGGACTCTTCCGCCGCCAGAAATCGCTTGACGTGCTAATTGTATACCCATAGAAGTACCACCACAAGAACCCTCAACTGCAAGATGGATAGAAGAGTCGTCCAAAGGCGCTTCCCACAGGCTCATAATATCAACTCATTCAAAACTCAATGTTGATAGCGACTCTACTTCTTCTTCCTCTTCTAAGACATCACCAAGTAAAAGGTCGAGCAAGTCACCATTGCTATCTTTTTCCTCTGCTTTTTCTGTGATGACCTTGCGAGAACGAGATAATCGAGAAGACATTTTTTGGTGAGCTTCTAATTTACGAGTGGCATCACGATAATCACTGGTAGAAAAATATCCTACAAATTCATCTTCAGGACCGGTAATAACAATTGCATCCGGATTTTCTTTACTCATTAAATCCAAACCTATTGAAAGTGGAGTATCTGCTGAAATTGATAATATATTTGTCCTCATAATCTTGCTAACTTTAACTTTAGTTGCATTTACTCCTTCTGACATTTTCTGGAAAATACTTCGGGCAGTTACAACACCTAGAATCTCACTACCTTTCTTAACTAAAACTGCATGATCTGGATTTACTGCAAGTTCTTTGCATACTTCGCTTATTCTTGTCTTCATTTCAACAACAATATGCTCATCAGCAATTGACATATCAGCAACAGTTGGCTCTTGCATATTCCATTCTACCCACCCATACAAGATATTGCTTTCCCAACATTCTATCAATGACAAGCCATATGACCCAATTACTCTTCACATCGAATATGGCAGGAGAATTACGCAAGGGTGAGAGAATACCTAGAAGACCGCTTCCTAAGTTCGAAGAAGCAGGTAGTTTCTCGAAAGCAATTGCTCGTGATGGTCTGATTGGGACTGCACTAGACGACACTAATGAATACGGTCCAAATGCAATGATTGTAATTCTGATGATCGTTGCTAGCATTACAGGTAGCATAATTCTAGCATTCCGTTATCTTTGGTAACCTCTTAATTCGGACATTTTTGAATTTTCTTAAGGGCAACATACAAACCCTTCACAGTACGCACGCTTTTCATGAGCGAAGATTCGGTCAATGTTGAGAGTCGAACTTCTTCGCAAGACAAGCGATGGACAATAATGGCTGCATTGTTGGGAACAAATACCGCTGTATTACTGTTCCAGGGTATTGAGCAAGAATCAAACCCGAAACTAGTAAGGGAAATTGCACTTACTATAATTGCTGCAACAATTCCTTTCCAAGGAGTTTATTTCTTGATTTACACATTCTTGATGGAACATAATGGGTATCTAAATGAAGATATGTTGAAGAGACTAAATTTTGCATCTGCATTATGCCAGGTTTTCGCATATCTTTCTCTAGGCGGAGTGATTGTTCTCTGGTACAGTATGTCGCAGATGGTAGGAATTGCATTCACAATATCTGCATTAATAGCGATGATATTAGTCAGAACATCGATGATGCAAAGAGAACAAACGGAAGATCATTGAATTGCGCTTCGTGCTAATTCAACAGCTTCATCAACAATTTCACCCGAGACTCCGATATGGTTAGCAGGGTCAAACATTGCTTCAAGTTCCTCTATGGAGAATGCTGCAGCAACTGCAGGAGTCCTTGCACAGACATCGATTAATTCCTCACCATTCTCTATTGCTTCGAATGATGCAGAACGAAGAATTTCGTGTGACTCATCGCGACCAATTCCGTGACCTACCAATTCAATCATGACTTTCTCAGCCATGACCAAGCCTTTCTGACTTGCGATGTTTGCTAGCATTCTATCTCTGTCAACCCATAGATTGGTCAATACATTGGCGGTTTTGGCAATCACGTCTTCACATAGTGCAGAACCATGAGATAGTGTAAATCGTTCACTGCTAGAATTTGCCAAATCCCTTTCATGCCAGAGTAGAGCATTTTCATATGTAGGGATAATGAATGAACGAACAATCCTTGCCAGACCTGATGCATTTTCAGACTTAATCGGGTTTTTCTTGTGTGCCATTGTTGAAGATCCTACTTGTTTCTTCACATCGAAACCTTCACCTGCTTCTGCAATCTCTGAACGCTGAAGGTTACGTATTTCCTGCAATACCTTCTCACATGTACAAGCCACATTTGCAAGCCATGAAACATACTCGACATATCGATCTCTGCCGACAACTTGTGTCGTAGCAAGTGGAACCTGTAGACCAAGATGAGTAAGAATCAATCTCTGTAATTCCCTTGCGCCATCGCCTTGTGCAGCACCGGTTCCAACGGCACCCAAGAACTTCCCAACAGCAATACGTGGGGTTGCTTCATCCAGACGAACTAATTGCCTTCTCATCTCATCTAGCCAAACAGCTGTTTTGAGGCCGAATGTGATAGGAACTGCTGCTTGGCCATGAGTTCTTCCAAGCATTACAGTGTCTCGCTCTTTTTCAGCCAGATTAGCAGTAACTTCAATCAGATTACACAATTGTTGACGGAGTAGAACAATCGAATCTCTGAGTTGCAGACCTACAGCAGTATCTACAATGTCATTTGATGTTGCACCTAAATGAATACACCATCCCGCATCCCCTGCCGCTTCAGCCATGGCCTTTGTTAGGGCCATGATGTCGTGTCTTGTTTCAGCTTCGATTTCGGAAACTCTCTCTTTAGTAACGACACTAGGAACTGCGATTTCTGCAACCTTGGCATAGTCCTTTTCTGAGACCTTACCCATCTCTTTATGCGCCCATACAAGAGCTCTTTCGACCTCCAATTGACGCTGGTGCCGACCTAATTCGGACCAGATCTCTTTGAACTCTTGACAGCCATATCGATAGTCTAGTGGGCAGAATGCCATATTGTACTCCCTCTGAGGATAGGACATGAACATTCCGAGTGATGAAAAGATCAAGTTTTGGGCGATTTATTCGAAAACTAAGTGTCCTCTGACGCCATCCCATTCTGTTTTGTAACACAAATCTAAGGAACCCTTCATGTGCGGTCCAGCAACAACCAATGTCTCATATTCGCCGCCTTCACCATCAACATTGAATCTATATTTCGCAGCAAGAGACTTCAGACGGAGCAATGAATCCGTAGTCAGTATATGCCCGAGCCATTCATCTGTCAAACCCTCGGAAGAGACTCCTGTAATCATTACCTGGAACCCGTTACTAACCAAACCATCCATGTGCAACTCACTGGATTGATGCCACAATGGTGTGAATGATTTAATTTCGAGCCGTTCGCACATTCTCTCGAGTCTTGATTTCTGATAGTCAGACCTGATTGCCCCAGATACAATTCCATCAATTTTGATTTGAGAAAGTGCGTTTTCAAGATCTAAGATTTCTTCTTCTTGAACTCCTTGAGTAGTTACTGGCAACCAATCATAATCACATAATTTGGCTTGCGCCTCTACCAGTGACGTGCCTGGAATTTGAAACATCCATGAATCATCACCCTCGACTAGCATAGTAACAAGATGGGTAATGTCCCAACCCTTGCATTGCGCCCACCATATTGCGGCGCTACTATCCTTGCCGCCGCTTGAGAGTACTGCCACCTTCACATAACTCGCATCCCGCCAAGGTTGATAAGACCCCGACCCGGACAGCCACTAGAGGTGGAGACTTTGCAACCGAGCGGAAGAGGATATGACCACGGCATTACAACATTCAGTCCAGATGGAAGATTGTTTCAGGTAGAATATGCTAGAGAGAGCGTAAAGAGGGGAACTACAACTGCTGGACTGAAGTTCAGAGACGGCGTTGTTTTGGTATGTGACAAGCGTATTGCTAGTCGCCTAATAATCCCTGAATCAATCGAGAAGATGTTCAAAATCGATGACCATGTTGGTATTGCTACCAGTGGTCTTGTTGCCGATGCTAGACAACTTGTCGCTCGTGCACGTGTTGAAGCTCAAGTTAACAGAATCACATATGCCGCATCAGTCCCAGTAGATATTCTAACCAAGAAAATTTGTGACTTCAAACAGTCATTTACTCAGTACGGTGGTTCTAGACCATTCGGAACGGCATTATTGATTGGAGGAGTAGATGAAAACGGAATCCACCTATTCGAAACTGACCCATCAGGGGCATACCAGTCATACCATGCAGGAGCAATTGGTAGCGGCAGAAATACAGTTATCGATTATTTCGAGAAGAACTGGAAAGAAAACTTGACCCTTAATGCTGCAATGAAACTTGGCTTGGAAGCGCTCAGAAACGCTAACGACCAGGAATTAAACAGAGATGCTGTTGAAGTTTCAGTTGTTGACTCAGAAGGTTACAGAGTCCTAGATAGGGACGAGGTTAACAAGCAAATTGACCGCCTCAAGCCCCTTGAGGAGTGAAAGCTAACATGGTAAGCCTAGACTCAGCTGTCTTGGCACGATGGGAGTACGGCGGTAAGCGTTACGAAATACTAGTCGACCCCGACTTGGTAGACAGTTTCAAGTCCGACCCATCTAGTGTAAACATTGATGA
>JAOMTZ010000028.1 GCA_028356125.1 Candidatus Poseidoniaceae archaeon
GGTCAAATCAGACCTGCGCCTAGTGGGACTCTTGCAGTTTCGGTTGGAGGCGATAGTTCACAATTAGTCGAGGGAGTAGTGGCATATCGTTGGTTGGAAGAAGAGCTAGTATGTACAACAGATAAGGATGGCAAGAAAACCTGTAATTGGGTATCAAGAAGAGATGAAAACGGTTCAACAGATTTCATCCTACATGATGGTACAGGCGGCATACTGGTTCAACCAAGTACTTGGAAAGGTGTCGAGTATGGGGGTGAACTATATTGTTGGAACAGAGGTAACTGGCGGTACAGAACTTGGGTTTTAGGTGCAGGAGACCCAATCTACTGTCTGGGTAGAGCAGAAAGCCGTTCAAATGCCGAGAAAGAGGAAGGACTCGATGGCTCAATACAAAGTTCACACCTTGTAGTGAGAGGTAACAAAGACATTGGAATGCAAGTGCATTTACGCCGAGGAACTGAACTTTCTATCATCTCTGGCCTGCGTTCAACTACGGAATCGATTGTGATTCCACTAATTATGCTGACTTTCAGTGCAATACCGTTCTTGTGGTGATCAGCCTTCGTCTTCGTCGACTACTTCGAAGTCTGCATCAACTACTCCATCGTCAGACGGGGCTTCCCCAGATTCTTCTTGCTCAGCCATTTCAGCGGCTGCAGCCTCGTAGAGTTTAGCCGATATGGCGTGCATTCCTTCTTCGATTTCTTTGACCTTGGCTTGAACAGCCGCTTCATCGATTTCGTCGAGTTCCTTTGCTTCGCCTTCTTCATTCTGAAGCAATGCTTCCAATTCATCAACCTTTGACAGAACAGGGTCCTTGTCTTCATCATTAAGTTTCTCACCAGCTTCTTCTATGGTTCTGCGGGTTTGGTAGACGATTTGGTCTGCCATGTTTCGCATCTCAACTTGAGCTTTCAATCTCTTATCAGATTCAGCGAATTCTTCCGCTTCAGCAATCTTTGATTGTATCTCATCTTCAGATAGTGATGTGCTAGATTCAATCTCGATGGATTGTTCCTTACCAGTTCCCTTATCTTTAGCAGAAACATTTACAATTCCATTTGCGTCAATGTCGAATGTAACTTCAATCTGAGGAGTTCCACGAGGTGCAGGTGGAATTCCCATCAGGTGGAATTGTCCAAGACTTACATTGTCCTTAGCGAACTCTCTTTCACCTTGCAGGACATGAATTTCTACTGCCGGCTGGTTGTCGCTTGCGGTTGAGAATACTTCTGAACGGCGACTAGGGATTGTAGTGTTCCTTTCAATCATTGTTGTTGTCACTCCACCGAGAGTTTCGATTCCAAGAGTTAGAGGAGTTACGTCCAGCAATAGAATGTCGGATACTCCTTCATCACCAGAGATTATACCTGCCTGTAGGGCAGCACCCATGGCAACTGCTTCATCGGGATTAATTCCCTTGAAAGGTGATTTACCGGTTTCTTTCTCAATAGCATCCTGAACAGCAGGAACTCTTGTTGAACCACCGACTAGGATTACCTTGTCAACTTCGCCCTTGGAGATTCCAGAGTCCTTCATTGCTTGACGAGTAGGCTTCATTGTTTTCTCAATTAGTGGCGCGATAAGTTCTTCGAACTTTGAACGAGAAACAGTGATATCCAGGTGTTCTGGCTGTCCATCTTTCATTGTGATAAATGGTAGATTGACTTGAGACTGTCCAGTTCCAGATAACTCGATCTTTGCTTTCTCAGCACCCTCTTTCAGACGGCTCATTGCTTGGACATCTTTCGCCAAATCAATTCCAGATGTCTTCTTGTACTCCGCAACAAGGTAGTCGATTAGAACTTCATCGAAGTCGTCTCCACCAAGTTTGTTGTTACCTGCAGTAGCCTTTACTTCTATCTGTGGTTGTCCATCAACGTCATAGATTTCAAGGACAGATACATCGAAAGTACCGCCTCCTAAATCATACACGAGGATTGTTTGATCTTCTTCTTTGTCTACACCATACGCAAGAGCAGCTGCAGTAGGTTCGTTGATTATTCTCAGAACTTCAAGTCCAGCAATTCTTCCAGCATCTTTTGTTGCCTTACGCTGAGCATCTGTGAAGTAAGCAGGACATGTAATGACTGCTTGAGTGATAGTTGTTCCTAGGTATGCTTCAGCATCGGCTTTCAACTTTTGAAGGATGAATGCAGATACTTCTTGAGGAGTGTATGTTGAGTCATCAATCTTAGTTGACCAGTCAGTACCCATGTGCCTCTTAACAGAAATCATTGTTCTCTCGTGGTTGGTTACAGCTTGTCGCTTTGCTGTAACACCAACAAGGCGTTCTCCGCCATCTTTGGAGAATGCCACAACAGAGGGTGTTGTTCGTGCTCCTTCTGCATTAGCGATTACTACCGCTTCGCCGTTTTCTATTGTCGCAACACAAGAGTTAGTTGTTCCAAGATCTATTCCAATTACGCTATTTTTTGCCATATTTTCACTTCCTTTGTAGAGCCCGATTCAGAAAATCGGAATGCCCCCGTCTTCGTCTTCATCGTCATCATCGTCTGCAAGGTCTAGGCTTACATCTGATGCAACTGGGGAATAATCATCTTCTGTTTCTTCATCTATCTCTTCACTCGGGGCGCCTAAGGCTGGTCCTTGTGGGGATAATTTGAGGGTGATGTCTAGGATTCCATTGTTGAGAGACCAGTTTACTACATCGTCACATTGGTGAGGCAGTTCAATTTGGGCTAAAGGTGGCTCAGCCGGGTCAACTAGTACATGCAGTAATTCTCCACCACTGGATAGTGCGATTTCAATTTCTTCGAAATCTTGCCTGGTTGAAAAGTCAACAGTTATCGACATATTCCATCCTGAGAGATAGATATCATCTGCAGGTAATCTGACTATGTCGTTTTGTGGAGAGTCATCATCATCTATTGTGACTTCAGCAGGAGCAGCATCTACTTTCACATCGACTCCAAGGTTGGACAACATGTCTTCCATAGGCATTCCGGATTGGAATAATTTCATCAAATTAGACATGTCGAAATTAAATTTCATGTCCCCCTTGGCGATTTTCTCAGGGTCGAAACCCATCGAATCAAATTGAGAACGGAATTGATTCATCAAGGCTTTCAATTGGTCCATATCGACGGACATTCCCATGCCGCGGAACATCTCTGCCATCTGTTCAAGCATCTTTTTTTCCCAATCTTCAGCCATTTTCTTCACCCCACTACTTAACCATCGGTTGTATAGTCGGTGCAGTCACCCATATATGAACTAAACGCTTTTCACCTCTCAACAGTTTGAAAGTAGGCCATCCAGTCGGAAGGTCGATGGCGGAAGATACTATTCTCGAATCTACACAGAGAACTAGTGGTCGCGAAGCCTTGCGCAAGAACGTTCAAGCAGCAATAGCGCTGGCCGGAGCGGTTCGTTCGACTCTCGGACCGAAAGGCCTAGACAAGTTGCTGGTGGATGACCAAGGTGGGACTTTAGTCACAAACGATGGAGTAACAGTACTGGAATCTGCACGAGTAGAACATCCTGCTGCTAAGATGATAATCAGTGCATCATCAACTCAGGATAGGGTTGCTAGAGACGGTACAACATCTACTGTAGTTATTTGCGCAGAGATGCTTCGTAATGCCTGGGAATTAGTGAGGCAGGGAGTACATCCTGCTACTATTGCTAGGGGTTACAGTATTGCAGAAAAATTTGCATTATCCTCACTAGATGAGTTGGCAATTGAAGCAAATAGCGAACAAATTCTGTCAGCGGTTGAGACCTCTTTAGCAGGTAAGCTAGATCTGGCTATGGAGAAACATCTTGCCAACTTATCTTTCGACGCAGGAAAGTTGATTGTTTCTGATGGAAGGGCAGACCCCACACGAGTAAAAGTCATCAAACAGTCAGGCGGCTCGATGCTAGATTCCACTCTGATTACAGGACTAGCACTTGCAAAAAGTCGTATACACCCTGAGATGAAAGAGAGAGGTGGACCAGGATCAATTTTACTTCTCGACGGTGGGCTTGAGCGGAAACAACCTAAATTTGAGACCAAACTGAATATTACATCTACTGGAATGCTAGGTGCATTCCGTAAAGCTGAATCAAAGGCATTACTAGCACAAATCCAAAACATCGTCGATATTGGCTGCAATCTATTGGTTTGCAAGGAAGGAGTGGATGAAGAAGCCAGACAGGCTCTTTCGAACCTTGGAATACTAACATACCGAAGAGTCGAGAAGAAGGACTTGGATTTACTTTCTCGTGTATGCGGTGCAAATTTAGTGCCAGATGCAGAACGCGCATCCAAAGGAGACCTCGGCGCATTTATCAAAACTCGAGAGGAATTACGAGGTGGTATCACCCATTGGATTTTAGATGCTGAAGATAGCGGTGCAACATTGATTGCACGCGGTAGTACTGATGGAATTGTTGATGAAGTAGAGAGATGCTTTGCTGATGGATTAGGAGTTGCTTGCCAACTTCTGGAAGAACCACTTCTATTACCGGGCGGCGGCGCAACACAAGTCGCTTTAGGACGAAGACTGCGTAGACATGCGGAATCCGTTCCCGGTAGGGAGCAGATGGCTATCGAAGCATGGGCTGATGCCCTTGAGTCAATACCACGAGCATTAGCAGAAAATGCTGGTTTTGATGGGATTGACTCACTGCTAAAATTGACTGCAGCACACAGTGTTGAAGGAGATTTCATGGGCCTTGATTTGGAAACAGGGGAGCCGAGCGGTACAATTGCAAGAGGCTTATTGGAACCTTTGAAAATTACAAGGCAAGCAATCTCGGGGGCTACAGAGGCTTCTATCAGTATATTGAGAATTGATGATGTTTTATGGGCTCAAATGGATGCCCAAGTCCCTGATGAAGTCCAAGAACAACTTCAAGGATTTGGAGCCGAATGAGGATACGCTCAAGAACGGCCTTCGGACTGGGTAAAACATGTCCGAGGCACCTAGCACCATGATGGCCTGGACTAAAGTCCATGATACGGAGGACGGATTCGAATTAATCGAACACCCAGTTCCGTCTCCTGCTGCAGGAGAAGTGCTAGTCAAAACAGCATCTACAAGTATTTGCGGTACTGATTTACACATCTGGTTGTGGGATGAATGGAGCAGAGATGAAGTCCCTCTTGGAACTATTACCGGGCATGAAACCTGTGGTGAAGTTGTAGCTTTAGGCGAGGGGGTTTCCAGCCACAAAATTGGGGACCAAGTTGCAATCGAGTGTCACCTCGCATGCTGGAATTGTCCAAGGTGTGACGAAGGAAATGCTCACATTTGCGAAAACGGCTCAATATTTGGAGTCCATGACAATGGGGCTTTTGCACCATATTTCACGATCCCTGCAACCAATGCAAGGCATACACCTGACGGTTTAGATTCAGTCCATGGCTCGATACAAGACCCGCTAGGCAATGCAATCCACACCCTCACAGGGGGGCCGGTTGAAGGCGCTACAATTGCAATTCATGGATTGGGTCCAATCGGTCTCTTTGCAGTTAATGCCGCCAAGGCTATGGGTGCATCGAAAGTAATTGCAATAGATTGGGACAACAAGTATCGCATGGGACTGGCTGAAAAACTAGGTGCGGACTTAGTTCTCGGTAAAGGTGACAACATCATTGAAACCATACTTTCAGAAACCGATGGCAGGGGAGTCGACAACACATGCGAGTTTTCAGGCTCTCCCGTTGCTTTGGCCAACGCCATCCGCTCGACTAGAATGGGGGGTTACCTGAATGTACTTTCAGTATACGGGAATTCTACTCCAGAAGTTCCTATGAACGATTTAGTTTTCAGATATTTACATCTCAAAGGAATAAACGGCAGGAAAATGTGGTCGACTTGGGATACAATGCATGATTTATTGTCGTCGGGTGCGATAGATGTAGATTCGATCGTAACTCACAGATTAGCCATTTCTGAGTTCCAAAAAGGCATGGAACTTACTCGCAGTGGCCTTTGTGGTAAAGTAGTATTAGACTTCTAATCACATAAATCGTGTTTTTTGAACGCGACCCAATGTTGAAAGGGGAGACGCGACGGCCTCAAAGCCCGTTGAAGGACATGAAATATGTTGTTGTCTCAGGAGGAGTTCTCAGCGGACTGGGCAAAGGAGTTACTGCTTCTAGCATCGGTGTTCTTCTCAAGAGTGCAGGACTGCGAGTCACTGCTGTCAAAATCGACCCATATCTGAATAGTGATGCTGGGACAATGTCGCCATTTGAGCACGGCGAAGTGTTTGTTTTGGATGATGGCGGCGAGGCTGATCTTGATTTAGGGAACTATGAAAGGTTCTGCGATCTCAACCTTTATCGCGACAATAACATCACTACTGGCAAGATTTACTCTGAAGTAATCGAGGCAGAGCGTCGTGGAGATTATTTGGGTAAGACGGTGCAAGTTATTCCTCATGTCACAGATTCTGTACAAGACTGGATAGAGAGGGTTGCTTCAGTGCCAGTTGACGGCTCTGAAGAGACTCCAGATGCGTGCGTAAT
>JAOMTZ010000029.1 GCA_028356125.1 Candidatus Poseidoniaceae archaeon
TTACACAGAGTTCTCGTGATACTGTATCGAGTGCTCTAAGTGATTTGAAAATAAATGATACAGAGCGTGAAGACGTCATTCAGGCTCTAACATGGGGCGGATTGAATAACAGCGAGGGTATTGTTGATGCAATGCTTGACGGCTTCATATCGCCTAGGGAAACAATAGAATTAGATCTTGAAACAATGGCAGATGAAGGCCTGGAAATAGAACAAAGGCGTTCCTGGCACAGTAGAATCTGGATGCCTCAATTACCTGCTGGAAGAATACAGTTAGGATATGAGGTAATAATTGAAGATGATATTCCTACCTTTGAAATCGTGGCTATGCTAGAAGGTTGGACTCCTGCAAGACCAGTATTGACAGTAGGAATAAACGGTCTTTCGAAGACAGACACATTGTTGGTACTCTCAGGCCTAGATACTGAATTATCTCGTGACATATCGCTACAGATGTCAGTTTCTACGGAAGCCGAATTAATCATACCTAGAACAACTATTGACATGAATTATGACATGGGTGAGAGAATGGATAGTGCAAGAGTCTTGCAAAATAACCAACTCAGAGGAATTCGAACCGAAATGATGCTGTTCAATGCGCCAGCAACCGCGGGCCTCTATTCTAAGATTGGAGACATATTACAAGCAGACCTAGAGGTTCCACCTTCTGACCGAATTGGTTTGAATGCAGCAGATTCCCTAATGCTTCAACAAATGCGCAAGGTCGACGGCCTGTGGTGGCCTTCAACAATGTTCATTCGAGATGTACCTGGTGAGATGCACCTCCGTGCAGAACCAGATAGCAAATTCGATATCAATGAGGTAACATCATTCCAAGGAATGTTTGAGATGATTTATTCATCGAATAGTGACGATATGGATTTATTCATAGAGACTAAAGGGAAATCTCAGAATACCCGTAGCAGCAATCTAATGTTGGCAGAGAATTTGCCTGACCGATTTACAATGGAAGTTACCGATGATTATGGCGCTGAGATTTCAGCATCAGGAAATGGTGTTGAAAAGTTGTACCTGCGTAGAAGTGACACTCTTGCTCGTGACGATTTAGAAATAATTACTGCTGAGGTTGTCGGCGAAGATTTGCAGGGGGCAACCGTTCACCAACACATGATCATGGGATACCCAGTCATCGTCGTCGATGGAATCACCGGCGGAAGAATTGTTGCTACAGCACATACAGAAGTAACAGTCCTAGGACTCGAAATCGATGCTCGAGGTGTTCTACTGGATGCACAATTTACTGGAGGCATTCCAACCGCATCTAGTGTAGGTGTAAATGGTGTAGTGACTGATTTATCTTTACTCAGTAGTTTGACAGGTGGAAAAATCAAAACAACCCATATTATGATTGTAGACCCATTCTCGTCATTAATCGCAACTGGCATAGCGGCGGTGACAGGCTGATGGATGAATTCGATGAAGAGGAAATGGAGCAAGAGCTTCACGAGTTTTCCCAAGAAATCGGTCAGAAGGTTCTGGAACTAACTGAAAAAGTACACCCTTTGAGAATCGCCTTAACGGAAGTGATTATGTTACTTCTTCTAGGAGCGCTTGTCTCAACATGGTATTGAGCAATTCCTAGAGATGATGTCGAAATTGAAGTGACCTATCTCCAGAGGAACGGACACATCGTGCTGGCAGAATTGTTTAACGATGGTAGCAGATCGATTACTGATGTTGTTTTTATTGTTCAATTTGTGGATGAAGATGGCACTGAATTGGGTAATATTTCAGAAGAGTTTGACGCAATTCCAAGCCATACTAGCATTTCAGGAGATCGAATGCAAATAAATGTTCAAGGTTATACAGTGTGGGAAGAATATTCAATCCAGATTTCTATTGAATGGACTGATTTTAGAGGAACTGAAAACAAACAAGAGTTCATTCATTTTGTTTCAGAAGCACAGACTGCAATCTTCTCCGATGAATGTGAAGAGGTAACGTGGTTCCTGTGAAAATAACCGTGGGAACGCCTAAAATGGCCATTCTTCGGCCTAGGTCTGTGCGTAAAGCCTTGATTCTGGTTATTCTATTCCTGCTTTCAGGAATGCCAATGGGTAATCAATCGGTTTCTGTATCGGAAGAACCAGAAGTTGAATGGATAAGATTCGACTTACCTGAAGATTCTATTCGTAACTTAGTCGGCCAATTAAATGAGAATTTGTCGATGGAAGAAAGGCCACTCTTAGCGCATTCCAGAATAGGAATTCATGACGCTTCAGGAGTTCTTTTTGAACATGAAATTCCAGAAGAATTACTAGTTCCAAGGTCAGACCTTTCCTTAGTATTGGTATCAACAGAATACCATTTATCAGATGTTAGGTCTGCTATTTCCGACCATCATGGAGTAGAAGTTAGGGAATTCATAGCGCCATCAGGACTGCTTGTGCAGGGGACTCAGAATGGACTTTCCAAACTCTTTGATATTGACGGAGTTGCCTCAATCCAGCCAGTTCCATTAGCCCTAATTGTTGACTTTACTGTAATGGAAGCCCTTGATTCCACACCGGTGAGAATAGAGTCTTGGCGAGGTGAAACTCTACTTCCAGGAGTTGATATCTCTGATGATTGGGGCATGCGCCTTTTCCAAGAGATTGATGTCGTTGCCAACGATATGCTTACTGATTCATACCTAGCCGAGACTGGAAGGTATGATGGTTTCACGGCAGCCAATATAGCCACCATAGCGTCTGAGCCTTCTGTAGCATGGGTTGGCCCCCAACCTAGCCTTACTATTTGGAACGACCAAGCAAGAAACCACATGAATATCAACGCAATGGAAAGATACTACACTACCGATTTAGATGGTTCGGGACAGATTGTAGCGGTTGCAGATTCAGGTTTAGATCACGATCATGGTGATTTTGGAAGCAGAGTAATCGGAAATGTGGATGTGATTGGAGACGGCTCAACTGCTGACGCTCATTCTGGACACGGGACGCACGTTGCTTGTACAGTATTGGGTGACGGCACACGTGGAAATTACGAGGGTGTGGCTCCTGAGGCTGAACTCTACTTCCAAGCTATGGAGAACGACAATAGTGGTAACTTCCAATGGTCCAGTATCAACAACATGATCAACACCGCATACAATAATGGAGCAAGAATCCATACTAATTCTTGGGGTTCATCTTCATCATCAGATTGGGGTGTCTACACTTCTTCATCGGAAGATGTTGACGACAGGACGCGTTACTACGACCAATACTACAGTGGCCGTGAAGGACTAGTGGTCCTCTTTGCGGCAGGTAATGATGGCCCAGATAGTGACACAATTGGGTCTCCTGGAACTGCAAAAAACACAATCACTGTCGGCAATTCACAGAACAGATACCAAGGCTCACCTAATTCAATAATGGATGGATCTAGTAGAGGGCCAGTAGATGATGGAAGAATCAAACCAGACATTTTGGCTCCGGGTGGTTACGTTCGTTCATGCCGTGCACAAGAAGCTACAGATACAGCAGGTTCGACTTGGTCTGACACTTGGTATCTGGAGTATACAGGTACTAGTATGGCAACACCAAATGCGGCAGGTACAGCCGCACTGATTAGGGAATATATCACCGAAGTAGCTCAAAGACCTGAACCTCAAGGCGCTCTTGTCAAAGCATTGATGATTCTTGGAGCAAGGGATGTCGGAAGCCGTGACATTCCAAACATGGACGAGGGATGGGGGCGCATTGATCTGAAAGGGACTCTAGCCCCAAATAACGGTCGAGGAATTTGGGTTGACGACCGTTCTGTGCTGTCTTCTACTGGGAACTCAAAAAGTTACAGTTTCGATATTACCACCCCAAACCAGCCATTCAAAACAGTACTTGCATGGTCTGATGAAAGGGGTTCTAGGTTTTCAAATACCCAACTAGTCAACAATCTCAATCTACTAATTACGACCCCTAGCGGAGTAGAATATATTGGGAACGAGTTTTCTCAAGGCCGTTCTATTCAAGGAGGGACTTATGACACTCTGAATAATGTGGAAGTCGTATTAATCGACTCGGCGGAGATGGGGTTATGGACTGTTAAGGTGACAGATGCTGGCCATTCTGGTTCCAAAGCACAACCGTTTGCTATTGCAGTGTCCGGTGTGGGAGTAAACGATCTACGTCCAGACCCTTCACCAGTTCTAGCATCATTCAATACAGACATAGCCATACCTCAAGTTGGAGATGATGTTTTAGTGGAAATGTCAGTTTCTAATTTAGGAAATGTCGAAGCAGAAAATGTAGAAGTAATTTTCCAAGAAGAAGGGATTTCTTTAGACACTGAATTATTTGACCTTGGACCGGGAGGTTCCAAGACCTTGTTTTGGAATTGGCAGCCTCAAACAGCAGGAGCTAGAACCCTTTCATTCCTAATTGATACCGACGATTCAATAGATGAAATCAATGAAGATAACAATCGAATGGATGTTGTTGTAAATGTTACAACTCCAGGAGTTAGAATAGAATCATCATCTCCTACATACACTCTTGAAGATATTAATGCGACCACATCTTCATGGCAAATCACTCTAACCAATACAGCATTACTCGCAACAAATGCATCAATCTCTCCTACCGATGTGGTTAGCCCCATGGGGTCAACAATGTCTTGGTATGTCGGTTTGGACGAAATTGATTTTGAATTAGATGGCCAAGAAGGAGCCCTAATCAATGTTACATTAGTTCATCCTAAAGGGCCAGACCCAGGCCTTTATCTGATTAATTTACTCGGATTAGACGAAGATAATGATGTCAGCAGCCCGTACACTCTAATGCTAGATGTACCTTCATTATCAGAAACAAGAATTGAGTTTGATTATTCAGTAATACCTGTACATCCTTCCAACTCAACATCAGTAGATATACGTCTATTTAACCTCGGGAATGAGGATATTGGATACGACCTTTTCCTCGAATCCCCTCCTGGATGGCACGCTGGGTTTGATGATTTGTCCTCACAAGGAGGTGCCAATTCAGCATCGACTGGTTTGATGTTAGAGGATGGAGAAATGAGTATTGGAATAACATTTGTTCCTCCACAGGTAATGACATTAGCTGGTGCAGAATTAACTGTCGTATTGCAAGTCGTATCGCAGACAGAAGAAGCGCGAATTGTAGATTACGAGTTGCCTTTGGTAATACTAGAAACGCCTCTAGTAACAGTAGATCTCGAGTCCTCATTTTCATCAATTATACCAGGTAACACACTTTCCCTTCAATATACAATTGAAAACCGGGGGAATGTCGACCTAATACTGACTCCAAAGTTACAATTGCCATCTGGTTGGACTCAAAACACGGCTTTCGAGGATATTGATTTAGATTGGACAGAATCAAGAAATATCATAGTTTCAATAACTGCAGAACAAGAGGCTAGGAGCGGCGACATCTCTTTGATAATGGAATCAGGCGATGACTCATGGAGCAACTCGCAAAACATCGATGTCACAATTTTGGCAGAACCTGTAATGACATTTGCCTCTGTGGAAATTGAAGGAGAGTCATGGACTAATATTTTCGGGCCAGGCCAGCATCCTACTGGAGTCGCAATCAATTACACATGGGTTATTGAAAACATGCAAGATACAGAATGGGCCCCATCAGTAACTTTGCAGTTGGAAAACAATATGTTGGGAGAATGCACATCACCAGGGGTCGTTTCAAAAGGCGATGTCAAAGCAATGACTTGTACTATTCTGATTTCGGCAATGGCTGACCCTGGGACTGAGCCTGAATTTACTGTTTTACTGAGTGGAGATCAAATTTCTGTGAACAAAACTGTAACTATGCTGGTCGCATTAACAAAGGAATTGAGTTGGAAAATTGACAGTTCAGAAACCCTCCAAACAGGGACTACCTCTACAATCCAAATCACAATTACCAACACTGGTAATTCATTGGTTTCAGGAACCATTGAGACACAAAGTCCGTCTGAAATAAGTGTAGAATTCGATGGAGCTGACACAGTTGATTTAGAAGCGGGTCAATCGCAGAAAGTTAGATTGAAGGTTACATCTAATGCACCTGGTTCCGGAATAGTAGAACTTTCAATATCTGGCGCTGATGATGTTACAGGTTCCAGTTTCGAATTACAGATTTCAAGCGAAGGGGATGAAATTTCAGATGGTAGTTCTTCAATTGGAAATACAATACTTTGGTCATTCTTGATATTAATTCCACTTCTTGGAATAATCCCAGTTATCACAATTCTACGTGGTAGGAGAAACACTACTACTACTCCGAATCAAGCACCACAAAACGATGTCGCTTTCGCCATAGATCAGGGGCAGCAAGTTACAACTCCGTGCTTTTCATGCCGACAACCTATTCTTTCAGGAATGCTAGGGTGCCCTTCTTGTGGAGCCAGATATCATTCTGTA
>JAOMTZ010000003.1 GCA_028356125.1 Candidatus Poseidoniaceae archaeon
CCATGCCCGGAGGTGCTGGCATTCCACCCATGCCCGGAGGTGCTGGCATTCCACCCATGCCCGGAGGTGCTGGCATTCCACCCATGCCCGGAGGTGATGGCATTCCGCCCATTCCAGGAGGTGCTGGCATTCCACCCATGCCCGGAGGTGCTGGCATTCCACCCATGCCCGGAGGTGCTGGCATTCCACCCATGCCCGGAGGTGCTGCTGCCGGTAATGGCGGTGCAGGCATTATCGCTGGAATCGGGGTAGGAATTGCTGATACTTCAGGCAAAGGTGGTGGAGCAGGGATTGTGGCTACTTGCGTTGGAGCAGGAGGTTCTGGTAAGGTTACTTGAGGCGCAGGAGGTTCTGGCTCTGGTTGTGGAACTGCCACCTCTGTAACTTGTTCTGGCAGAGGAGAAGTCTGTGCCTCTTCTGTTTCAACTTCAACTACAGGTGCTTCCACAACTTGTTCTTCAAGCTTCACATCAACTGATGTTTTCACAACTGGCTGTTCTTGGACAATTGGGGCTTCTGCTGTAGTTGCTATCACTTGGGCTGGGGCAGGAGGGGTTGCGTTTGCCTCTTCGATAAAAGCCTCTTTCTCGGCTGCAGCGGCTTGTTCTTGAGCTTGCTTAATCTCTTGTTCTGCGCTAAATCTCTCAGCGATTAAATCTGCTCGACTATCCAATTCCTCAGTATTGAGTTCGTCTCCTCTTAGCAATGCAATCATTGCTTCATCTACGAGATCCATGGCTAAATTTGTCAGTTCACGGTTAGAACGCCAGCGATTGATGTAGAATGGATGGTTGCCCGAATTTGTAGATACTACAAACCTTTCAGGGTCCATTAATTGTAACATTGCTAGTAGTGCTGCGATTGTAAACGGTATCAAAAATAGTGAACTTATCATAAATGTAGAAATTAATGATGCGCCACTCAAGACCCACCAAAGTCCTTTGAAATCATCAAGCCAATCCATTCTTTGGTGTGAAAATCCCGTGTAGGAGTCGCGCCGGGTTGCTAAAACATCGTTGATTGAAGCAGAAGCGCCTATTCTATCAATGCGGACCACTCTAACCAAATCCGAATCTGCAAGAACGGATAATGTATGATTGCCACAAGATGATTCTTTTAGAACAAATTCGTTCATATCAAGCCCAGACCTTACGCCTTGTGCTCGCATTCTTGGAGGGCCATCAATCCATGACTGAATTGTACCGCTGAAGCCAGCAACTAACCCGGCAGATGCTGCCACTATAGCCATCCAGAGACCTTGTCCCCAGTCTGGATCATTGTCAGATTCAGGCAGCATAGTAAACCAAACTAAGACTGAAATTCCAACCAGAATACCGCCGGTTGCGGAAACCACGTTTGGCGCCCTTCCACTATTACCCATCATTGAGCGTGTTTGCATTATTGTTGCCGCAAATAGAACTACGCTGCTAAAAATGAGCATAATCATTGTAACAAAACCTGCATTGTGATAATGCTTGTAATCGCCACATGCCTCTTCAACTTCTGACGATTTGGCACCACTCAGAGCATCTTTACAATCATCGTAACGATCTCCGAGGTCTTCCGTTTCACTCTCACACTGAGTCCCTATGCATAGTTCAGCATTAATTTCGGATAATCCTATGTCGGCTGATGCTACAGCGCCATCTGCTTCGGCATTCGAGTTCAACCAAGATTCATTGATGATTGAATTTGATGCTAAAACAAGTGCAAAAACGGTCAAGGCAAGGGCTAATTGGGCCCCTGGGTTTCGGCTAATACTAACTGTCGGCGCAGGCATAACAGCTGATGAAGGTTCATCGCCCATATCGGGAGATGACACCTGTCTGCTGATGAAACTTCACCTTGGCGGCGGTCTCAAGCGTGCTTCTCTGTAAGCCAGGCTTTGACATCGTCTCTTGCGGCGAAGCCTTTGCCTTCCTTTGTACCAACAACAGTCTCGATTGCTGCTTCGGATGCAATGTCAAGGATTCTATCACTGACTGCACCGTTGAAGACGATTGCTACTGCGCCATCTGCATCTTCTGCTGCTGCTGCGAGCTTGGATGGCCCGACTGCATCTGATACAGTTCCGTCAACATTGACGAATACTGCATTGTTTGCTTTCAAGTCTGCAATGTGGTCGAAGTATTCATGGACTTCGGCAGGTGCTTCCGCCTGTTCCTCTGCTGGCGCATCTTCGAGCCAAGCATCGGCGTCTTCGCTAGGTTCATCTTCAGGGAGTTTGGCTGCAAACTTTGCAGTTTCCATCTTCTGAGATAGGCACTTTGTTGCTGTCTTCTGAGGAAGTAATTCCCACTCTTGTCCTACTGGAGCTTGTGCAACGAAATCAATCTTCATAGTTTCATTCAATTGACGGAATAACATTTCTCCGCCACGGTCACCATCTATTGCTAATATGACATTCTCTTTGGTTGCGGCCAGATCAAGTAATTCTTGCTTGATTGTTCCTGCACCATCGCATGAGATTGCATTCTTGACTCCGAAGTTCAGTAGGTTACGAACGTCGTTTCTTCCTTCAACGATAATTAGTGAATCGCTTGTTTCGACGTTTGGACCACAGGTTAACCCGTGGAAACTCTTGGCTGTACCAACTGTTAGTACGCTTCGAACCTCTTCGATTACTGTCTTTGTTGCTGCATCTCCTGAGTTTACCATTACCAACAATAAGTCCTTCGCGCGGTCGATGACTGCGTTAACCTTGGTTGAACGTACATCTTGGATTTCCTTTACGGTAATCTTAGCCGCACACGGCCCTATTCTATCGATTGTCTCAAGACTTGATGCAATAATTGCAGTCTCTACATTGTCCATGCTGCTTGGAATTAGAATTTCTCCATTCACTTTACCGCCGCTACTTTTTACTTCAACATCAACGTGACCAATTCTTGCGGTTCGTTGTAGTTTGCGAAGTTCTAGTTCGTCACCAAGCAGACCTTCTGTCTGCCCCATGATTGCGCCAATAATGTCCTTACGCTGGACGTTTCCGTTGACCTTTAGGTCTGCTTTAATGAGGTACTTCATGGCTTTGTTGGACTTTCCAGACCCGCCTTTGTTTCCTCCTGTGTTGTTTTTTCTTCCCATTGGAATCTCTCCTTGTTCTCGGCTTTAATCAATCCCTAATCGTTAGCCTTTCGGCACATTTTCAGGGTGACCACACGCCAAATTTGCGGCGCTTTATGGTCGTGAATCAGATTTGAACAATTACTCGCACCCCCCACCCCTTCTTGAACCCTGTCTTTGAATAAAACGTAATTTGTCGATTTGGCGATACATCAATGAGGTTCAAGTAAAGAAATGTATTCGCTTGTATGTGAGCGGCGAGAATATCGGGGCACTTCATGTGTTCAGGTCAACCACCGAAATTATGCTTCGGGATGGTGTTTTAACTCGCGAAGAGAAGCGCTTAATCATCAAACTAGCTAACGCACTAGGCCTTACTGCAGAGGAGCCGGCTGACGTTTATGCTGCAATGCGGCAAAATAGAGATACCGAACCTGGGAGAGATGTTTCTCCTAATGAGCAGCGATTAGTTTACACTAGAGTTTTCGAAGTTGCTATTGTAAACGCCTCGTTGTCCAAAGACGAATTTGCAGTATTAGCTCACCTAAGGGGAATATTCTGTATTGATGATGATGATCACTCAAGAATTGAAGCCGATTTGCGAGATATGATTCGTCAGAAAACCGAAGATGAAAATGTCGTAGATAAACTACTGGGAACTCTCAAAGATAGTGTCTCACTCGTTGGTAGTCTGTTCGATAGCGTTCGAACCAAGAGTGCTTGAGGTGGAATTGTGGCCGATGACCTCGATCGGTTATTCGACGAAGGTTTGCCCAAGGGCAGGAAATCGCTTGCATTCATCAAAAAGACCTATGATTCTGGCCCGCAGGTTTTGGTCAATCGTTTGATTACTGACAAATTACTAGCCATGAGTGGCCTATCTTTCCACATAGGAACTGATGACCCGACGATGAGAAGAATCGCTTCTTGGCTGTTGACAGAACACCAAGATAGGTGTGATGATTTAATTCAAAGGCTTTGGAAACGCTGCGGGAGAGAAGATGTCAAATTGATTGGTTTGCTAATAGCCAACATCGAAGGTGATGCGTGGGCAAAGATGCTACAACTAATCAACAAAGGAATACCGATTGACTTATTCTTAGAAATGGCTGAAGAAATCAAACGCTCTGGAAGAGAAGTTCCCTCTATTCAATTTTTTAATAAATGGCAATCATCCGATATTCAGAAACAAAATTGTATGTTAATAGCATCGCTATCCATGAAACCAGAATATGTAGAGATGGTTCGTAATACTCCGCCTGGAGGAGAGTTGTTCGAACGTATTCGGCAGCGCTCCCTAGACGCGTGAGTTTTTGTTGCTCCTTTCATTAGGAGTGATATGGCAGACCGGTTTCTACCTGCAGACGATCCTGTGTTGGAAGATGTTCTCAATTGGACCGTTACAAGAGACGCTCAAGATATTCGGCGGCTATTAGAATGGTTGCCACAAGCCCGTTCTTCCAAAGAACGTAGGGCTTTACTTTCTAGAGTGCATGAACTATTAGGGGAAGTTGAGTTGTCATTAGATGGTTTAGATTCAATGCACTGAGGTGGTTTCCTGTACACCGGAATAATTCTTGCCGGAGGTAATTCTTCTCGCATGGGTCAAGATAAATCTCTAATCAATTCTAATGTCAATCGTCTCGCCAGAGAAATGAATTCGTCCGGTTGCGAACGAATTATTGTGATGTGCGGAACTCTTGAAAGAGCTGAATTATTCGAGTTAGAATGTATTCCAGATATGGCTGATTCTCTTGGGGAGTCTATTTTTGAATTGGTTTCTCGAATAGAAGGCCGGATTCAATTAGCACCTTGTGATGCATACTTAGCAGACTCAGAGTTATTCGATTGTATTCGCGGCGTTCCCGTAGATGATTACGGTGTTAGGCAACCTCTTTTGGCTAATTTCTATTCGAACGAGATGGTGGTAAAATCTGCCAAAATTTCAGAAATCTTTGACTCTTTTCCAACTTGTGACGGCGGATTAAAGGCTAGAAACACGAATACTCCTGAGGAGTTTATGGAGATTCAACGTTTCCTGAAGCAAGATGATCGATGACTTTAGGATAGAGAATGTGTTCCTTGTGTTTTACTTTTTCAGCCAGTGAATTTTCATCATCTGTATGAAGAACTGTGACTTCTTGTTGCGCAATGATTGGCCCTGTGTCCATCCCACTGTCAACAAAATGAACAGTGCATCCCGACTTTGTTACGCCTGCTTTTATCGCATCCCTGTGAGCGTGTGCCCCGGGGAATTCCGGTAACAAAGATGGGTGTATGTTCAACAAACGCCCCGCCCATGGTTTGACGAATGAAGGAGATAGAATTCTCATATACCCTGAAAGAATTATTGCCTCTATTCCATAATCTGCTAAGACTTCGTTAACTTCTTGTTCGTGCAATAATCTACGTTCATCTTTATTTTCGATATTAGGAAGTGGCACTACAACTGAAGTCACGTCATGCTTTTGCGCTTTTTCTAATCCTGCGACGCCCTCTCTATCACTAATTACAACATTTGTAACGTGCAAGCAATCCTTAGATTTCTGATGAAGTAACAACGCCTCCATCCCCGAACCTGAACCCGAGATTAGAACCGCGAGGCGTAATGGGTCACTTGGAGTCCCCTCTCTAGGGAGAATCCATTCCTCTGTCATGTTACTGCGATAGCGAGCCCGGCAATATGCCTTCGGCTGAACAATACTATGTTTGATAATGGTGATATGGTCCCCGCAATCATGGAGGACCGCTTGGACAGTGTCGATGCGGTCGTCGAAAAATATGCTGTCATCAGCAGTCCTATCAAAAGTAGAATCTACATAGGGCTAGGGTCAGTATTCGTCGCATTTGCGATAATTGGAATTTGGGTCCCGGGGTGGCCTACTGTTTCCTGGGCTGTTCCAGCGGCATTCCTATTTTCGCTATCCAATGAAAAGTTGTTTAGGTGGACTCTTACAAACAAGTACTTCGGCTCCGCTTTATTCGAATACTATGCAACAGGAAAGACACTTCCTCGGCATGTGAAGGCGGTAATCGTTGCAATGATTGCTCTAATGGTGAGTCTCTCTGCGTATTTTGTGTGGTATGTTTCCACAAAAGGAGATGGAGAATTATTTGATCCCTCTTCGTGGAATGGGGCTGACCAACATGCATTCGGTTCAATCACTATAATTACAGTAGGGGTATTGGGAATGTTGTATGTTGCCACTATGGTGAAATCACGGCGCTGAGTCTGTAACTGTAACGTTCATATTCACTCTTTTTGCAGTATCTTGAGCGCAGGTTGTATCTACATCTGGAATTACACCATGAATTATGCAGCGTATAGCTCCCAATGCAAAAAATACAGCCATTTTCCAAGCACCAAACAGGTGAGAAAAATAGCTTTTACCGATTTTCTTTAGATGACCCATAATTTAATCTGTGGTTCTTTACTTAACAAACATCCGGTCAATGTCGGAACAACCGATGGCTTGTAAATAGCATTGAAATACCCCGGGAGTTCGCTTCATCGATGACTTCTTGATCTCGAATAGAGCCTCCTGGTTGCACTATTGCTGCAGCTCCCGCTTCCGCAGACTGCTCGATTCCGTCTTTGAATGGGAAGAATGCATCACTTGCTAAAATGCACCCCTGCCCTCTATCTCCGGCTCTTCTAGCAGCGATTTTTACAGCCTCCACTCTACTGGTTTGGCCAGGGCCAATGCCTACAGTTGCAAGCCCTTGGACCATTACGATTGCATTAGACTTCACCTGCTCGCATACTCTAACTGCGAATTTCATAGAAGCGATTTGCTCTTCAGTGGGAGCGACTTCTGTTACTACTTTCGCCTTGTCCCAATCTATCACCGGGGCTTCCTCGGTTTGAATCAACCAGCCGCCTTCAATAGGCTTTCGAACTGTCTTTCTAGGAAGTGATGAAAGGCGGTTGGCGGGGGAATCTATTGTCAATATCCTACGGTTTTTCTTAGTCATCAATACTGGCTTGGTTCCTTCTTCGTATGCAGGTGCCATCAAAACCTCTAGGAACAGTGGGGCTAATGCTTCGGCTAACTCCATTGTCACGGGCTCATTAACGCAGATGATTGAGCCGAATGCGCTTTCTGGGTCGCTGGCTAAAGCAGCCTCATACGCTTCTAACTGCGTTTTCCCTAAAGCAGCGCCACAGGGGTTGTTGTGTTTGACGATAACACAAGCATGGGGAGTTTCAGGCCATTCATCGGTTGAGAGGGCTCGGCAAAGTCTGAGGGTGGCATCGGCGTCTGAATAATTGTTGTAACTCATTGCTTTACCACCTTCAACTAGTGCTGTAACTAGGGTTTCCCCTTCTGCAGCGCTAGGATCGACATAGAGGGCTGCTGCTTGATGCGAATTCTCTCCGTAGCGTAGTGTGTGCATCCTGTGTGCAGCGGCAGTCATGGTGCTAGGTAAGCGGCGTGTTTGTTCTTCAGTATCATCACTATCTTCAGGCAGGCCAACCCACCTTCCAGCTAGTTCGTTTGCAATTGCTGTATCATAAGACGCTGTATGTTCGTATGCTTTGAGAGCTAATTCCCTTCTCTTACTCAGTGATACAGAGCCTGTTTTTAACTCATCTAGAACCGATGAATAATCAGCAGGGTCGCAAGTAATTATCACGTTTCTGTGGTTTTTTGCAGAGGCTCTGACCATCGTTGGGCCTCCGATGTCGACCATCTCTAGCAAGTCTAAATCTGCTAAAGGGGGCTCTGATGCTGCTGCATCGCTGAATGGATAGAGATTGCAAGCAACTACTTCGATCATAGGATATCCGAGTTCTGCAAGGCCTTCTGCATCCTTGTCGTTTTCCAACCTGCACAGAAGAGGTCCGTGAATCGCAGGGTGTAGTGATTTCATTCGGCCATCGAAAATTTCAGGATGTCCTGTAACATCTGAAACACCGATTACTGGGATGCCTGCTTCTCTTAGCTTTCTAGCAGTCCCCCCGGTTGAAACTAATTCGAACCCTAGGGAATCTAGGCCTTTTGCAAATTCAATTATTCCAGACTTGTCGTAAACCGAAAGCAAAGCCCGGGGACGGGAGGTCGACTCCATGGTAGTACCCGTTAAGGAAGCGATAGGTGTTAGTCTCATGAACGTGCCGACTCAATCGCCACGGGCTGAAATTACCTGGTCCACTCTCAGCAGGCCGCAGGCTGACTCGCAGGCTGCGGAAATCGAATGTTCTAGAGTGTATGCCGGTAGCCATGCATCAACAATATCTCCTGGCTTACCAGATTGAGTTATTCCAGCGTTGGAGTTGCCCGCCCTATGCATTGAACGAAGTTCCAATAATGAGTCGATTCTATCTTCTCCTGTATTGGTTGCTAAGGCAGCAGGTATCGCCTCGAGGGCCCTGCTGAAGGCTTCCATAGAAAGTCGTTCGCGGCCAGAGCATTTCTCTGCAGCCTCTCTAACTCTGAGGGATGCAGCCATGTGTAAACTTCCTCCTCCAAGAATTACTGAGTTTTCCTCTTTAGCAAGACAGGTTGAGCGTAATGAATCATACAATCCTCTGATTGTTTCCTCAGAAGCCACGCCATCAGTCCCTCCAACCAGGATAGTCACTATTCCTGCATTGGAGCCGACCTCGAGTGTTAGGCGTTCTTTAACGCCTTCAGGTCCTTCAAGACGTTGATGTCTTAGGCTTTCGATCTCCCCCAAGCATTCAGAAATGTCATCCAGGTGGTCGCACAATCTAGCCCCGCACGACTTTGCTATGTCTTCAGATAGGGCCTTTTCCAATCCACCCATTGCGAAAATTCCAGCATCTGCTAAAGAATGGAGAATCCTCTGATCTATTCCTTCTGCTGAAAATATTACAGAAGCACCGGATGAAATTGCTTTGCTCGTTATCTCATCGATATTCTTCTGTTCGGCTTCGATGAATGCTTCGTATTGTTCTGGCGTGCTAATCTCAATTTCTGCTGTAACGGTGGATTGTTCCAACTCTAATGGGCAAGAAAGAACTGAAACTTTGCCTGCTGGTAGTTTACGCGGCATCCTGTCCAAAGCGAGTCTTTTCTCTAGTATGATTCCTCTAACCAGATTGGATGTCGTGGGTGTGCCTTCTCCCGCTTTGATCATTCTAACTCTTTCAAAATCACTATCTGGGATAATTCCAACAGCCTGTGAAATTATTTGCGAAAGGTGTTCAAGGGCGTTTTCTGTTGAGCGCCCAACCAGTGCTGTTCGGGCGACTTTTTCGAGTAGTTTATCCGCAACTACCGCCCTTTCATCTATTGCTGCTAATGTCTCTGATAAGGCCATTTGGTAGCCCTTCACAAGGATAAGGGGGTGTAGTCCTCTTTCCAATAATCGTCCTGCTTCACTCATCAATTCGCTAGCTAGTATTATGCATCCAGTAACGCCATCACCGCAAGCATTCTCTTGGCTTTCTGCAAGACTTACGAATGCTTTAGCAGCGGGGTGTTTGACTAACAGTTCTGCTACGATCTTAGCCCCATCATTGGTTACAGCGGCTTCCCCATTTGATTTGTAGAGCATTTTGTCCAAACCATTTGGTCCGAATGTTCCTCGTAAAACATTTCCAAAAGCAATGGCTGCGCCGACTAATTTCTGCGTCACTCCGGCTCCGCTTACGACCGAGGTTGAGGATTTAGTAATCCTGACCGGAGCCGAACCCGAGCCGTCTGGAGATTGTGCCATTGTCCTACGGGGACAGTCGCGCCTTCATCAATCCATCTTTTCAGAAGATGAGCAAATACCACCAAAATATCGAACAAATAACTAGCATTACGGTTGTCCACGCCAAGTGCTCCTGGGCATGTTCGGGCAAGTTGTCTCCCGGCTCGATTAAACTTGGAGATGCTTTTTGTTCCTCTATTCTGTTCTTGAACGCCCATGCACTGGCTGCAACCCCCCCCGGTTACAATTGCTAACACAGCGAACAAGACAATTGTTGATACTTCGACGAAGGCGTTATTGTAAACAGCCATTTTTGATGGCCCTAGAATGATTGCCAAAACTGGCATGAATGGAAGGTAATAGGATAGAAATATACTCGTAGCACTGTGTTTATTGGGGCCTGTTTCTTCAGTTGTATTTTCATGACGCCATACAAAATGCCAGCCAGCCCAATCTGTAACCGTCGTCAAAGCGCTGGCCACAATGGTCAGCATAAGTGGGGCGGCCATGGGATACCAGTAGAGTCAGGGGTTGATGAGTGTGTTGGAAAACTATGTTCATCGACGGTTTCTTTTGTTCTTGCGGCCGCCTTTTTTGTTATTCCAAGGTTTTGAATCCGCTGAAAATCTATCTTCGATGGTGTACACGTCGTTCTTCACTTGTACGTCGTCAGGCATTTCAGAAAAAGACGAGACGGACAATCTCATTCCGCCTAGTTCGTCCTGAAGGTCTCTGATATTCTCTCCGCCCTTACCAATCAGGGTGGCCACCATTCCCTTAGGGGCATAAATTTCTGCTGAGTTTTGACCTGTTATCTTGACACCGCATTGCACTCCGACCCATTGTTGAATCTTGTGAACCAATTGATCTCTTGCTAGAGCAGCCATCGGAGATACGCCTTTACTAGAACTAACTCCATCTACAGGAACTACCGCGATTTCCGAGCCGAAGGCGAACATTTCATGTGTTATCTTTCCACTAGGGAACTCTACAACTTCGATTACAGGTCTTGCTAATTCCTCTTGCATACCGCTTGGTGGTTTGACTGTCATTCTAAGTTCTAGAACTTGGTGTATTTTACCCGCCTCTACATGCAGAATGGTGTCAAGGACTTGGCTTACAAGTCCTAATTCGACCTTTCCTATCAATCTCTGAATTGCCTCTAGGGCAGAGTTTGCGTGAGTCACTCCTAGTAATCCCACTCCCGCCAATCGCACATCAGCAAATATCTCGAAATCGCGGGCCCTTCGTACTTCATCGAAGATTACGAAATCTGGACGTACTAGGAATATAATTTCAGCTGTCTTTTCTAAATCCCCTTCAAGTGGAGCGTATTGAGTAATGCGGTTGGCTAATTGTAAATCTCTTGGCGCTTCCATTGTCTTAACCATAGCTCCTACATCTTCGTCTAGATACTCAGCAACCGCTTGTGCGAGTGTGGTTTTACCGGATCCGGGGCGGCCACAAATGAATACGCCTCGGTGATGATCGGATAGCCTGTCGATTAGTTTTGGATCTATATCGTAATCTGAAATGGATAATTTAGCAACTGGCCTTACAATTGTTATTTCCCTTGCATCTGCGAATGGTGGCCAGGCGCAAGATATCCTAAGGTCTCCTAGTTGGATAACTTGGCATCCCTTTCGGTCTATCTCCAAGAAACAGTCAGAGCGGTCCCTGTTATCATCAACCGCTGATAGAATCTCTTCTTGTAAGGATTCTAGTCTCAAGGTGTCCCAGCCTCCGTCATCGGCGCCTTCGACATCTGCCAGCCTTAGATTGCCTATCCCTCCTGCTTTAGTTCTAGGCGGACAGTCTGCTTTCAAAAATAATGTATGAACATCATCCTCGATAAGATTCTCAAGAATCTCCGGGAGGTCTGGGTGACTAGAGAATGTTGCCATCAAGCGTAGGCATGTGTGCATAGGCTTTGACACTTCGCAATTAAGCGACGGTCGGTTCCAGAGAGTAGTATGTCCACCAAAGGTATGCTGTTACAGAAGCGCATATGACTACGCCGGGTCCTGCAGGCATACCGATTGCCGTACCAAGTACAACAAGAATCCAAGTAGATACAATAAACGAAATTATCGAAAGAATTCTTGCCTTGTCCAAACCCAGTGCCGCCTTCACATCATCCCAGCGTAGTGCAGACCAAACCAAGAAAAACGCCATCACGTGAACGGAGATGAAAAGCATCGAATAGAACAATGAGTCTGTAACATAAAACGACAGGCTTAGAGCCAGTAGTGAGGTGTAAGACAATTTCAACATAGGGTCTTCGACCTTACTCAACAAGTAGATGATCGCACTTGCGCCAGCTAGTAACAAAAGCGGGTTAGCGGAAGCGATTGTATCGATTACTCCGGATAGCTCCGGTAGTGGTTCTAGAACGAACAGGGGTTCGGATTCTTCGGTTGATGCGCCACCGGCCATGATGTGGCCAGAAGGATTTGATTCTTCAATGTGGCCTTGAGACCGGAAGTGCTTGTATCGCTCTTTCTGTCCATCTTACTCCACGAAGAGCTGCTCCATAATCAGGGATTGCTTTCCAACTATCTCCTGATTTATGGGCTGATACGGCCGCCAGAATGTGTCTAATTTCGGCCTCTAATGGTGAGTGTTTTACATCACAAAACATAGTCTGCTCCTCGCCATTAACAGTCATCGTAGCACGTTCATGAACATCTAGGTCGAAGCGGAATGTTGCCTGTGAGCCAACAAGTGTAACGGTTCTTTTCTCGCTACTAGTTCCCCATCCAACATCGATTAAAGCCTCTATTCCCTGAGGGAATTCCAAGACTATGCGGGCTTCGATGGAGTCTCCTTCAACGTTTACTGCACTAGGGTCTGATTCACTCAACATATGACACATCAAATCAATGGCGTGGACTCCTAGAGATTCAATCACATTGCCGCCAACCGGAGGTTTTCTTGTTGTTCTCCTAACAAATCTAAGCGATTCTAGGCGGCCTAATTCGCCATTTCTCAACACTCTCTTCGCCAAAGTGACTGCTGGATGAAATCGTAACAATAGACCTACGCCCATTACCCTCCCGTTTTCATGGGCGCTTGCAAGAACCTGAGCAGCTTCGGATTCACAACATCCTAATGGCTTCTCAACCAATACGTGGTAGCCGTTTGACATTAGTTCACGCGCTTGGATTGCATGTAGGTTAGAAGGGGTAGCGATAATTACTAAATCTGCCTTGACTCCTTCCATAGAGTTTGTTTTATGATCTGCCAGGGTTGCTGCATCTCTCGCTTCTTTTGAAGTATCGATTACTGTAATTGATTTGACTAATCCTTCTTCGCGAAGTTTAGCTAAAGTGCGTAGATGGTTAAGCCCCCATCTGCCACAACCCAAAATCGCAACATTAAGCACGGTCTGCGCACAGCATCTCAGCCTTCACTCTTGTCCTCTTCAGTTACCTCTTCTTCTGAAGAAGTATTTGCGTTATCAACATCAAAAGTTTCAAACTGGTGTGAATCTGTTTCCTCTAGGTTATCTAGGCTAGTAACTGTAATTCCGCCATGGGAAATGGCGTAGATGTAATCGCCCATGAAAATAGACCTCCTAATATTGTAGGAAGACCACCAGCGATTCTCGTCTGAATCATAGAATTGGGAATGGTCTACTTCTCCATATATCTCAAGGCCGTTTTCGGTCACATTGACAATCATTAATTTGCTAACCCAGTCGTAATTGTAATGGTAATATCCAGCGTCGTCATAATAGTAATTATAGCGATATGTATTCATTGGAATTGCAAGCATTTCTTTTGGCTCCCAATATTGGAAGGCTTTGTGCTCCCATGTAGCTTCAGACCAAGCCCACGACCATCCATCACTAGGATCTGAAACTGGCGATACAGACAGTGCCTGGGTCAATTGTGGATCGGAAAAGTTGGATACATTGAACAAAGATAGTCGGGTGTGCCCCCAATCAAGACCTAGGCCTGTTTCTTCATCACCTGGGCCAAGCCCTATGGTCAAAATGGCATCATCAGATAATGGATGAATGTAGGTGGAAACTCCCGGCACTTCCAATTCACCCATTATTCTCGGCGAAGTTTGATTGCTAAGATCAATTGTCCAAAGCGGATCCATATTTTCGAAGGTAACGATGTATGCTCTATCTTCTACAAACCTAGCAGACCAGATTGTCTCATTGTATGCAATTCCGTCAACTCTTCCAATTTCTCTAAGCTCTAATAATCCAGATGCTTCGTCTACTATGTTTACTAGATTTATTACGTGACTTTCCATTGGCTCCGGGTTTTCCATCCACCATCTTCCCCACTGGCCCGTAGTTGTTGCAACTCTTACAACCCCTTCATACTCAGAAATTGAAAATTGGTTCTGAATCGTTCCTTCAACTCTTCCAGAGCCAGCATAAATTGTTGTCCCTGGTTCGCTAATATCGAATGTGTGAATATTTGTGGCTTCGTCCAAATTATCATTATTCCAGAACCACCACCAATCCCAAGCACTTTCTGTGATTATCAGCTTATCCTCTGAAGCATATACTAACGGCCAATTACCCACTATATGGTCGGCTTCGTAATCTAAATCCTCAGATGTCAAATCGATTGTGAATATACTGGTGTATCCTCTGTTTAAAGCGCCCTCGGGAGCCGTGAAATCTGAACAATCATTCTCACTCATATGATGAGTAATTATGTCGTCTCCAACTCTTTCGTGGACTTGAGGTAATATTTGTTCTAATGTTATTTCATCAAGAATCTCTAGATTGTGGCCGATCGCCTCTAGAGCCGCAACTTCTCTCATGTTCAAGCGCTCTTCCTCTGTAACATCAGAATCCCAATATCCCTTTGGGTAGTTTAGCCATGTTTGTAGTTCAGGAATATCCATCCATGTGTGAGTTACTGCTCTTACTGAGCCGGATACTTCGCGAGCGGTCATGTAACTGCCTTCGATGTATAACTCACGATCTATTTCTGGTTCAGTAGAGTTAGAGACGTCAAAGACAGTAAATTTTGTCAGAATACTTGTTCTCCACCCATCCCAATCTCCGCCCCATCCCATCGATTCCGCAAGTTTGTCATCAGAATCTATGTTCCAACTAGATACTGTTGATACCACTACCAGTGAGTTTTCATTAAGCATCATTGCAACTGGGTTTCCTTCAATTACAGTTGTAGATGCATGTTCAATCTCTCCGAACTCAGGAACATCCATGATGTGTAATAGCCCATCATCAACGAAGTAGATGTGATAACCATCTGTCTTGACGAAATCTGCTTCATCAACACCCTGTTCTTGATTATTTGTACCTGAAAAGTCGGTCCCTTTTTGCCTAGGCTGAGGTGACGAAGATGTTGCCTCGTCGCTTGACTCGGCTACCGCCATGTCGTCCTCCATCCACATTCCGCCCCAATAGTATACTTCTTCTACGGCTTGAAGCAAATTAGTACGAGTCTCTTCTTCAATACTGTTTTTCAACTCTAATTCTAATTCATCACAATCTAGGTATGAGGTCAGCATTGGTGACCCCGCAGACCTCACTGGAGTGTCTTCTAAATCAACTGGGACAATTGTGTAGCCGGCGTCATCGTCACTATCTACAACCCCGGTGCAACCGGACAATGACATTAGTAAAACCATGAAAAACGCAAGAATTGGTTTCGATGTGATTATGCTTCGCGACATAAACACCGGTGGGTATGGCCATATAATGTAACATTGGTATGTCAATTGGACAATTAGACCCATGAAAATATGAATGAGCAGTGTGGAGGCTCCTTTGATGACGAGTTCTGATATCAGCCCTGTCAAGAAGTGGGTAATGCGTCAATACTGGCGTATGCAGCAATCTCAATCGATTATTTCAATGGGATTGCTAGGCTCTACTCTAACCTTGGCAATGTGGCCTTATGTCAATTGGAGGTTCTCTAAGACGTGTGATGCAGACTTCTGTTTCAACAACTCAGTATTTGGCATCCCGGCTACATATTTGGGATTGATTGGAATATTCTCATCTCTAGTTCTAATCGTTCTATGTATTGGTTACCTATACGACAGAGTGTTTTCATTATGGACGGCTCAGAGAAGTGTTGACTTTGAGAGAAACCCTTTCTGGACTTACTCTTTATCTCCAATGTTTATGATGAATATGGCTATGACTGCAGAGAGTTTGAAGAGAAGCTCTCCTGATGATTCCAAAATACAAGAAGAAATGGATTGGATTCTGAAATACTGCCGGGCTAATGCTGATACCGAAATTTGGGCCCGTACTGTTCAGCACTGGGATAAGCACCTTTCTGAGACACCGACATTCTGGTTCCTAGATGAAGAGGTCATGTCAAAAGCAAGATCTCAGAAAATCGAGGATGAGAATTGATGGGTATTGAAATCGAAAGGCGGTTTCTAGTCGACGGTAGAGAGTTAAGGCCTTGGCGTGAATGTGATTCTATCTCGATTTCGCAATGCTATCTATCAGGGGTATCCCACTTGGATGACAAAATCATGTGGAATGGTAATTTATTGGCCACTGATAGCAGAAAAATTACTGGGATTTCCACATGGAGAATTCGACTTCATGATGGTGCTGTAACTCTGACTGCAAAAGGAATTCGAACCAATGCAACCGCGAGTGAATATGAATGGCCCATATCTGTTGATTTGTACAAATCATTGCCTCTCAATGGGTTGCCGGGCGTAAGCAAGACCCGCTACTTGTGGCCGGGAGAGGATGGTTTGCTATGGGAAGTAGACGAATTCGAAGGGCGTTTGGCGGGATTAATAATTGCTGAAGTCGAACTAGAAAGTGAAGACCAAGAAGTTGCAATTCCTCCATGGACTGGACTTGAGTTAACCAACTTACGTGGTTGGTCAAATGCTTCACTTTCTACAATGATTAAGGATTCAGAGCAGAATTGATTCTATCCAGCTCTTCATCTGTTAATGATGGGTGAACTGGGATTGCAACAAGTCTGTGGGCTATCTCGTCGCAAACTGGTAGAGACACTTCGTGCTGTATATGTTCTGAGTAAACTTGGTGCCTGTTACAAGGAATTGGGTAATGCACCCTTGCATCAATTCCAACTTCGTTGAAATTAGATATTGTGGATTCGGCATCGTCGCTAAGTAGGCATAATTGGTGCCAAGAATGTTCTGAGTTTGGCCTTGTTTTAGTGTCGTGAGAAAGTATTGATGCGTTGGCTCTGCGTTTTGCTGTCCAATCATCAATGTGTTTCAATTGGATTCTCCCTATTGCTGCACTAACTTCGCTCATCCTCAAATTCGTACCTAATTCAATTGATTCTAATGAGTCATCACGTCCATGATCGACAAGTCTTCGCATACGGTCGGCTAAGTCTGCCCTGGTAGTAGTTATCATTCCGCCTTCACCCCCAACAGCCATGTTTTTTGAAGGAAAAAAGGAGAAGCATGCTATGTCTCCAATAGAACCAGCCATCTCGCCATTAAGCATCGCTCCATGAGCCTGTGCTGCGTCTTCGATTAGAGCAATGTTGTTTATTTTGCATATTTCTTTGAGGCGATGTGAGAATGGTTGTCCGAATATGTGGACTCCAATTACTGCTTTGGTTTTTGGAGTAATCTTACGTTCTACGTCATCAGGGCAAATGCACCAAAAGTCGCCTTCGATATCGGCAAATACTGGAGTTGCGCCTACTAAACTGACTGCTGTTGCCGTAGCGATAAATGTCATTCCAGGAACAATTACTTCGTCTCCAGGGCCGATGTCAAGTAATCTCATGGCTGCCCAAAGCGCTGCAGAGCCACTTTGGCAGGGCACGGCTGCGACAGCTCCGCACCAATTGGCGAACTCTGAACCGAAGGCTTTTGCCTGTGGTCCCTTAACCCATCTGCCGCTAGATAATGCGTTTACTGCGGCTCTTTCGCACTCTTCATCCCAGAATGGACGAGCCAATGGGATTCGAGACATACCTCGGCGAAGGGGTCCGACTCCTTGAGTGTGTCCCGCCTACTGCGTAGGCGTAGTCATCCTCAAAGGGGCAGGCACTGTTGGCTGGCTCATGTCGGAGGAAGGTACTCATGAGTTGAGAGACCTCGTCGACGATATTTTAGAGAATTCTTCACCAAAAAAGAAGAAGAAAATCAAAGCAAAGGGGATGCTTCTTGGGGAGCGTCGTGACACCGGAGATATTGTTCAAATCGACAAGATGGTTCTGGCTCGGCATGCTGCAATGTTGGGTTCTACCGGTTCAGGAAAAACCGTGATGGCAAAGACCGTCATCGAAGAAGCCGCCCTTGCTGGAATTCCCTCATTAATTCTAGATCCGCAAGGAGATCTTGCCCGCTTGGCTTTAGCGATAAAAGAGGGGGATTTGATAGAGCAAGGCGGTGAAGTTGACCGGATGAAGAAACTAATTTCGAAAATGGAAGTTAGAATTTGGACTCCTTTGAGATCCAAGGGTTTGCCACTATGTATCGACCCGTTTCGTTCGCCACCTGCAGACTTAGATGCAGAGGAGGCGATTACAGCGTGGGATATGGTGGCTGCTGGGTTTAGCAATCTTGCTGGTTTCGATGTTGAAAAGACACAAGGAAAGGTTGTCAAGCCATTCCTGTATGAAATACTCGTAAATGGAACAAGGCTAGGGTTAGACGTCAGTGACTTTCAAGGCCTTGCTAAAGTTGTTAGAGAGCCTAAAGATAATTTCACAAGAGCGTTGTACCCTGAGGCTTTTATCGATGTTGATGATGAAGAAAAACCCGATGTCCCCACATGGGAGGAAATCATGTTTGAGCATGGTCTTCGTGATTATGATGAAATGTTACCTAAATCTACTAGAAATGATTTGGCACGAAGATTGTCTGCTTTCAGTAGCGGTGTGAATCAACTACTATTCTCAAATGGCGTTCCAATTGATATCGATGCTTTTTGTGAACCTGCAATGCCTGGAAAGGTTCCATTGAATATTGTGTATCTCAATACGATTCAGGATGAAGCCCAGAAGCAATATTTCGTACAGGAATTAGCCAGAGAGTTGTATGATTGGATGTTAACTCAGCAGCCTGCTGAAGGCGAATTGAAATTGTTATTCTTTATGGATGAAGTGGCGCCTTATCTTCCTCCACATCCAAGAAACCCGCCGGCTAAAGATTTGATTAAACTAATTTTCAAGCAAGCGAGAAAATATGGTGTTGCGTGCGTATTGGCGACGCAAAATGTGAGCGACGTAGATTACAAAATTCTGGCTCAGGCAAATACGACCTTCATCGGCCGATTTACACAACCGCAGGATGTTGAAAAGGTGCGGCATTTACTGAAAGAAAGTGGTGGAGACCAAGACCTAGTGAAGCAACTACCAACACTTGGCCCAGGTCAGTTCCAAATGGTTGCGCCAGATGTTGACCCCGCTCCAGTTCCAATACAATGCCGCTGGCTATACACAGATCATGGCGCTCCATTGAATGAAGATCAAGTCGAAGAAGCGACAACTCCTGAAATTAGAGCGTGGGCTAAAGCAAGAAGTGCGGGTAAAGGAAGAAGCCGTGGCAAAGGAGCCGCTGCTGCTGCTGCCAGGGGTTCTAATTGGAGCAATGGTTCTGACAACAGTAGTAATGAAGGCTTGGTTGAATCTGCTAGGCTGAAATCTGTAGGTGGCATGACTGCTGCCGCTCAGGGAATTGTTGATGATTCTGCATTCGAAGTCCGCCTTATGGGCGGGTTATCTGTTCTCAAAGATGGAAGAGACCCGTTGTATGTTATGCAAGCAACGGTGAATGCAACCACTTCGTTGGTGATGGCTTGGACGTTGGTTGCTTTGCTTCTGGCCTGGAGGGACACTTCGCTCGAATGGTGGTGGTTAGCAGGAAGTTTCGTCCTCACTCTAAGTGTTGGTCTAGTGATTTCTTTGGAACTATTGCTATCTCATGATGCTGAGCTTCTCCGTAAATTGAGCAAATTTGCTAAAGCATCTCATATTCTGATTATCGCATGGTTGTGGGGATTGTTGTATTGGTCGTTCAACGGGCTAGACTTGTATGGGGCTGAACCGCTATTGGAAGTAGTGGTAGTATGGGTCACAATATTCCTTGTAATCGATGGATGGAATCGGTTCAAGTTGGGCCGGATCAAATGGAATGGTGGAAATGCTTTATCCAAATTGAAAGGACTTACTGCTGTATTAACAGACACACAATTAACTGAAATGCAATCTAATTCCAAACAAATATTGGCAGGGATGAGATGGATTATGGATTTGGTAACACTGAGTTGGCTGTGTGTCCTTTTGATTGATAGTCCCGCTGGATACTGGGCTAGACCTACTCTCTGGATTGCTTCCCTTTATGCACTGACTTTCGGAGCTGAAACTTGGTTGAGGCTTCGGGGTAAAATGCCAGAGGTGTTGGCTTGAGTGTGGATGGTTTCATACCGTTGGATTGGAGCCAATTACCTAAACAAGAAATGGAAGAGCGTGCTAGTGCGTTGTTTCAGCAAATGAATTCTCGTAGAACAACTAGGCACTTTTCCAAACAGAAAGTACCTAGAGAATTGATTGAGAAAGCGATTATGTGCGGCTCTACTGCTCCAAGTGGTGCTCATTTACAGCCCTGGACTTTTGTAGCGGTTAGTAATTCTGAAATTAAATCTAAGATGCGAAATGCTGCTGAATTGGAAGAGAAAAAGACCTACACTGAAAGAATGCCAGAGGCTTGGCAAGAAGTGCTACAGCCCTTGGGTACTGATGCAGTAAAAGAGCATATGACTGATGCTCCGTGGTTGGTAGTTCTATTCAGGCAAAGTAAGCGAGTACGTGAAAATGGAGAGCAGGGGCCTACTTACTACTCAACAGAATCGTGTGGTATTGCCGCTGGGATGTTTATTCATGCAATTCACAATATGGGGCTTGTTACTCTGACTCACACCCCTTCACCGATGGGCTTCCTTAGGGAAATATTGGACCGGCCAAATCACGAACATGCGATGCTGGTTATGCCGGTGGGGTATCCTGCAGATGATGCTAAAGTACCCAATATATCTAGGAAAGAGCTTGATGATGTTGCTATTTTCTTAGAATAATCACAATGTTGTGATGTCGTTTCTTTCCTTACTAACTCCGAGATCTTTAATCGCCTTGTTGTAGATGTCCGCCTCTAATTCTTTGGAGCGAACCAATGAAGATAGGGCTGCGAGAGTAATATGTTGAGAGTCTATTTCGAAGAATCTGCGTAAGTTAGGCCTAGTATCTGAACGACCAAACCCGTCTGTCCCTAGAATGGTGAAATCTCCTCCGACCCATTGACGTATCATGTCAGGAACTGCAATCTGGTTGTCACTTACTGCAATTGTTGGATATGTTCCATCGCCTAGCATTTGTTCAGCATAAGGAACTTGACGCGCACTATCTGGATTCAATCTGTTTTCTCGCTCGCTGTTTAATCCGTCTCTACGTAATTCACCATAGGATGTTGCAGACCATATTTCAGAACGAACTCCGTACGTCTCCAATACTTCTACTGCGGCTAGTAATTGCAACATTATCGGGCCAGAACCAATTAATCGAACGATAGGCCCATCTCCCTTTGGAGCACTGCGTAATTTGTAAATTCCTTTGACGATTCCCTCATCGACTCCCGCTGGTTTTGGAGGCATTGGATGATTCTCATTGTACACTGCGATGTAATACAAAACATCGGTTTCTTTCACAAACATTTCATCAATACCCGAGCGGATTATGGTGGCCAACTCATAGGCAAATGCTGGATCATATGCCCTCACTGCCGGGTTGGTATGAGCCATCAATAAGCTGTGTCCATCTTGATGTTGGAGTCCTTCTCCGTTGAGTGTTGTGCGGCCACTAGTTGCTCCAATCATGAATCCTCTAGCGCGCTGGTCTGCTGCAGACCAGATTAGGTCTGCAACTCTTTGGAATCCAAACATGCTGTAGAATATGTAGAATGGAATTGTTGGGCTTCCTTGAGTAGAATATGATGTTGCACTTGCAATGAATGTTGACATCGCACCTGCTTCAGAAATGCCTTCTTCGAATAATTGACCATTCTCACTTTCTTTGTATTTCATTATCATCTTGTGGTCAACAGGGGTGTATAGTTGGCCTTCGGGGTGATATATTCCGAACTGGGCAAATAATGGGTCCATACCAAATGTTCTAGCCTCATCTGGAACTATAGGAACTACCCTTTTACCAATTGATTTGTCTTTCATTAGACTACTTAGTAAGCGAACGAAAGCCATTGTTGTAGAGACTTGCATTTCTCCCTTTGTCCCTTCATCGAATGTAGCATACCCCTCCGGCCCAGGAGGTTCTAACTCTGTGGCTGGTGAGCGTCTTTCTGGGCAGAATCCACCAAGAGATTCTCTTCTACCTTTGGCATAGGAGACTACTTCTGGAACTGAGTCTGGTTCGACGAAAGGATATTCCATCAACTCCTCGTCTGTGAATGAAAGTCCCAGGTCATCTCTCATCCATTTGATGCTGTCTTCATCGGCTTTCTTTTTGCCATGAGTTGAATTTCTTCCTGCAAAGGCTGGGCCAAGACCGTATCCCTTAATTGTCCTAGCAAGGATTACAGTTGGCTTTTCTTCACTATTCGCAGCTGCTGCATATGCTGCATTGATTTTGACCATGTCGTGGCCGCCGAGATTAGAGGCCAGGGGTTCTAGATCGTCATCGCTAAGATGAGAGACCATTGCCTTTAGTTGAGGAGTGTTGAAAAGTTCATTCCTGAAGGTTTTAGCATCGCTAGTGAATATGCGCTGCTCGTCTCCATCAACAAGTTCGTCTAAGCGGTTTGCCAATACGCCGTCAGAGTCTCGTGCGAATAAATCGTCCCACATTGACCCCCATAGGATCTTAATGACATTCCAACCTGAGCCTCTAAATCTTCCTTCTAATTCTTGAACAATCTTAGAATTGCCTCTTACTGGTCCATCTAAGCGCTGAAGATTGCAATTCATGATCATGATTACATTGTTCAGATTCTCTCTAGCGGCAAGAGTTAGTTGGGATAGTGACTCTGGTTCATCAGACTCCCCATCGCCCATTGTGTACCAAACACGTGAGTTCGATGTATCCGCTAACTCTCTACTCGATAGGTATCGATTGAAACGCGCAGTATGAATTGCAGTCATTCCGCCAAGACCCATTGATACGCTCGGGTATTCCCAAAAGTTTGGCATGAGTCTCGGGTGTGGGTATGAAGAGAGTCCGTTTCCTTCACATTCAATCCTGAAATTGTCAATGTTTTCTCTTGTCAGGCGCCCTTCTAGCCAGGCACGAGCATAGACCCCGGGGCTTGCGTGCCCCTGCCAATAGACATGGTCGCCCCATCCATCCAGGTCCTTTCCTCGATAGTAGTGGTTCTGTCCAACTTCCCATAGATGAGAGTTGGATGCGAATGTAGAGATGTGGCCCCCTATGCCATCGTTGGCCTTATTGGCTCGTGTAACCATCATCATTGCATTCCATGTGATAATTCCATGCAAGCGCTTCTCCATTTCCAAATCGCCGGGGTAATTTGGTTCTCCTGATGGGTGAATTGTATTGAGATACGGGGTGTTGACAACGTCAATTTCTACACCTTCCTCTTTTGCTGCTCTAATGGTTTGCAAAAGAAGCCTGTGGGCTCTTTCAGGGCCTAAAGCGTCACTAACTGCTCTAATGGCTTCCTGCCATTCAAGAGTCTGTTCGGGGTCTGGGTCAGGAAGTGAATCGCGAAACTCGTCTCCACTCATAGCCCTCTCTCCAGTAGTAATGCGGCCATAGGCCACATTTCAAAGAATCGCTTTACTCGTTCATTACATTATCATGCCATTTTTGTAATATTTCTGCACAATCTTCCTGATTTTTAACAATTACAACATGATTCGGAATAAGCCCACTCATCGATGAATCGGCGATGGTTATTCCATCATGGACCGCGATAACTTCGACTATTTTTGTGTGGTCTAGATACACACCGACTTCGAAAACCACCCAGGGTTCGCCGCTCCCTACTAATTGCCGAAACATTTCCGTGAAAAGGAAACTAGCTAAATCTTCACTTGTATGAAATGAGCAGAGGCCAGAAAGCATTTCGAGTAGGTGTAGAGACTCTGGTGAGTGTTCTGGCTGATCATCGATTACTCTCGATTTTGTCATTGTAAGTAGCGGCGATTCGTCCATATTATTCCCTCATCAAAGATTATCACTTTTGAAAAATTCTTGCCATCATGCGGTGAAAGTGGTGAACCCCTCTCTCCATAGAAGGGGAATATCTGCCGCTATCATAGGCACTAGAAACCATATTCTTCTGTATCGCTTCAACGATTTTTTGGTCCTGCTCCTCGACTGTATCAACAATGGCTCCCGCTCCTTTTGCTGCTAATTCTTTATCTCCTACATATCCTCGATAAAGAACTCTGGTTTCTGTTGGAGAGACTGGAACAACTATGTTCAATGATAGCCCCCAAGGATAAAAATTGAACATCATATTAGGAAATAGCCAAAGGTAGTATGCAGCAATATCCTCGCCGAAATCTGGATGGTTTGGAGGTAGTACGAACTTTACATCTCCTTCCATGGCCTTACCAATTTGTAACACCCCTCCCTCGAAAGTCTCTGTAATATATCCTGAATAATCCAGTGCTTGGTTAAGCTCAGGGTGAACGAATGGAATATGGAACCCTTCTAAGTAATTATCAACATATAGCATCCAGTTAGCTGAAATTGAATGGTCTCTATCTTTTGCCGGATCGTGGACATAGGATTTGATATCGAGGAAACCAAGGCGAGATTCCACTTCTGTCCATGGAATTGGCGGAGGTGAATCTTGAGAGGTGAAATGCAAACCATCCCAAACAGCCATTGGAAATTTGTGGAGGTTATCTTCCTTTGAAGGAAATCCAATCGCACCTTCAAACTCAGGCATGTTGCGGAATTTACCATCTATATCGAAGGTTCGACCATGGTATTCGCACCTGAAAGAATTCTTAGAACACTCTTGACTGATTAGGCGCATTCCTCTATGTGTACAAATATTTGACAAACAATTGACTTGTTCTCCTTTCACTATAACAATCGGTTCTCCTGTTATAGATTCGATATGTTCGATAGGATGGATATTATTGGTTTTGAATTGTGATGAATGCAGGGCAAACTGCCAACCTTTGAAAGCTGCTTTTGAATCATTGAAGGCCTTCTCGTCGTAGTAAAACTTTGAAGGGAGGGTTCTGGCTTTACGAATGTCGGCTGCAATCAATTCCTCCGACATAAATTGGGACAGGGGGTGTGATTATTCATAGTTCGGTAGTGTTCAAGTGTAGCCTCTCCTAGCGGTGGTATGGAAGGGAGGTTCTGGTTCGCTAATTCTTATGCGGAAGCGGCAGGACGATTCTTGATTGCCTGTGATGATCTGCGAGATGCCGGTCACAAGGTAACAAATGAGCGATTAGAAATCGGAATGACTGGTCCTGCTGGAGAACCACTGTGTATTGATGTAGCAATAGTCGGTTCTCTAAGATCTGGCAAGGTATTGCTATCTAGTAGTGGAATACACGGTGTAGAAGGTTACCCCGGTAGTGCTATTCAATTGGCAGTAATGGATGACTTGTGTAAAGAAGAGCCTTTCAAAGACCATGCTATCATTTTCATTCACGTTGTAAACCCTTACGGAATGGCATGGTGGAGAAGGTTTAACGAAAATAACGTTGATTTGAATCGTAATTTCTTGAAGCGTGACCAAAGATATTCGGGAGTTCCAGAAGGTTATGATAATGTCAAGGATTTCATCAACCCGGAATCTCCGCCGAAAAGGAAGGAGCGATGGTTCAAAATTAAGACGCTTAGACTAATATTAAAATACGGGTTTAATAATCTAAAACAATGCGTGGCAGAGGGGCAGTATGAATATCCTAAGGCCATCCAGTATGGTGGAAATAAATTACAACCTGGTCCAGATTTACTGCTTAACTGGCTCGATAAAACGTTAGAAGGCGTGGATAAAATATGGGCTATCGATTTGCATACCGGTCTTGGTCCCAGCGGCCATGATACTCTGCTGGTATCTGCAGGAATGGCTAGTGATAGATACTCTCATTTGGAGAAAATTTTCCCGGGCCATGTAGAGAGCCTTGACCCTAATTCTGGAGTTGGTTACGAAATTGTTGGAGACCTGCACCAAGGTCTTGAAGACAGGTATGATAAAATTGAGTGGACATCAATTACGCAAGAGTTTGGAACTTTCAAACCGGTAAAGGTTCTGAAAGCCTCTCGTGCAGAAAACCGGTGGACTCAGTGGGGCCAATATCTAGATCAGGTTGATGCCAGAAGGCATTGGAGTAGGGAACAGATGTTGCGTACATTCAATCCAAAGGATGAGTTGTGGCAAGCAAAAACTACTCATCGCGGAAGGGTTGTATTTACCACAGCAAGGACTGATTTACTTTCATGAAGTGTTTAGCTTCAATTAAAAATATTATATTTCTCTCTTAAAGCGATTTCAACTAATCTTTCTTTTTCTGATTCTGCGAGTTCTGATTCGCCACTACCTATTGTTTCAAAGAATGCAATCCATTTACCAACATTCTGTTCAGAAGTATTGGTTAGGGTTAGAAGTTGATCTCTCTTTTCAAAATCTTCACCTAAATGTGCCCTATATGCTTCAATAAATAAATCAATTATATCTTTCATAACTCGATATCAAGATAGGGATATTTGAACCTAATGAATATAATTTGGATTTTATATTGAGATATCTGAGGGAGAATACTTGTTAGGATTCAAAACGCTGGTTTAAGTGTAAGAGTTGTAATCTGCTGCTAAGTGATTAAGATATGAGCGGAAAAATAGCAAGAGTAGGATTAGTAGCAAGCATGTTATCTGTAGCGTTGTCGTTGTACATTTACTTCATTACACCCGATGAAATGTTAGGTGTATTTGTAGGTCTTTGGGCTCCGACCCTCATCCTCGCAGCCAAAGAGTTTGATGAGTTGTTAGAAGGTTCCCCTAACGAGTGAATCAATGTCTCCTCTCCCGGTAAGTAAGGGATGCCTTGGATAATTTGTGAATGGTGCAGAGGGCAGGATTTGAACCTGCGAACCATTACGGACTGGGACCTCATCCCAGCGCCTTTGACCAAGCTGGGCGACCCCTGCAGCAAGTTTGCGACCTAACCCGTCTATATCAACAGCGCGCAGGCTCAATAGAAGACTGAGCAGCAGGTTAGAGAACCATCTGCCGCTCTAATTTGGCTCATATCGAGTAGAATGCACTCGAACCCACGACTTTCTAATTCGGTCTGAACTGCCGGATATCCTTCTGCCATCAGTACTTTGTTTCCAGGAAGTCCGATTGTATTACAGCCGTAGACTTCTTCCTTTGGCATCACAATTACCTCGCACCCTTCAGGCATCTCGCCGAATGATTCGGGGGTTAGGTATCCCTCTGGTATCAAAATTAAATTGTCAGAAGGTGTTGATGAAATACTTGTCAAATGCAATGCCTGTGAGGGAATGTCGATTACTCTCAATTCGTGACCTAGGTGATCTAATAGGTCTTTTAATTCTGAAATTCCAGCATCGTTTGTCCTTGTAGATCTACCTACAAAGAACAAGTCTCCCATTCTTAGTATGTCGCCGCCATCCATCATTGCCGGCGGCTCCATCTTGCAGATTTGGTGCCCTTGGAGTTGGCCGGATAGGAAATCTGCAATTGGAGGTTGTTCGCCTCTACGAGATTCGTGCCCAGGTACTGGAAGTAGAACGTGCCCATCGATTACAACCGCTTGGTCTTCTACGAATACGCAATCGGGGTAATCTTGGTCTGCTTCAAGGGTTGTAACATCTACTCCGTTGGCCGATAAAGCGTCGGCGTAGGCTTTGTGTTGGCTTTTTGCAGCAGCAATGTCTGTTGGCCCACTGCCAAAGTAATTTGCTATTGCATTGATGTAAGATTCTGAAATAGACCGTACGATTGCCCGTGATTTTTGGTCGAGGCGTACGGTTGCCATCGTTAATTCGGGCTGATGGTCCATGTATAATGCTTATCCTCTATCCGGAAAATCAATTCCGTACAACGGTATGAGATTCTGACCATATGTTTCAACAATACGATAGTTGTCGGGGGCACATGGATGCTGCACGCGCTATACTGATGGTCGCGGTGATGTCCCTTGCCCCACTATCGGGTTGCATCGGTGAAGAGGGAGATTCTGGATCCATTTCCGCTGATAGTCTGAATGTGTGGCCAGACATTATTCCAGGAGGAGATTGGACCGTCATCAAATTGGATGCCGATAGTGACATGAGTGTTTTTGTGCCTTACTTTGTTCAAGACCCGGGTTCTATGAGGGCTCAAAATGGCACAGTGTTTGATCTTAAGCAGGGCGAGTCGGTTTCGGTGAGCATCCTATTCCCTCCAAGAAACGCTGAGGTGTTTTTGCTAATTGGAGACTATGGCCGGGAGAACTGGCCAATTCGTGCCGCTGGTATTTCATGGACAACATGGGATAGTGGAGTTATTGAAGGGGAATCTTCAGTAATGGCTGTTGAAAATCAAGATGATGGTGGCGAGTGGCCATGGATTGTTCCCGGTAATGAGAATGGAGGAGAAGTAATCACCAAATCTCTGAAAACGGTACGATTCCAGAGAGCTGACCTAACTGATGCAGACGGTGTTGGAGCCAGTGGAGGCTGGGTCAACGGGCGAGATGTGTATGACTGGGTTGATTTCATCACAGACGATACGCCTTGTGCAACCTGTGGAGCGGATGGCGCCGTTGGTTATCTCGACCGATGGATTGGGAATTCAAACCCCTCTTACGAACACGCTATCACCTATTTCGAAGGTGTAATGCAAGGCTACGGCTTAGACTCTGTCGAAGTACATAGATTCCAATCGAATACGGCTTGGGCTGTGAACATTTGTGGCTACAAGGTTGGTTCGGTTTATCCCGATGAGTGGTTAATTTTTGGCGCTCATTTCGATATCGCTCCCCCCGTGGCTTACACGCCAGGTGCCCAAGATGGTATTCCAGGATACGGCACCAGGCACGGCGCCTATGACAATGCTGCTGGATCTAGTATGGTACTAACCACTGCAAGTGTTTTGGCAGAATTTGATGCTCGTAGAACAATGGTATTCTGCCTCTGGTCTTCCGAAGAAGAAGGTTTGTGGGGCTCTAGGTCATTTGCAAACGACTTACCAGACGGCGTTACTGTAAGCAACTACCTCAATCTTGACATGGCGGGAGTGAACTATCCGGGAGATTACGCACTCTCTGTCTACCTAGGCCCTGACGGCACAGAAGAAGAAATTGACCAAGCGGGCATGTTCCATTTAGCCGAATGGATTGGTGGTGATGCACTCGACCTTGGTAACGAAATGGAACGTGGCAGAGAAGCATGGCTTGAAGGCGGAGAAAGCCCACTTTGGGGTGACATTTACGAAGATACTGTGGCGATTTACGAATCTCCAACCGCTCGAAGTGACCACGACTCGTTCCAAAACATCGGAGTCGCTACACTAGGTTGGAATGGTTTGGTAGATGGTTATCCGTGTTACCACCGAGAGTGTGATACTATGGAAACCATGATTGAATATATGGATACAGCAGATTCGACAGGGATTAACAATCTAGTTCACTCGTGGGATATTGTAACATGGTGGGCCGTCTATGCTTTCTTGCATATGGACCAAACACCAGTCCCAAATGAACTGTAATCTCGCGTAATTTTATCCCAATACTGTTACTTAGTGTATTGATTAGACGGGTTTACTTGATACATGAAGAAGGTTTAATCTAGGAATAATAGACTGATTATCCTTCGATTAGAGGCGTTGTATCCTCATCTTCGGATCTAACCATCTTAGCCCAGAGATATTTTGTTCGCCGTGGTCTACAAACTCCTTTTGAACATCTCTTCTTCCTAAGCAACTCATGAATTAGCGGCGCTACTGTTACCATATTCTCATGTAATAATTGGACTTGGAAGATTATCAAACCTTCGGATTAATGATTCATCAAATAATCGCAGCATTGAGAAGGGATTGCGTGCACGGGGAAGATATGCAGCGTTCAATAACAGCGGGATTTCTCGTCCTGTTGTTCTGCCTAGCGCCACTCAGTGGATGCTTTGGAGAAGATAATGATGCTTCAATCAATTCGGATGACGTAACCATCACTCCTGGTATTTTACGAGGTGGTGAATTTCAGGGCCTAACTATTGCTGCAGATTCGGATATGTCTGCTTTCGTACCATATCTTATCATGAATCCTGAAAATGGGTTTGTACAAAATTCAACTGTCGTTGACTTAGAGGCAGGAGAGTCCGTACTACTAACAATATTAGCACCGCCAAGGACGGACACTGCAGTGATAATGCTCGGCGATATTGGGCGAGAAAACTGGCCGATTAGAGACTTAGATGAATCTTGGAGAACCTGGTTCGCTCGCGATGGTCATGAGAGAGATGACAATCAAGGAATTGTTAGATTATCAGGTGATACAATTGATACTGTTGAGTCTAGCACTAGTAACGGGGGCCCCGCGATAGCGGTTACAATTCCTATTGAACGACCTATGGCTGCCGCTTTCTCTGACGCTGACGGAGGTCGGCATTCCACTGGTGTTGTAAATGGAAGAACGACATATGATTATTTGTCGATGTTATCTGATGAATCAACAGATCCTACCGATCTAGCAGACGGGGCCATAGGTTATCTCGATAGATGGGCAGGACAAGGTAATGCTGCTTACGAAGATGCTGCTCAATACTTGATACAGACCCTAGATAGTTTTGGGCTAGAAGTTATCACGCAGCGCTTCGTTTACGATTCGACTGAGACTGGTGCACAAAATCCAGAAGCATACAATGTATGTGGATATCGATTTGGTGAAGTAGACCCTGACAAATGGATGGTTTTTGGAGCACACTTTGACATTGCACCTCCTGTCAATGGAGGAATGCTTGACCCACACATCTTTGGTAGAACATATGGAACTAGGGTTGGAGCGTATGACAATACTGCAGGTACTAGTATGGTACTAACTGTAGCAGAAGCAATGGCGGGTTACAAGACTCGAAACACGATGGTGTTCTGTCTATGGTCCGGCGAAGAAGGTGGAAAGAGGGGTAGTGATTACTGGACTGATGAATGGGTCAAAGAAGATAATCCAAACGTTGAGGTTACCAATTACGTTAACTTGGACATGGCTGGAGTAAACTGGCCGGGCGGCGGAGGAGCTCCTTGTGGTAATGGCCATGGGGGCGGTGAAGGAAATTGTGATCCTAACCCTGCTATCGACCCCGATGGTTATCCAAAAGATGAGGAAGTTTGGCCGATGAGAGTATACATTGGACCAAGTGTAGATCACGATGTAATGAATCAGCCAGGAATGGTAAATCTAGCTATGTGGATTGGTTCGGACGCTATAGGAGTTGAGGACCAAATGGCCCCATTGATTGGAGAAGGCCATTCTGCTGAAACCTGGAAAGTAGATGATTGGTTGGTTAAAGATAGGCCTGAAATTATTGTTTATGAGGACACTACTGCCCGTTCAGATCATGCTACATTCCAAGATAATTTAGGAACAGTAACCATGGGGTTCGGAGGTTTAGTTGATGGGTATTGGTGCTACCACCAAACTTGTGATACTCTTGATGAGATGGAAGATTGGATGGATACAACTGGGAAAGATTACGGCGAAGAGCATAGTGGTACAAGCAACCTCGTAGATGCACTCGACACTATCACTTGGTGGGCAACTTACTCTTTCTTCCACTTGGATGAAAATCCAGTACGTAATTCGTACTTGGAAGAATAATCAGAATTGTTCTGCGATTAAAGTTGCTAAGTCGATTGGACTAAGTGTTCCTGTCCACCATGATATGATTATTGCAATGAATGTAGCGAATGTTGCAAACCAAACTGTTTCATTCCAATCTTTGATTTTAGCACCATCAAGTGGTCCGAATGGAATCATATTGAAGAAGCCTAATCCAAGGTTTGCTGCTATCCACCAGAATACTATTCCTCCAATCATTGCTTTTAGATTAATAGCTCCCCCGGAAAGATATGTTCCATCTACCATAGCATAAGATTCCGCATTCGCTAATCCAAGAAGTATTCCTCCGATTGGTATACCGATTAGGAATAATCCAAAATTAACCGCAGGGCCTGCTATAGCGATATGCCCGTTTTGTCTTCGAGTAACTAAACCGGCCACCATTACAGCGCCGGGAGCCATGAATACAACTCCAAGGAACGCTGCAAGCCCAACTCCAATTTTCAAACCCCCTGGATCTGCTCTAAATTCAGCCCAACAGCCATATTTTTTTGCAATTATTTTGTGCCCGATCTCGTGAAGAATAAATGCCGGGCCGACCGCCAGAAGCATTACTGGCATTGAAAGAAGAAGTAAAGCAAACCATTGGCCGGAGTTATCGAATTGGTTTACACCGAACAGGCCGCCAACCCTCATCAGCCCTAGAGCTAGGGTAAAGGCTCCTGTGGCGAGTAGTAGGTGGTGTTTCTCTTCCTTACTGAAGTGCCAAATATTTCCCTTGTGTAATTGGACTGGTTGGCGATTATTGATTCCAAACATTCCGCCTTTCATATCAAAATGAATAGTACCGTCGTCACTTCTTTGGGCATGAACGCGGTGTATTTTCTGTGATGGCCTTGGGAACAAATCATCCTCTAGGATGTCAGCCCTCGGGTCCCTCGCCATATTGTGTTCTCCGCGCAGAAGGATTTGAAGCCTCGCTTGAAGCCTCATGAGAAAGGATTCATTGCTACTTGGGGCTAGGAGGGGGTATGGCGATGCCTCGTAGAGCGATGAAAGACTTGGGTTTCCAAGCTTGTTGTCTACGGTGTGATGCAAAAGATATTGCTGGAACTGAGAGGTGTAGATCGTGCATATCTCACCATAAAAAAGTCAGAGATCAGATTGCAAAGGCCCCGCCTTCAGATGAATTATTTCAATTTGCTAGAGACTTACTAGCCATGGCGGCATCACCTAACCGATATGATCATGATGAAGTTCACGGGCCCACCCTAAGAGAACAACAGATGTTGGCAAATTCTCTTACTGAATCTAAACCACTACCAACAAGTGAAGATATTGAGTCGGTGTTTGCTGAACAGGCAAAAAGAGACAAGTCTAGTGTCATTCAAACTGTTGGTAATCAAAACCCTTGGAAAGATCAATTGCCGCCTGAAGAGGTTTTGGAATACATGGCAAGTACACTGGAAGTAGAAGAAATAGACCATGGATCAAGAACGGTTCCAAGCCGCCCCATTGCCGCAGTAGACCGTTCAGATAGGTTAGGTGAAGACAGAAAAATGGTTGATAAGATTGAGGCGGGAAAGGCCTCTTCTGAAGCCCCAGAATCCCTGAAAGAGGTTATAGAATCTGAAACAATTGCACAGAGAGAGTTGGCGAGAAAAGAATGGGAAAGTGCCCAATCTGGAGTTTCAGAATTGTTAGATGATGATTTAGACTTATAGTCTTATAGAAAGGTGTTTACTATAATCCCCTACTAGTAGGCAGAAGGCGTTATTGCTGTTGATTCAACTCTCACAGCCCTCAAGAGTGTAACTCACTCGAGTCGTTCCCTTGCCCTTGTTTTTCTTACCTAAGAATTTCATTTCACCAATCTCTGCTAGTGCCCTGACATGAGTGCCTGCGCAGGGGCACAGATCGGCATTATTACCAATTTTTACAACACGTAATTGCTTCACTGAAATTGGTAGTAGGTCCATATTAGTTCTATCAGGGGGCATTATTGCATTGATTTCATCTCGAGTCATTATAGAGTCTGTAACTTCTAGATTTGATTCGATTACTTCGTTGGCTTTATGGAATAAATCATCGATTATTTCCTCTGTAAACTTAATTGGATTGAAGTCTATTCTCGAACGATTGGTGTGTATTTGGTTACCAACGGTTCTAGCTCCATTATACATCTCATACACCAATCCACTGACTAAATGCTGTGCTGTGTGCATGCGCATGTGGGCATGCCTTCTATCCCAGTCTATTTTCCCCTCAATAGATTCGCCAATAGTTAATCCGTGGTCTTCTCCTACGAAATGTTGGATGTCTCCACGACCCCTAACTTCGGTTACGTCGAGTTTTCCGCCGTCCCAATTTATGACACCAGTATCCCAGTTTTGGCCTCCACCTAGTGGATAAAATAGGGTTCTATCTAGTGTTACTGAGTTTTCATCAATAGCGATTACTTTGGCTTTGAAATCCCTTAGATAACAAGCATCGATGCTTTTCATGTACAGTTTTTCACTCGCCATGTAGTAAGGATGTGGCGCTTCTTTCTCAAAGGTTTGCTTGAGCGTATTCAACTGCGTTGCGGAAAATCTGCATTCCCTCAGCAAGTATCTCTTCGCTAACTTCGTTTCTAGTGTGGTGAGGATGTAGGAAGGTCGCATAAGCCGCCTCTGGGTGCGGCATTAGGCCAAATACAAGGCCTGTTGGATCACAAATCCCTGCGATGTTTCTGATGCTACCGTTCGGGCAAATTGGGAATGGTAGTGTTTCATCAGTGATTCCGTTTCCTGGCTCTGTTGAGGGATCTACATATCTTGTAACAATCTGATTATTACTGTCTAGTGAATCTAAATCAACAGTTGAAGGCATGACAAATCTGCCCTCTCCGTGCCTAACTGGACATTCTATTCTTGTAATTCCCTTGGTCCAGATACACGGGCTTTCAGGGTCAAACTCTAGAGTGACCCATCTGTCTTCATATCGGCCACTATTGTTCAGAGTAAGACTGGCTCTTTGTTCAAAGTCGGGTACTTCCTTACCAGGTAGTAGCCCTGTTTTAACTAGGACTTGGAATCCATTACATATACCAATAATCGGCTTACCTGCTGCTACAAATGCCGATAGTTGTTCCCTCATAGCGAAGCGCATTCGATTACCTAGAAGTCTGCCTGAACCGAGGTGGTCTCCAAAAGAAAACCCACCCGGGACTGCCAATATATGGAACTCTGAAAGGTCTCTATCGCCGTTGACGAAGTGATTGACATGAACTCGTTCGCTGGTTGCTCCTGCTAATTCGAAAACAGCAGCAGTTTCTCTATCACAATTGATACCGAAACCGAACAAAACAGCAACCTTTGGTGTTTCAACCATCACTGTTCACCCCCGGTCATATCGAGGCTTCCTTTCCAAGCAGAAACCATTTGCTCGACTGGCGCTTCGATTACTAGGTCGTCGCCATCCCAAATGCTGAGAGAGTCGCTGTCGATTGTCTCGCCCATGTATGTAAGTGAGTGTCCCTTCATCATCGAAAGGAATTCAGCACGGTTGTTTTGTTTAACTCCAACCATGATTCTTCCTAAGGATTCTCCCCAGAGTCTGCCCCACAGGTCTGCATCTCCTGGGCCATCAACATCTATTGCTGCTCCACATCTTCCACCAATGCACATCTCGGCGATTGCAACGGCTACTCCACCTTCACTACAGTCGTGGGCGGTTCTTACGATTCCTGATTGGATGGCTTTTGTCAATGCTTTGTAAGCGCCAAGGTTCTTTTCGGGGTTGGGTAATTGTGGTACTTCGCCACCAATTCCATCTGCTTCTCCAGATTCTTTCAGCATGAATGAAATTTCACTAGCGCCTAATTCTTGCTTTGATTCGCCAACAAGGTACAGGCTCTCTCCGGGCTTTAGGTCGGATGTTGTAGTGTAGCGTACGTCTGGGTGATCTCCAAATAATGAGAATAGTAGTGTGGGCGGGATTGAAATCTTGTTTTCTCCGCTGCCATAATCGTTCTTCATTGAGTCTTTTCCAGAAATACATGGTACGAAATAAGCCCTGCAAATTCGTTCTAGTTCGCGGTTTGCCCTGACTAACTGAGCCAATTTAAAACGGCCATCGGGGGTTTTCTTACTTTCGATTGGATCGGGCCAGCAGAAATTATCCAATCCTGCAACTTTAGACAAGTCTACGCCTGTGCATACTGCATTTCTAACGGCTTCATCTACCGCAGCAGCAGCCATTGCTCCAGCGTCAATGTCGCTATATCTCGGGGATATCCCATTTGAAACTACGAGTCCCTTTGTTGAACCATGGATAGGAGCTAGTAATCCTGCATCGCCTGGTCCATCTCTCTCAACGCCAACGAAAGGCTTCAATGCGGTTTGTGCAATAACTTCGTGGTCATATTGTCTGACCCAGGTTTCCTTGGATGCGATATTTGGCCTAGATAGCATTCTCATTAGTAGTGGTGTATGAGATGATACTGAAGGCGGTGTGAATAGTGTGTTCACCGGCTTAACCCATTCGCTCTCTAGCCTCAATTGAGGAACTCCGTCATGAAGGAATTCTATTGGTAATGACGCTACTGTATCATCATCATGAACTACGTGAAATTGTCCTGTATTTGTGAAATCTGCAACCCATGTTGCCTCTACTTCATGCAGATCTGCAAGTTTTTCAAATGCTGGGACATCAGATTCTCTCACGGCTACAGTCATCCTTTCTTGGGACTCAGAAACTAGAATCTCCCAAGATGATAATCCAGATTGCTTCAGTGGGACTTTACCTAGATCTATTTTACACCCATTCGTGTATTCTGCCATTTCTCCAATGCTAGATGAAAGACCGCCTGCTCCATTATCGGTAATACAGGTTATCAATCCAGCATCTCTGGCTTCGAGTATCATATCAACCATTTTCTTCTGAGTGATTGGGTCTCCAATTTGAACAGCACTTGATGGTGATTCCTCGGTCAGCTCGAGGGATGAAAATGTTGCCCCGTGTATTCCGTCATAACCAACTCTTCCTCCAACCATGTAGACTCTGTCTCCTGGTTGTGGATTTTTTTCATGTGATTCTCTACCGTCTGCTAATCTTCTTGGCATCATACCAATTGTGCCACAGTAAACTAGTGGCTTTCCGATATATCGGTCGTCGAAAACAATGGCTCCATTGACAGTAGGAATGCCGCTCTCATTACCCCCAACTCTGACCCCTGCATGAACACCCCTCAATACTCTTGAAGGGTGGAATAAATTGTCTGGAAGGTCTCCTTCCCAATCAGGAGGTCCGAAACAGAATACATCTGTGTTAGCGATTGGTCTTGCACCTAGCCCAGTCCCCAATATATCCCTATTAACACCAACAATTCCAGTCATTGCGCCACCGTATGGATCTAATGCGCTTGGAGAATTGTGCGTCTCTGCCTTCATACATATTGACCATTCATCGTCCCACGCTATTACTCCTGAATTGTCATGGAAAACAGAGAGAAGCCAATCGACTTCGTCCTTCATTTCTAGTGTTGGGTTCATGATGTGAGTCTTGAATAATGAATCGATTTCGGTGTCTTCTCCCGTCTCGGTATCAACATGGTGAATATGTGCTGCGAATATCTTGTGTTTGCAGTGTTCAGACCATGTTTGGGCTAAGCATTCTAGCTCCACGTCTGTGGGAGCGTTTTCAGGAAGGCCAACTGCTGCTCTAGATGATCTGACTTCTGAGTCTCTGTAATGTGCTTGAATTGTTTGCATTTCTTCGAGGTTTAGTGCTAACAAGCCTTCTTCTGATAATTTAATTAAGTCTTCATCAGAGATTTCCAAGTCGATTGTTGCAGGGGGTGTGTAGTCTATTGCCGCAACTGGTATGTATTCAATTTCTGGACTTTTGTCGCCTTTGGTTGAGTATAATGCCCTCTCTATCAGACCGTTGTGAAGTTGTTTGGATAACCAGTCCGCATCTACCTCTTCTGGTACCCCTTGGAACACATAGGTGATGTATGTTGATACTCTTGCATCTTCGCCTGCTTCTGGGAAAATTGTACGGAATCCATCTAGAGCTGCTTTGCCAGGATTATCTGTAACTCCTGCTTTGAAACCAATTGTAATGGTGATGTCTGGGGACTCAGAGAACAGTGTTGGATTGTCTAAATGTAAGGAATCTGTCGCACTTTCTTCGATAATTGGATCTGCGAACACGTCATCTACTCTGGTAGAAACCTCTTCAGAGGTTATTTCGCTATCGATAAGGAATCCTACAATTGATCTCACGCTATCGATATTGATTGAATGGTCGGCTGCCAGTTGCCTCTTTACAGAGTCCCCGCGGACGTCTCTCATTCCTTCTCCGGTCTTCGGAGTTGTCTCTACTCGAACTATGTTTGAGGGCACTTGAAACACCTGCCCCCTATGGGGGCAGCAGATGGGCAGAGACTACCGTCCATGAATACTACGCTCGAAAACGGTGATTTTGGGGTTTGGTTTCGTTACAAAGCGTCTTTCAAAAACTGCCCTGTGAAACTGCCCTTGACCTTAGCAACATCCTCCGGGGTTCCTATCGCAACTATCTTTCCACCACGGTCTCCACCTTCTGGACCAAGGTCTACAACCCAGTCTGCAGATTTGATTACATCTAAGTGGTGCTCAATTACAATAATTGAGTGCCCTGTTGTTCTAAGCCTTAGAAGAACATCGATTAATTGTTGAACATCTGAGAACGAAAGTCCGGTTGTAGGTTCATCTAAGATGTACATTGTATGCTTGTGAGGAGGTCTTCTCAACTCACTAGCTAATTTCACACGTTGTGCTTCCCCTCCTGAAAGGGTAGTTGCTGGTTGGCCAAGGCGGATGTATCCTAGTCCTACATCATTGATGGTCGATAGAGTACGGTGAAGTTTTCTATGGTTTGCGAAAAATTCCACAGCCTCGCCCACTGGCATCTCTAGGATATCGTGGATGTTCTTTCCTTTCCAAGTTACTTCCAAGGTTTCTCTAGTGTATCTCTTTCCTTGGCATATATCACAGGTGATCCAAACATCTGGTAAGAAATTCATTTCCAGTTTAATTGAGCCTCCTCCTCGGCACGCTTCGCAGCGTCCGCCTTTGACATTGAATGAAAAATGGCCTGGTGTGTATCCCCTTTCTTTAGCCAGATTTGTTTCCGAGAATAGTTTTCTTACATCGTCAAACGCTTTAGTGTAAGTTGCTGGGTTTGAACGAGGAGTTCTTCCAATTGGTGATTGGTCGATTACGATGACTTTGTCGACATTTTCAATCCCTTCAATTTCATCATGGAGTCCGGGCTGTGCATCAGACCCGTTTATGTGACGTTGGAGTGAGGGGGCGAGAATGCTTGAAACAAGGGATGATTTTCCTGAACCAGAAACTCCTGTCACAGCCGTCAAACAGCCTAGTGGGAAGCTGACATCAATATTGTCAAGGTTGTTTTGCCGGGCACCTACTACCTTTAGATGGCCTTTCTTAGCAGGGGCTCTTTCTTTAGGAACTGGTATACTGCGCTTACCTGAAAGATACGCTCCAGTTACTGATTCTTTTGACTTCATTGCTACTTTAGGTGGCCCATTTGCGACAATTCTTCCGCCTTCTAAACCTGCTCCTGGGCCCAAATCACAAAGCCAGTCTGCTTGGCGAAGGGTTTCTTCGTCGTGTTCTACGACGAGTAGGGTGTTTCCTAAATCAGATAGTTCTCTGAGTGTTGTTAGAAGGCGTTCGTTGTCTCTTTGATGAAGTCCAATGGATGGTTCGTCTAAGACATACATTACTCCGGTCAATCTACTTCCGATTTGAGTTGCCAATCTTATTCGTTGACTCTCTCCGCCTGACAGTGTACTTGCGCGCCTGTCGAGAGTTAGATAATCCAGCCCGACGTCATTTAGGAATCTTAGTCTACCTTCTATTTCTTTGAGAATCTCCCGGCCGATGAAGAAGCTTCTCTCGTCGAGTTTTTCTGCAGATTTGCCTTCTCCGCCCATTGATTGAATGATTTGTAATGCTTCGAATACACTTGCAGCACCAATTTCTGGAAGGCGCTTACCGGCAACGGTTACTCCTCTAGCTGCGGCATTCAATTTTTCACCATTACATTCGGAACAATCTTCGTCGTTCATGCATGCAATCAAACGACTTCTGGTTCGATCTGAGGTTGTTTCTGTGTATGTTTTTTGCAGGCGCCCATATACTCCTTCCCATGGCTTGCTGTAGTTGTATTGTGAGCCTGTTTCTGAACGGAATTCAAAGTGTATAATCGTTGAACCCGAACCGTTCATCATGATATCTTTGGAGTCTTCATCTAAATCTGCAAAGGGAATATCTGTAGGAATTCCATAATGATGTGCGGTTTGCTCCATCAGTTTACGATACCAGTGTGGAGACATTGATTGTCTCCAGGGTATAATGCACCCCTCAGAAATTGTTGCTCTGGGATTTACCAAAAGGTCTGCACTAAATCTTCGCTGAACGCCTAACCCTTGACATGAAGGGCACGCTCCGAGTGGTGAATTGAATGAGAATACTCTTGGGCTCATTTCAGGCATGAATGCTCCGTGTTGAGCACATGCAAATTCTTCAGACCAAACCATTGTTTCTCCTGTATTGGTTTCTTTAGACTTTGAACCTTCAGAATATTCGAATTTGCTCTCTGGGGGCTTGATGCTTTCAATCGCGACCGTTCCGCCACCTATTTTCAGTGCAGATTCAACGGCTTCGGTAAGTCGTTGCCTTCTATCTTTAGTGCAGCGAAATCTATCAATCCTAACGTCAACATCGTGTCGGAGGTTTTTATCGAGATTATGGTTTTCTTCGAAGGACTCTTCTCTCCCATTAATCCTGCCTTCTGTCCATCCTTGCTCTACCAGGTGCCGGAATAAATCGGCATGTGTTCCTTTGCGATTACGGATAGCTGGACTCCAAACCGCAACCGCGTGGCCCTCCATATTCCATGTGATGTCGTCAACTATCTCTTGAACGGTTCTTCTAGCAACCTCTATGCCACAGGTTGGACAGTGTGGAAGTCCGATTCTGGCCCACATTAACCGTAAATAATCCATTATTTCGGTAACAGTAGCAACTGTTGAACGGGGGTTGTGGCTTCCCTGTTTCTGATCGATTGAAATTGCCGGAGATAGACCTTCTATGTTATCACAGTCGGCTTTTTTCATTTGACCGATGAATTGTCTAGCGTATGAAGATAAACTTTCGACGTATCTTCGCTGTCCTTCTGCGTAAAGTGTATCAAATGCTAAGGATGATTTTCCAGATCCTGAAACTCCAGAAATTACAACAAATTGGCCTCTTGGTAGTTTGACATCGACGTCTTGTAGATTGTGTGTTCGCGCACCGCGAACTTCAATCCAACCATCATCGCCAGGCTTTGCCATGATTAGTTCGGTTGGTCAAGGGTTCTTGAGTCCTTGCTTATCACTCAGGGCCGAATGGAATTGTAGCATCAAATCTAACAGGTTCGTCTGTTTCAGGGTGAAGGAGTTCTAACCCCGATGCATGTAGTGCGATTCTACCTATTGGGTTGCCTTCTGCGCCGTGTTGTTCATCGCCAACAACCGGATAGCCCATATTTGCTAAACCTACACGGATTTGGTGTCTCCTTCCAGTCTCGATAGTTAGCATTAGTAGAGTAGCTATATCGTCACTGTCCTCGATGCTCCAGTGAGTAATTGCCTCCTTAGCCATAGGGTTTCTCTTGTTAACCGCTCTAACTCGTAGAAATTTATCTTCCAAAAGCCATTCGTGAATTGTTCCGCTTTTTATTTCCGGCTTTCCTTGCACTAATGCATGGTAGACGCGGTGAACTGATCTGCCTGCAAATTGTTCCTGAAGGTATTCTTTGTGTCTTTTATGTTTGGCGAATATCATAACCCCTGATGTTTCACGATCTAGTCTGTGAACGATGAATACCCAATTTCTTTCATCTTCGCCTTTAACGTAGTCAACCGCTCTTGAATGCAGTGTATCTGGTTCCATCTTATCTGTTGCAACTGATAGAAGGCCTGCTTGTTTATTCAATACAAGAATGTGTTCGTCTTCAAATAAAATCTTGATTCTTGCATGTTGTTTTTTAGGAGCTGGTGGAGGGGATGATACTGCGGCTGATTCTCTGTCTGCCACTGTTAGAATGCTGCCTTTGTTTACTATGTGTTTTGCTTTATGTACAACTTTTCCATCAACTAATGCCCTGCCTTCTGTCAGCATTTTTCGTAATTTATTACGTTTTGAATTTGGAAAATATTGAGCAAGGGCTTCTAATAATTCAATGTCTTCTTTAATCTCCATAATATCACCTAAACAAACATTACCTCAACAGTATCGCCAATAGAATACTGTTTACCTGGTTGTAAAATCAAAAATGCATCGCTATGAGCAATACTAGCTAAGTTTCCAGAACCCTGGTGGATTTTCTGGTGTGCGATTAATTCTGAACCATTATTCTCAATCGATACCCTTCGAAGTGTTAGACTATCTTTTGTTGGTTTAACTTCGGTTGCTAGTTTAGCAAATGCTTTGGCTTCAGTTGGCCCATCTGCAGAAGTCGCATTTCTAATCCATGGAGCGACTAACATCCTGAATACGACATGAGAACTTACTGGATTACCGGGTAGTCCGAAAATAGGGGTCCCATTCCATATTCCAAACAATGGTGGTGAGCCTGGTCTGAGTTTAATTCTCCAGAAATGAAGATCGCCTTCCTCTTCCATAATTTTTCGAACAAAATCCCATTCTCCCATAGAAACACCCCCACTGGTAAGAATTAAATCGTGATTTTTCGATACTTCGTTCAGAGTATTTCTGATGTCCTCTAACGTGTCTCCGATGCATTGTAATCTAGTTGGTTCGTGGCCCAACCACCTTACTAAGCCAGATAAACCAAATGAGTTAGATTCGTAAATTTCCCCCCTGTTAAGTTCATCTCCGGGCTGTTTTAATTCATCTCCTGTTGAGATTATTGCAACTTTTAATTTCTTAACTACAGGTAATGATGAATATCCCATTGTTGCACAAAGCCCTACTATCGAAGGAGTGAGGTGGGTTCCTGCCTGGAGTGCGATTTCACCTTGTTTGAGATTTTCTCCGGTTCTCCTGATAAAATGCTTCATTCCTTCTTGTTGTAGTGTTACTACATTTCCTTCCATAGAAGTTAATTCGATTTGGAGAATTGCATCTGCGCCATTTGGCATTGGAGCTCCTGTCATGATTCTAACCGCTTCGCCGGCCTTCAATGAGATATTGTCTTCTTGTCCTGCAGCCCGTATAGTCCCTATAACATTCAGATTTGTTGGGGGGTTTGTTGTATCTTCATACCGCATAGCAAAGCCATCCATTGCTGAGTTGTCAAATGGCGGGTCGTTGACCAAAGACGGGAGATCTGTAGCTAGAATTCTCCCGTGACATTCATCGAGACTAACCCTTTCAACCATGGTTTGTATTCCTGTTTTGTTACAGATATCAATTGCTTGTTGAAGATTAACAAAATAAGGTATTTCGCTCATTAAATCACCTTTTTTTAATTTACAATTCGTTTTAATAAAGTAATACAAAGTCGATTAAATATCTAATCAAACTAAGTGAAATGGCAACTAAAAATACAATAATGATTGTGTTTTTTGGAATATTTTTAATCGCATACTTTGCTCCTAAAAAAGATGATGAAAGAACCAATAGGGGAAAAATTATGATTGCTAATAATCCAATATTATCGATCATATTACCTACAACGCCATCTAGTATAATGTGGCTCAATAAAGCGACGGGGACAATCGTGGCGGCAACTAAAAAGCTCGTTCCTGCTGCTTTATTTGTGTCCATCTGAAGAATTGATCGATTAGCTGTAACAAGTATCGCTCCCCCTCCAATACCAAGCATCCCCGATGACAATCCAGCAAATGCTGTTCCTATCATATACTCTCTCTTTTTATCAGATAATTGAATTTCTTTGTATGATTCCTTTACTGAAACTCGCATTTGTTTTATTGTTCTCTCTATTACAAAAATCAGAATTATTGTTGCGAGAATTTTTATTATTATATCTCCTAAAATATCGATTAAATATCCTGACAAGATGGTTCCTATTATAGCGGCCGGTATAGCTGAAATCCTTCCTACATTGGCTGTATTATTGTCAGAATGTCCTGCCTTTGAATGAGCCAGACTGCTGCCTATGGAAACCATAAGAACTAGAGTGAGAGATCCTATTACGGCTTCTTTCATCTCCCAATCTAACATGTAGTAAAAAATAGGAACATATAGAACTCCGCCTCCAATCCCTAGTGGACTAAAGGCTATGGCAACAACCAGTAAAGAAATCATTGCCATAATAGTAATGATTTCCAAATTAATACCCCTCCTATACAGACCTGTTTACGGCAAATTTTTTTGAAATTACCTACGTGGGTGGCCATGGGGCCATTCCGATAAATTTCTATTCTAATCTATGATGTAAAGCATCTTTGTAAGTTATGATTTGTTTTGGGTGAACCTATTATCCTACAGTTACTGGCGGGAAGTATGGAGATGGTGGTGTCGAGTTTCATCATTCTCTTTGCGTTGTTTGTTATTGCCGCACTGTATTCTAGTGTAGGACACGGAGGGGCTTCTGGATACTTGGCTGTATTATCACTAACGGTTTATGCATCTCAGGACCCTTCGTGGTTAAAGCAACACGCCTGGAGTTTAAATCTGTTAGTTGCTGGTTTGGCTTTTTGGGCATATGGCAGGGCTGGGTTTTTCGATTCAAAGTTAGCACTTTCTTTCATGGTTGCCAGCGTTCCAGCTGCAATATTTGGTGGGTTACTAAGGGTGGATCATGGAGTTTATGATACTCTTCTTTCGATTACACTAATACTTGCAGCATGGCGGTTATTAGTTGTTAAAAATAATAATTCTGATGAAATATTTGTCAATAGTCCACCAATTTATATTACTGTAATAGTAGGGTTTGTGATTGGGTTTTTGAGTGGAATAGTTGGGGTTGGAGGAGGGATATTCCTATCACCAATAATTCTCTTATTTGGTTGGGCTGATGCAAAAACGACAGCCGGAATTGCGGCTGCTTTTATTTGGGTTAATTCCGCTGCAGGATTGGTTGGAAACTCTATTTCTGGGCAACTAGAAATTGAGTTTGGAGTTCTGCTACCATTCACAATTGCCGTATTACTCGGCGGTTTAATTGGTTCAAGGGTTGGTTCGAAGGTATTCTCACAAATAGTGGTAAGGAGAATGTTAGTCTCTGTACTATTTTTAGCTGCGATAAAAAGAATTCTAGATCTTGCTATTTCTGTATTCTAATCAATTAAATGACTCTTGGTGGTCGCAGTGTGGGCAAGTTATTGTGTAACGTGCTTTCTTAGGTTTTGGAACTTTCATAATTGTTCCACACATCTCACATTGGTGTTTGATGGTATCAGGACCTTTTGGTTTGGCCGCTTCTTCGAGTGTTCTTCCAACATCTGTGGACCAACCTACTTGGTCAGTGTAAGAATCTGATTTTTTAAGTTTGGAACTCTTTAGAGATAGACGAATCTTTCTCTTTTTCTTACGGCGCTTTCCGGGCGGTGCCTTGGTTGCCATGAGTCACGGTATGTGTCGCTCTATACAATCACTTCGGCTAAATCATTCATGGAATAATTGTTGATTGACCGTTTATTGGAGTGTGTACTGTGTGGCCATTAGATTCGAGTTCTTCAACCAGTGGAGGTCTTGCGTGGTTAGGATCTGTGTGGTATACTACTACTGTTTCAGCTTCGCATTGTTTAGCGAAATCAACAATTTCTGAATGTCCAGCATGTGTAGAAAAAGAGTACTGACTAACTTCTAAATCAATAGGTGTCCTTTTACCCCATATCGGGACCTGTTTTTCATCAAGAAGCATTCTACCCCCTGACCCCTTTGCCTGATATCCAGTTAGTAATATTGCATTTCTAGTATTCTCTCTTAAACGGTTTAGATACCAAATTGAAGGTCCACCGTCCATCATCCCTGATGTAGAAACTATACAGTCGGCGTTCAATGCTTTTTTCTTATCTGATTTTGATGAAACTCTCTTGCACCATTTCCAGGCATCTTCTAATGCTGATGGATCTCTAAGTGCTTCTGGGTGTTCCATTTGTAACTTAGCAACGTATTTCCCCATTCCATCAACATGAACATCTAATTCTGGTAGATGTTTGTGTAGTGTCATCACAATATCTTGAGTTCTACCATTAGCAAAAGAAGGTATTAGAACAGTTCCTCCTCTATCCTTTACTTCTACCACTCTTTCTATGAATGATTGTATCGTTTCTTCTTTTGGTGGATGATCTCTACCCCCATAGGTTCCTTCAACGAATAGTACGTCGCATTTTTCAGGTTTAGCGCCAGAAGTTAGTGGTGAATCTCTTGTATCAAAATCACCCGTGAAGAGAAGTTTGTGAGTGTCAGTTTCTACATTTAACATTGCAGCACCCGGGATGTGGCCGGCTTTTGTTAATTTTAATTTCCAAGAATCCTTTTCCCATGTTTCTCCGAATTTATGTGTATACCATGACGAAGTTGCTTCATCGATATCTCTCTTATCCCAAGCTAGCGGATACCCTTCAATTCGACTTACTTTGTAACAATCATTCCACATCATATGGCTTATTTTAGCAGTTAGTGCTGTTCCGTGAAGTCTCGTTCGATGGTTTGAACATAACCAAGGAGCCATTCCCAAATGATCGATGTGAGAATGAGTTATTACAGCATCTTTCACACTTGGGGCTTCCCTTGGATATTTTGGTGGATCTGTTGGAGCTAATCCATAATCAAGAAGCATTCTAGTGCCATTTTTATCTTCAAATACGCATCCTACATTTCCTACTTCATTACCACCTCCAAGATAGTGATATCTTATTCCTGAATCAGGCGGGATTTCAGGATATGAAGTAGTTCTACCTGGGGAATAGAAGACCATAGTTAGTGGTATATTCCAATCTGCAATGAATATGTCGGACCCCTGTATTTCCATTGGAATCAATTTTAGAGATTGAGATAACAATGAAATTGTAAATATGGTTAAGTGCTATACGCGTCAAACATCAATGGGTCTTACTACATTCAGTTGATGTATACATCATTTCTTACTACATCAAAGTACCAATATTTTTGCTCCAGTGGAAACACAGGGGTGGTATAACGTAACCCATTTGACATCTTAATATCAAAATTTATACTTCCTTTGGAAAATATAATCTAATTTGAATTGATTAAAAAATCCAATTTTTATTATTTCCATAGGTCATCTCGCCGAAGCAGCAATGAGTGTGTGTCCACTGCAACTAATATGGCCGAGTTAGTTCTACCAACTTTTGTTGTAGACGAAGACTTGTGTTATGGGTGTGGTGCTTGTATTGCATTATGCCCAACGAATGCTTTAGAATTAGTTGATCGTCTTGCCATTGTAGAAATGGAAAGTTGTACACTATGCGAACACTGCATACCATCTTGTCCTGTTTTTGCTCTCAGCATCGAAGGTGTTGAATGATGATAGAAGTTTCTGGTGCTGGAGTTAGGGGACTATCCTGTGGCATTAAATTGTTAGAATCTGGATTAGATGTAACAATATTCGAAGCTAGACAAGAAATTGGAAACCCAGTAAGATCACCAGGTTTAATATTAAAATTAGATTCAGAATTCATCGAAAAAACCGCAGCAAAGAAAAATAATTTCGGTTGGGCTTTTCGAAGAGAATGGTTTGAAAAGTTATTAGCCAAAAAGTTCGTCGACATGGGTGGAATAATCAAACTAAAAACCACTGGTCCAATAGGCTCAGTAAATTGTACTGGGGGTAAAAAAACAGCCCCGGGGTGGCCCAGTCAAGGTACTCAATATGATTTAGTGACATGGAATGGTGGAATAGTCATTAGTTCAGATATCCCTTCAGAATTTGAATTAAACAGTATCACTGATGATAGGTTCTGTTTTGAACGCGGAGACGGTCTTATTGAATGTTGGATAAGAGGAGATTTACCTCGCCCTAAGCAAGGATGGCTAGAGATCATGCAGGGCGAGCACCCAATATCTTCATTAGAAATTTCAGCCGATAAAGCGATGTCAGAAGGACATGAAGTAGCCAAAAACCTCATTCATTCCCTACAGGAGGTTTCCTAATATGCTACCAGACGAAGGCCTCCTCAACTACGTCCTCGACCGGAGTTATGGATGTAGACACATCACACTAATAGATCCAGGAAAACAATCTTCTGAGATTGCTACAAGAAGAGCCATTGCAGCGGTTAATTCAGGTTCAAGAATGATATTCGTTGGCGGTTCTACAGATACACCTGATGAAGTTGTACATGAAACATGCAAATCCATCCAAGAAGCCCTTGAATTACAAATATTCGCAGCAAGTCAAGACCCAACTTCTGATGAGGATAAATGGAGAGTACCTGTTGTATTATTTCCGGGTGGCGCACACGCCCTTTCCCCTGCAGCAGACGGAATTACTTTCATGATGTTAATGAATTCACAAACCAGAAGATTCCTAGTTGGAGAACAACTTAGAGGAGCGCCACATCTTGAAAAATTTGGTGTTGAAGCTTTACCTACTGGCTACCTAGTCTTTTCACCAGGCGGTAAAGTAGGAGAAGTAGGAGAGGCTGAATTAGTAAAACCCGGTGAAACCGAATTGGTAAATTCGTATGCATTAACAGCGAAAATGTTTGGTTTCAAAATCCTATACCTTGAAGCTGGTAGCGGAGCATCAACTCAAGTAGACCCTTCATGTATTGAAGCAGCTAGAATTGTAAATGAGTTATGTTTAATCGTTGGAGGTGGGATTAGGAATGCAGAACAAGCCCGAATTGCAGCTAATGCTGGAGCAAATTGGATTGTTACTGGAACACTTACTGAAGACGCGTCTTCAATGGAAGAACTTAGTCAGAGAATCTCTGATGTAGTTTTAGGGGCTCAATCCTCGTCTTCGTAAAGAACAGGGTCGCCTGTGCCACCTGGTGATTCAGGTCTTGGTGTTCTATCAACATCCATTCCCTTCTCTATTACTTCCAAAGCAGTATCAAGATCTACAGTGCCACCATCTGCGAGAGTATGCATATCTTCCATTTCAGGAGTAGAAATTGTTCTTTCATAGTCAGGAGAATTAGCATAAACTTCTTTCTTCAACTCCCTTTCGTCATGACTTCTAACCAACGAAAGTGAATCTGCAAATACCCTTCCAACTACCTCTCGGGTCCTTTCAGTTCTCTTTACTCCATCTAATTCATGAACGGCAGTATCTCTTTGTGATTCTAATTCTCTAACCTCAGAGGTTCTATCAGTTAGTGCAGCCTCTAAATCTCCAATGGTAAGAGCCATTTGTTGAACCCTTTCGTCTCTCTCGAAAACATCATTGTGTAATCTTCTCTCTCTTCTTCTCAGAGATTCATATTCTCTATTTCTTTCAAGGAGTCTACGTTTTAATTCTTCAATTTGCTCGACCAGGTAATCGTGTTCTGCAGAAACAGAACGAGGGCCTTGCATAACACGCTCAATCTGTTCTTCTAATTCTCCAAGGCGCTTGTCTCTAGCATCGAGGAGTCCTCGTAATCGATCTGCGATATCTCTGAGCCTCTGTCTCTCTTCTTCCAAAGCATCGTTAGCCGCTTTCTCAGCATCTAAATCTGCAGATAGAGAATCTGCTTGTGATTTCAAAGACCTTACTTCATCAGCAGTCACACTTGTCAATCCAGCGTCAGCAGCCCTTTCCAAAGCCTCAACCATCTGAGACATACGCCCTTCCATTTCACCAATAACATCATCTTGTTGAGTGGTTAATTCTCTTAGTTGCATAGCTTCCTTCTCAAGAGAAGCACGCTCTTCTACAGATAAGCCAGATTTGCTTTCTGCCAACTCCTTTCTTGTATCCTCAAGTAACCTTTCAATATGAACGACTCTTGCACTAGATTCTTCCAAATCATTCTCAGCAGCACGTAATTGAGCGAGTTCAGGAGCAACAGAATCTTTCCTCTCTGCAAGATCTAATTCTAAAACACGAAGTCTCTGTTTTGAAGTAACTAAATCTTCATTCCTGTCTGCGAGCTCTTGCCATGCGACCAAGACCTCCTCAACCAGTTGATCAACAGGGTAAGCGCGTAGCATTCCCTCGAGTGCTGCACGCTCATCACCAGTCGTTTCAGTCATGCGACGAATGCCACCAGATGTCGAACCGCCGAGCGTCATTGCGCACAATCGTGCAACAACCATTCTTCAACCTTTCATTGGTCAAGGGGCTCTACGCCCCATTTCTAAGACCCTTAGTTGATAGCGGTGTATTGCTCATCAGGCATGTCTTGAGCGAGTGCCATAGCGCCTGTAGCAACCTTTTCGATAGGGTCTTCAACACAGGTTACAGTAACATCACCAATATCAGCGATGTCATTTGCAATTGCATCAGCGATTCCACCAATGAGTGATCCTCCGCCAGAGAGTATGATGTTGTTTCTGAGAATTGGTTGGTATTCAGGGTCTGCGGTAGCAACGATTGACTTGATTGCGGCTCCGACCTTTCCAACAACCATTGTACATGCAGCCTTGATTAGGTCTCCAATGTCAACAACTTGCTTCTTACCTTCAACAGATAATTCAACCATCTGTTCTTTGTCCTCTCCATCCACGTAAGAATATTCTTCTTTCCACTTGCGAACCATGTCTTTTGTTACTTGCGCACCAGTGTACTTCTTCTGAACTAGTCCCATTAGTTGCATGTCGATCCAATCTCCAGCTTCCTGGATTGTAAGTTGGTCTTCTTCTGTTGGGAAGATTCCGTAAAGACGTGCGATGTCAGTTGTTCCTGCACCAATATCGACACAGATAGAACCAGATATTTCACCAATTCCGTATGCGGTAGCGAATGGTTCAGTAACTACCATGATGGCGTTTACCTGACCACGTAGTGTAGCCACAAGGTTGCTCTTATCTGTGAATGAAACGTGTGAAGGAGAGCAAATTACTCCAAACACTTCGTCGTATTCTTCAGGGCCAGCGGTTTCGATAAGGTGAGTTACGAAAGCCTTAGCAGCAGCCAGGTTTGCTTCATCATCTTGAGCAACACCAGCGGCCATTGGACGGTATAGGTTACATGCCAACTTGTTCTTTAGAGCATCATTACCGAATAAAACATCTCGGCCTAGGAAATTACGAGCAACAGGGTCCTTTGGTCTTCCAACAACCGTCTCGATTGTTTCAATCGAACCTGCGCTACTTGCGATAGTTGATTGGTATGTTCCCAAATCAATTCCAACATAGAGTCTTTTTCCCATAATCTCTCACCATTGTCCTTCGGACATTTCGCCCATAGAGTCACTTGACTTAATACTCACTCGCGCTTTTAGGCTCTATTCTTCCTCTCTGAAAGGCGATTTGACATCTTCTTGCCAATTAGCCCCACTTCCTCTAAACATTACACTGGCCGCTACTAAGGCCCCAATAATAACGCCCAGTATTCCCCACAACAACGTATCATTTTGTTTATTTTCCATAATCTCCTCACCAGGCACCCGGACATCTGGCTCTACGAAGGCTGGATTTTCCCACCAAATAGTAAAATTTTCAGTCTGAAATTGGCTCATACTGTACCGAGTCCAGACAGATGAATTATCATCAACAGCCACGACTTCAAACCGCCAATCATGCCGATTCACCTTTCTTGGAATCAACTCTTTCGAAATATCTACAGAACAACTCGAATTGAAACTATAATTCATAGCAAGGGCACAATCTCCCAAATCGACAGAATAATTTTCGTTTGCTAAACGAATTGCAAGTACAACATTATCTTTTTCCAGATCCATTATTGACAACTCCAGGGTAATATTTTCGGTGTAATTCCCACCACCAACCGGCCCCGATAGCATAGTCAAAACAGGGCCGTTATTTGGTAACAATTCATGAACACCAATCACAGTCAAACCAAAGCCAACACTATCTCCTTCAATGCCTAACATTCCTTCGGAACCACCATCAAATACAGATTTGGCAACAATTTCAATTTCTACCCAATCCACATCTTCTAATTGGGAAGATGAAAGCCTAACCATCACCGTTGTTTCGTTAGAAGATTCATGCTCTAAGGGAGAGAAGGCCGATTGGTAATACAATTGGCTATACCCGGAACTACTGAACTGATCGTCAACAGCAACCCTTCCGTCTGACGTTTTAACAAACAGTCGCAGATCATCAATATCGTATCCCATCGGCCTTGCATTGTAGGATAATGTTACTTCTAAATCTTCACCATTTACTGGCTTAACATACCGACTCCAGGAATCATTTTGTGATAAAAATGGACCCTTTGCCCCACTTCCATTCCACGGGTTATTTTTCATAGAATCTAAATCACCACCGCGGCCTTGAATAATTGAAACCCAATCATCTACTTCATATGAGTCATGAACAAAAAACGACGTATTGAACGATTCTAAGGAAGGACGACCGTATCCCTGAATTGGATCGGGAGACATTCCAGTTACCGGTTCAGCAGAAGCAGCCAACATGGATTTTAACAATGGACCCGAAGGAGTAAAGCCGTATTTATTCTCAATCATTTCTTGCAAAAGAGCAGTAAACGATGCAGCCATTGGAGTGGCCATCGAAGTTCCAGTCATCGAATATGTACCATTATTCATGCTAGTAGTAATTCCATCTGCTTTTGCAGAAAGAATATTCACTCCTGGGGAAGCAACGAATGTACCCCTCCTTCCATTAACATCAGGCCCGTGCGAACTACTTGGCCATATAGTTGCATTTTGCTCTGAATTACTAGCTGCAACAGAGACCGCATTGTAAGCGTTCGACGGCTCTAACATCCCCCCTCCATTATTTCCGGGCGCGATAAAAATCAACGACCAGGGATTTTCAACAGTCCATTCATCAATTAACCCACTTCTATTAGTGTAATTGATTGTATTATCTCCCCAAGACCATGAATTGATTACAGCACCATGTAGCGCTGCCTCAGCCAGTAAATTATCTACTTCCGGGGGGGACCACCCAGTCGAATCTACAATATCTTGAACTACAAGTCTAGAACCATATGACATCGATTTGATATCTGAATTATTATCCAAAGGGTCGCAAGCAAGAATGCCTGCAACATGCGTTCCATGCCTGAACTGTTGGTGACCCTGAGTATCCCAATTATCAATTGAATCATTCAAAGCAACAATTTTCCTATGATTTATGCCCGGTTCACCAACATCTGTTTCAGAATCTCTAAAGCAAGAATGATCCATGTCAATACCTGTGTCAGCAACAGCAATTATCACCCCAGTTCCGTTTAGATTATCCAAATCCATTTCTGACAACTCTTCGCCCCATTGCGGCTCTACTGACAAACTATCTGTACCGGGGTCAGCGATGGATAAAGGGGTGATTATGATGAGTAATATCACCAAAGTTACCACTCGCATAGTCCTTCTAAAACCACATCCCGATTTAAGTTTCATACACATGGCTTCGCGCCAGCGCGTTTAAGACAGATTTACAGGTCGGCCGAAATATGCAAGCCTTCCGCGTATCCGGCACAGCACCTTTTGGTAGCCAACGACAGAAGTTCAATCTAGACCTTGTAGCATCATCTGCTGCAGACGCAGAGCATCGCTGTTACTCGATTATAGGCTCACGCCACAAGGCAAACCGCCGCGCAATCACCATCGAGTCTATTTCTGAAATCGATCCTAGGACCTCTTCAGAACCACGAATTCTAGACGCTTTCCGCGATCAAATCGCAGCATCAGGTGGCAAAATAGCCCCAGTTGCAGAGGAAGAATGAACGCCGACAATCGTCGGGTTCTTGACGGAGAGCCTTCTCCCACTAGGTGAGAGCATGGTTGATTCAAACGAACTTCAGAGAATGGCTCGACTTGTAGATATGAACAGGCAGCGCCTAGAAGAGATACAATCTCAGATTGATCGTATCGAAGCAGTTCAACTAGAACATGACGATACCAGGCATGCCCTGAAAGCGCTATCTAACGGTTCCAGTGGTCACATTCCACTTGGGGCAGGAGTCATGGTGCCTATTCCCAAAAACGCAACAACAGTAGTTGATTTAGGTAGCGGCATCTTTGGAGAAAGGTCGCCAGATGACGCCGAAGAATTGGTTACTAAAAGGCTGAATGATTTGTCTGAACTCAAATCCCAATTCGAAGCGGACGCAGCAGTACTGACGCAAAGAATTGAAGAACTGTCAACTACTTTTGAAAGAGCTGCTAAGGAAATGACAGAGCAAAACACACCAGTTCCTGAAGAGCCACTAGGCACCCCTGATACCACACCCGAGGCCACACCAAGGCGTAGGAGAAGAGGGATGGGCGGCGAATTAACTCTTGATGATTAGGTGTTAGAAATGGGACTCTTTGATAAATTTAGAAAAAAGGTACAGGTCGCAGCATCTGAGGCAGACACAGAATCTCTATCAGCTGAAGCGGGTTCTGACGAAGCAATAGAAGCGATAAGCCAACACCAAGAAATTCCAAACCTTAGCAACATTCAACCGTCATCAAATACAGACGAGTTATCTGTAACTGAGGAAGATGAATGGGAAGAATTTGACGATGAAGAGGAACTAGAACTTCCTTCAGCGAATGATGACGAATGGGAAGATTTCGATGAAGAAGAAGACTACTCACTCCCAACCAAATTAACCCGAAAAGAAAAGAAAATTCTCGCCAAGAACACCAAGCGCGAAAAAGCCAAGAAAAAAACCGATGCCAAGCAGCGGAAAAAAAGAGGCGGAAAAGAAGTAGAGAGGCTTGCAGGCTCAAAGGTAGACCTTCACATGATGAGAACCACCACCGGGCGGCAATTAGTTGAAGTTAAATCAGCACCTACTGGCGGCATAGGATCTACTGATGAAGACGGCATAACCATCGATTTAGGAGGTGGCGTTGTAGAGGCGGGCGGCCGTGTAATCAAGGATAGCGAGGCTCTAAGCAATTTAATGGAAGAGCTAGAATGGATCATGCTCGAATCCGATATCTCATCAGATGCAGTATCTGCAGTAATGAATGCTCTTCGTAAGAATCTCATAGGACAGAGATTACGTAAAGGTGCAGATGTAGCTAAAGTTCTTGAAGCAAGTCTGAAAAGGGCACTAAGAGGAATTCTAAAATCAGGTTACTGGGATTTCTACGAGAGTATCCAGAGTTTTATCGACAAGAAAGACACCCCTGTAGTAATCATGTTTGTTGGCGTAAACGGCACAGGAAAAACAACTACTGTGGCGAAGATAGCACATCTCCTAAAACAGCGAGGACATTCTGTAATCGCTGCAGCAGGGGACACTTTCAGAGCCGGAGCAATCGAACAACTAGAAACACACTGTGAGAGGTTAGACATCCGGTGTATCTCTTCTCAACGCGGAGGAGATTCTGCAGCAATAGCAAGAGATGCAGTTGATTCAGCCAAAGCAAAAGGAATTGATGTAGTATTAGTTGATACGGCAGGAAGAATGCAAAACAAATCTAATTTAATGGCGGAATTAGAAAAAGTCAGAAGAGTTGCAAACCCCCACCTAACATTATTCGTTGGAGATGCATTGGCTGGTAACGATGCAGTCGACCAGGCCAAAAACTTCCAAGAAATGCTCAAATTCGACGGAGCAGTTCTCACAAAACTGGATACTGATGCAAAGGGCGGAGCCGGACTTTCTATTGCTCATGCAACGGGCCGACCAATCGTTTTATGCGGCGTTGGACAAGAATACGATGACCTAATACAGTTTGATCCAGACTGGCTTTTACAACAACTATTCGAGTGAGGTGAACTAATTGGCAGCGGAATTTTTTGATAACGAAGATAGCGCCCACTTATTCCAATTAGTACATATGCTCCAAAGAAGCGCTATGATGCACATGGGCATGTTGCAAGACAGTGAAGGCAAGATTCACTATAATCTAGGCGAAACCAAGGCAGCAATTGACACACTCAACATGCTCAAAATCAAAATGAAAGGCAATCTAACCAACAAAGAGAATACTATGCTAAACGGAATAGTATCCGAACTACAACTTCAGTTCGTTAAGGCACCAGCTAGGCAAAGAGAGTTAGAAAACCAAGTTGCAGAATCAGAAGCAGTTCGTGAAACATTCACAAATCCTAAAGACGGACCGTCGGAAATTATCTCAGATGAAGAAGAATGACTTCTAAATCCGATTTTAAGCGGTTGTTTCATCAGTAGGTAGTTTCTCACAGACATGTTAGCCATGGTTCGAGTTACTGATGTGGAAGACGAGGAAGCACCTACAGTGCTGATTGTCGACAACAACCAAATGTCCCTTCATCGGCTTTCCAATATATTCCGCCAGAGAGAGTTCAATGTCGTTACTTGTGAAGACGGAGACATGGCTGTCGACGAGTACATTCGATTAGATCCCGAACTCGTAGTTCTTTCACTAGATATTCCTTCAATGGACGGCCACTTGGCAGCATTAGAAATGAGGGAGCATGGAGATGAATGCAGAATTTTATTCTCCGCCCCCAAACGCCAAGCCCAACTTGCTCAGGATGCAACACATTCAGCAGGGGCGATCGGCTGGGTCGAGAAGCCGATTACTGCAAGTGCAATTGATTCAATCTGGGATTTAGTACTAGGTCCAATACCGGAAGCGCCGGGTTTAGAGGATTTAGATACTATACATCCTGTTGAAGATGTGGTAGAAGTTGAGCCAGATGAAGTAGCAACACCAACACCACCGCCACTTCAAGCAATCGCAATCAGCGTATCACCAGCAACAGAACCAATTCTGAAAAGAAAGAAATCAAGCAAGGGAAAGAGACTCTTTGTCGTCCTAATACTGTTTACTGCCCTGGGGGCTGCTGGTTATTATGCATGGTCGAATAATCTGTTGTGACTTGTTGATTACTAGTCACCGGAACTAATGCAATCCTTCCATCAGGTAACACCTGTCTGAGATATTGAGACGAATCGATAGGTAGTTGTTGAATTGCAACCTTCTCAACCCTACTTCCTTCCGGGGCATGAATAACCTCTGAAATTTTGTAATTAGGGGATGTAAGTAAAGCCATATCACCAGCTGCAATTCTAGAATCTAATTTTCGATTACTATTCCAAACATACCAAACAAAAACTCCAATACCAATAGCAAAGGGAATGGAAATTATGATCGTAGCAACAGAACTCATGATTCTCTCTCAAGTAGTGCATTCCAAGAAGATTGAGCGTACTGCTTTGCAGATTCTGTTGGATTATCAGAACGATGTATGCCACTTCCGACTATTATACAATCAGAACCTGCTAACACAGCATCATGAGGGTGGCCATATCTCTGACCCATTTCTCCATCCCCAACAGCAAGATTCACACCAGGGGTCCAAATCAACTTCTCAGAACCAACCTTTAATCTCAGTTCAATGAGTTCTTCTGGGCTAGAACCATTTCCAATAAATCCGAAAACTCCAGGATGGCTTTTTCCTTTTGCAACAACTTCGTCAGTGTAATTGGGATTTAGTAAATTTCCACGACTCGACATCTGTGCTAGAAGCAACACGCCGCCACTTCTACCCACATCATCCCATCCAGCCTGTAACCCATCAACAATGTCGGGGCCGCTGATCAAATGCGCCGTTACCAAATCACTCCAACTACGTATATCGTATACTCCAGCCATTTGATCTCTGCTTATTTTACCAATATCTGCAAATTTTCGGTCTTCAAATATCAATAAATCAGCATCTCTTGCCTTTTCACAAAAATCGGACCAAGATTCAGGTGTCCAATCATCGACCAAATCAACATGGGTCTTCAATGCGGCCAAGTAGGGGCCGACAGAATCGATTAATTCGAATAAACCAGACATGGTTCTTCTATCTGCAGCAAGACAAACCAAACTCTGTTTGCGGGCAGCAACTTCCATGTATCTACGAGCAATATTTGATGTCGAACTAGCCCAACGCTCTCCCCATATTTCACTCGCCATCGTAAGGGGCAATGTGAGGGGCTGTGTCAATCTTGCGCCTGAATAGAGTTAACAGAGTCTACCAACGTATCCGCAACACTATAATTTGTTAGCGACAGCACTTCAAAAGCATCTCCAACCTCATAGTCGACATGCGTACCAAGAGTCCCCTTCAATTGTTTAACTGAAAGTTTGGGATGGAATAGGGCTAGAATATATGCGAACATCCTAGGTAATCTACGGGTAGCAAATTTTCGTGGTAATTTCGAACTCAACTCTTTACCTATTTCGTTCATCCACATACCTTTTTTGTGAATAATATAACGGGCGCGATCTTCCCCTTCATCCAGGGCATTTACGTGCGCTTTAGCAACATCTCTAACATCTACAAAATTTATGTGTATGTCTAGAACAAAAGGAGGCCCTTTTACGAAATGCTTCAGATATGACATAGAACCATTCATATGTCTACTGTGGAGAATCGGTCCGAATACAATAGATGGGTGTATAGTTACTAACCTCAAATCCTTTCCTTCAGCCCACTTTCTTATTTTCTTCTCCCCTTCAGCCTTTGCAAACCCATACGCATTGTAACTAGGAGTGGCATCTTCGCACCAATCCGAATTCGTGAAAACCTTACCATTTTCGAATTTAGATGAACGAATAGCAGCAACCGAAGAAGTATGTACAATTCGTTTTACTTTATTCATTACTGAACATAAACTTTCAACCCCAATCACCGAAGGATCTACAACCTCTGCTTTTACATCTTTAACTCCGATATTTAGTGAAGCGGCACAGTGAATGACATCATCACACCCCTCAACAGCTTTTTTTAGAGAAGCAACATCAAACAAGTCAGCTTTCACAACCTCTAAGAGTTCACTTTTCGGAAACATCTCAGAAAGCGAAACATCTCTCATCATTGCTCGAACATGAACGCCCCGGTCCAATAACTCTAGAACAACATGTGCTCCTATGAATCCACTAGCACCAGTAACCAACACAGGCATAATAACGCCCAAACACAACAGGGTCATCTTCTTGCCGCATGGGCGTTACGCACAAATAATGCGCAGCGCTCTTCTACTGGCCTCACTCTTCATCATCCTCCCTATGTCTGGATGTTTTGGTGAAAGCGAGAGCGCAGAAATAGAACAAGAAATGTCATATTACCCCGATATTACTGAACGCCAATACTTGGATTGGGAATGGAACGGAACATATTCAATGGTTCTTGAAAAGGGCCCCTATACGGCATTAGATGTCCAAGAAGCGACCTTCGAAGTGGACACTTCTGATATCTGGGAGACCGGACCACCAACATCTAACGTACACCTATCATACTGGTTACCCTCCAACACAGAATTAGGCGAAAAGGTCCCGGTTATCGCAATAGTTAGTCCGTACTTTTCCTTCGGCCAACCAGGTGATGAATCTGGCGCAACCAATGTAGTTGGGGCAGGAAGGGGCGAATTCATATTCGACAATTATATTCCTCATGGCTATGCTTTCGCACAAGTTTCAGTATTTGGAACAGAAGAGTCTAGCGGATGTTTTGATTACAGAGGAGCTGGAGAAGGCTTAGGAATCCACCATGCTGTTGAATGGCTTGGACAACAAAACTGGTCCAATGGTAACGTGGGGCTGTATGGTAAGTCATACGAAGGTGCAACACAATGGGAAGCTGCAGCATTAGGTAGCGAACATCTCAAAACAATAGTTCCAATTTCAGGTACAACCGCACTACATCCACTGCTGTACAAAAACGGTAGCGCAGAAGCAAGAAGCCAAGTTATGCACATGAATTATTTTGGCAGCACAGTCGATTACAACGGAGACGACCTTGACAATATCTGCCCAGATATAGTCGAGGGAATATTTGCCGGCCCAGTAACATATGGCTTGGGAGAATTAGATCCATACATGGAGAATTACTACGATGAGCGCAGCCATATCGACAAAGCATTCCAGAACTGGAACGGCTCGATATATTGGGTGCAAGGAATGCAAGACTGGAACGTTGATCCACACCAAGTGTTCGGCGGCCCTTCAGGCACAAATTGGTACCTTGATTATTCAGCAGCAGGCTACGATGTGCGTGGTATGCTTGGGCAATGGGAACATAATTATCCTGACCAATGGACAAAGCACAACGCACAAGATTCGGGTTACGGGGGAGAAGCAATCCACAATATGACCCGTTGGGACTGGGGCCAAGATCTATTCGAGTGGTTCGAGTACTATCTCAAAGGAGTCGGTCCAAAGCCCGACAACCATGCACAGATTCAGAGAAACGATGGAGAGTGGCGAATCGAAGAATTATGGCCTCCACAAGACGCAACTTGGGAGATGATGGACTTAGCTAACTGCGACCAAGATGGAGGCAGCGTAGGGGGAACTTCAGTTGTTGGGGGGGGGCCAACAAACCGTCATTTTCACATGCGAAGGTTTCACCCAAGATATGCACATAGCAGGGCTACCAACACTCCATCTCGACGTATCGGCATCCATGGACGGTGGACAGATTTTTGCTGAATTACAAGACGCAGAAACCGGACTAAGACTCGGTCACGCTACAATGGATATCCGATACCATGCCGGTGGATACGATCCACAAACCGTATCTCCAGGCCAAAGTCTTGTGATGCTAATGGAATTCCAAGGTATAGACGCAATACTTCCTGCAGGGCATGGAATCAAACTAGTTCTTACCGAAACAGGCGAAGATTATCTCGCACCGGCATGTGGGAACACTTGCCCAGTTACTGTCAATGGAGGGACATTCTCATTCCCACAAATTAGCAGAGATGGGTCGAATATTTTAGCCACCCCGCAGAATTCTGAAGCAGCAAATAACTGAAAACAAAATATTGGGCAAATGCGCAATTTACAGCAATTCTACGACCATTGCTAGTAAAAATATAATCAATAAGAGAAGACTATATTGAGCAAACGAGCAGTAAAAAAGAATTATAGTGATTTTTATTACCTACTTTATACAAGAAAAATGTGCGATTTGATAATATACTGCCTCGTCAACCCAAACGATGAAACCCATGCTGATTGATAAAGCGAAACTGGAGTATATTTGGCTTGACGGATATACACCTACACAGAACATGAGAAGCAAGACACTGGTGAGAGACAACTTCTCCGGCGAATTAGAAGACTGCCCAATGTGGTGCTTTGATGGTTCATCTACACGTCAAGCCGAAGGCGGAGATTCAGATTGTTTACTAAAGCCGATTGCAATATATCCCGACCCGCAAAGAGTGAATGGTTACCTTGTAATGTGCGAAGTTATGAATTCAGACGGAACCCCTCACGCTAGTAATGGACGTGCTACCATTGATGATGACGACGAAGACTTTTGGTTTGGCTTTGAGCAGGAATATTTCATCATGGATTCTGAAACCCAACAACCCCTAGGCTTCCCAGTCGGGGGATATCCTGGCCCACAAGGACTGTACTATTGTTCAGTTGGTGGAAGAAACACCCATGGTAGGACATTTGTAGAAGAACACGCAGACCTCTGTCTAGACGCAGGGATAAATTTCGAAGGAATCAACCAAGAAGTTGCATGTGGACAATGGGAATTCCAAGTCTTTGCTAAGGGAGCGAAGAAAGCTGGCGACGAACTTTGGGTAGCAAGGTACCTTCTTGATCGCCTAACAGAAGATTACGGATATTACATTGAATATCACCCTAAGCCAGTACAGGGAGACTGGAACGGGTCTGGAATGCATGCTAATTTCAGTGATGGAAAAATGAGAGACGCAGGCGGAGAGAAGTTATTCTCAATGATTTGTGAAGAGTTTGGAAAGAATGTCAAGAAACACATGGATGTTTACGGAGCACATAACGAACTTCGTCTAACTGGACTACACGAAACCCAATCTATTGACCAATTCTCGTATGGAGTATCCGACAGAGGAGCATCAATCCGCATACCAATTGGAACTGTGGAAGATGGCTGGAAAGGAAGGTTAGAAGACCGCAGACCTGCATCTAATGGAGACCCATACAAGATTGGCGCTGTAATCATCTCAACTACTAAGGCAGCCTACAACTGATTATTTTCTCTTCTGAGTTTCAAAACCCCAGTGAAGACTGAAAGTATCATTATCAGAGCGGCAGCATTGCTGTAGATAATAGAAGGAGAACCGTCGATGATTCCGTATGTCATCCACAATGCCAATGCTAGGGCGACCACTGCGAAAGTTGGCAGGGAAACCCCTTCGTGCTTTTTCTCAAACCAAACGGTTTTGACCTGAGGTATCCAAGCAAGAATTCCTAGAACACCAGCAGTGAAGCCAATGACCTCTAACATCATCCCCACTCCTCGCGGGGGTTACTGAACTCAATCTTGGAAATTTGCGCAAACGGAATAATTCTCGAACCATCCTCGCCCACTACAGAGATATGTGGGCCGGATTGATCTCGTACAACCTGGCCCGTTGATAATTCGCTTTTCGGACCAACGATTAATCCCAGTAGGCCAGAATTTTTTACGGTACAATCTTTCTTTTCATATGGATATTCAAGAATATCTCCATGTACAGTCTTGCCACCATTTAGGTGAATAGTATCCCATGTACCAAAGCCCAACAAAGTCTCTCGTAGTTCATCGGAAGGTGGTGTTTTATCCATTTTATCAATCATATCGATAAACCCTAATTCATCATATGCTTCAGCAGGAACTTCATCTGGCAAAGGCTCCCATTCCAGGTTTTTGTTAGAGAATACCAAAACCGTTCTACTTGGGGGGACTTCTTTATCGGTTCTATTCTCATGAAGGTCGCACAGAATGTCACCCTTTCTCGCAGTCCAAGCAACGATATCCTTGTGCATCAAAGTACCACCATTTTTCCTTTTTTGGAAAAACCGCCCCTCACTAGTAATTGTAAAAGAACCAGACCAATGTTTCTGCTCAACAAAGAGAATTTCATCTCCTGTTGCTACTACCATGTCAATTTCTCTTCGACCCCCTTCTTCAGGATCGGGTATTCTAATGCCTTCCAGAACCAATGCTTCCCCAGCTACCGCCCTAGTGAGTTTCATCAATCTAAACTCAGCAAGTCTGCCAGAAACCACATGCCCTTCTGGCTCGAATCGTTTTCTCCTGGAGAGAAATTCTTCTAATCTTCCCAATTAATCACCTCAGTAACTCATCGACAGACTCGACAACCACACTAACATCCATTCCCGATTCGCTCAAATCACTACGTGTTGCTTCTCCAGATAGAACCAGTACAGAAACACAGCCCGCTTGAACAGCCATTTCCATATCGGTGTACAAACGGTCTCCAACCATTGCACATTCTGCAGGATTAAGCCCCAATTCTACGATCTTATGCATAATCATTCCAGGATTAGGCTTTCCAGTAATGTGGACAGGGTCTTGCCCCGTTGTCACCTTCAACATCGCTAGATAGGCACCAACATCCGGAAGCCCACCATCTGGCGAAGGGCACACCATGTCGGGGTGGCTTGCAACTAGAGGAACTCCTCTGTGCATGTGAATCGAAGCAGTAGAAATTTTTTCGTAATCGATTTCAGTATCATATCCTAGAACAACATATTGGGGGTCATTATCCTTGGTAGTAATACCAACGTCTTCCATCATACTCCGCATCCCTGCGGTAGCGATTGCCCATGTTCGAGTTATTTCATTTTTAGAAAGCCACGAAAGCAGATCATGGGTTGATAGTAAAACATCTTCAGGAATACACGGGATTCCCATTTTGTTTAATTTAGCCACATATTGTTCAACAGAACGAGATGAATTATTGGATAGGAAATATCGTTTAACGCCCCTTTCTTCACATCTCTTAAGGAAATCTAAGGCGCCATCAATCAAGTTACCACCGAGGTATATCGTTCCATCGAGGTCGAGAAAAACTGCCTTGACTCCTGATAATTGAGAATTCATAAAATCACCTAGAATAACAAGGTCTTCACTAAGAACCATTTCGAATGCAAGTTTTCTTGAGCTTCTTTACTAGCAATCATTTCAGTCATCATTTCCTGAATGACCGGTTTACGACCCGCCTTACTAACGAACCAGTTTAGGAGCCATTTACGCCTACTCATTTTTTGCATTTTGAATGAATTTGATAACTCTGGACCCAAAGCAGCCCACAACTCCTCTTGGTATGCTTCCCCGCCTTTATTTTCAATGACGTGTCGGGCTGCCATTTCTCCGCTAACCAATGCGTTACCAACACCTTCTCCGGAGAAGGGGTCGACTAAACTAGCAGCGTCTCCAATCAACAGTGCGCCGGGTGCAAATGCCTTTCGCGGTTGATTTTTCTCACCTTTTCTTGGACTTCCAAAGGGTAATTGCCACCCCTTGCCAGTTCCATCCACCATCTTAGCATCTGCAAATCTATCTTTGAATAATGGATGGTTTGCAATTACTTCGGCTTGTAGAGGTTTGAGTTTTTTCTTCTGCTTATCCATCAACCCTAGAACCATACCGATTCCAACATTGACTCTTCCATTTCCAAGCGGGAATAACCAGAAATATCCAGGGATAATACTGTCAACAAAATGGATTTCGATATTTCCTGCATTTCCTTCACAGCCTTTGACACCATCCCAATATTCACGGTATCCACCACAGTAATGCATTCTATCGACTAACTCCTGTTTATCCATTTCCTTGATTATTTTTCTCGCTACAGGGCATTGATATCCACCGGCACCAATTGTCCAAGGTGCCGAATATACTCTTTTCTCGCCCCTTTTACCGCCGATTCCAATTTCTACACCTGTGATCTTACCACCAGTGTCGAAAACTTGTGTCACGGTTGCACCTTGGATTACAGAACCACCGTTTTCTAAAACGAGTTCTGTCGCCCTTTCGAAAACTAACCAGTCAAATTGCTGCCTAGGGAGCGAGTACCCAGCTTCCATTTTTTCAACATCTTTTTCCGGTAAAGGAACAGTTACTTCACTACCATTTGGTGATGAGAATACAATGCCAGTGACTCTGAAGTGAGGGGTCGACTCGAGCTTTGCTTTTACACCCAAGGCATTGACGTGACCTAGTGATTTACCGCCAACAGCATCCCCACATACTTTGTCGCGAGGCCAAACCCCCTTCTCAATCAAAAGAACTCTTTTCCCCTCCATTGCAAGATATGATGCAGCAGCAGAACCGCCTGGGCCCCCCCCTACAACAATGCAATCAAATTCGGTTTCTGATGGTGGCACGAGGCCGGTCTCGATGGGCATGTCCCAAAATTGACCACTCGCCATATTGGTCACACACAGCATCAAGCACAATAGGGTTAGTGCTGTTAGTGATAGAAAATCAAATTTCTATCGACATTTCTACCTATTCAAGACAACCGCCATCATCAAATGCTAGAAAATAGGGCAAGCCATATGGCCACTAGAAGACAAGCAGTAGTCGGCTTGTTCTTTGTCACATTATTGTGGGGTGGAACCTTCGTTTGGATGAAACAGGCCATGAATTCACTTGATGATGAATTAGACCAATACACTACAGCAGGCGTAGTTGGAGTAATTGTTGCATCAAGGTTCCTTATAGCGTTTGTAGCCCTACTCCCCTTTTCTAGCAAAGCAAGAAGAGCCCTTACTTCGAAAGAAGACTGGAAAGGGGGATTAATTCTTGGGAGTCTAATGTTAGCAGGATTCATCCTACAGATGATCGGAATTGATTCAGTTAGCCCTTCAGTTTCCGCATTTCTAACCTCCCTCTATGTAGTATTTACAGCAATACTTTCGGTTAAAATCAGTGATAGGAAACCGACACGTATGATGATTGTCGGGGTTGGATTAGCGACACTCGGGGCCGGTTTCATAGACGGGCCACCACATATTGTATGGGGCACGGGAGAAATATTGACTGTAATGTGCGCATTTTTCTTCGCCCTACACATCATTTACACAGATAGTATCACAAAAAAACTGAACCCAATAGCAGTTACATCTACCTCTTTTGCAGTTTTAGTAGTGGGCGCTGCACTAATCGCCATAATCGCCTCTGGTGACTTTATGGTCATAGAAGTGGCCTGGCAATCAGGAGTCGTAATTCCATTAATATGCCTCGGATTATTTGGCTCACTGGCTTGTATTTTAATGCTGAATGCTTTCCAAAAATATCTGAATCCAACCCATGCTGCAATCATATATTCCTTCGAACCAGTTTGGGCCACTATTTACGGGTGGTCGGTTGGCCTAGTCGAAGTTTCCATTTGGTTAGCAATGGGGCTTTTATTACTAATCGGTAACATTGTAGTTGAGTTGGATGAATCAGACGACATTGATCATCTAAGTGAAGAAGCAGGGCCAGAATAGTCGTAGAACGAGACCATCGTTTGCGTACTAGAGATCCCCCCTACTTTGGAGAGGCCATCCAAAATTGCATCACCCAGCGAATCCATAGATGGGCTTACGACTTCGATGATTAAATCCCAATCACCTGCAATTACATTACACCTAACCACATATGACAATTCGCATATTTTCTTTGCCACATCTCTTCGATCGACATTACCTCTATCACATCGAGCAAAAATAAACGCACGTAATTCATGTCCCCAAGCCTTTGCATCGATATCGACAGTATACCTGCGAATTACCCCTTCTCGCTGCAAACGCATCATCCTGTCATGCGTAGTAACCCTTGCAATACCCATCTCCTCGGCCAGTGAGGTTACCGACGCTCGAGAATCACGTTTTAGTAGCTCAATCAGTTTCAAATCGGTATCATCTAGTTTCATAATTAAACGAAAAGGCGGCTTATTTTCAAAGATTCCGTCAAATTGTCGGTAAATACGGTGTATTTGGAAGTTTTAGCCGACAAGCCGGTCAAATTCAAAGCGAATTGTTCATGAGTGGCCGGCCCAAAACACCATTTGGAGACGCCTATGTCCGACAAAAGGAAATTTTCCACAAACGCTGTTCAGGCTGGAACAAAACACATCGAAGGAGCAGTTAACACTCCAATTTTCCAATCATCAACCTATCAGTTGACCGATGACAGGTATGCTGGGTGGGCAGCGGGAGCACAACACACTCTACTTTACGCCAGACTTTCGAGCGTTAACTCCGAAGCAGTAGTTGAGAAAATATGCGCTTTAGAAGACGCTGAAGACGGAGAACTATTTGCAAGTGGAATGGCCGCAATATCTACTACTCTGATGGGATTATTATCTCAGGGCGATCACATAGTTGCGAGCTCAGACGTATACGGGGGAACATACGGTCTAATGACTGAAGAACTTCCAAGGTTTGGGATTTCAACTACTATGGCCGATATGCAAGACCCTGCTTCGTATGAAGCAGCCATTACGGAAAGGACAAAAATGCTCTATATTGAAACAATTACAAATCCCGTAATCAAAATTTGCGATATCGAAGCAATGTCTGAAATTGCAAAGAGGCACGATTTACTCTTAGTAATCGATAACACATTTGCTTCTCCGTGGGCATGCCAACCAATTGCCATGGGCGCAGATTTAGTGATTCACTCAACTACGAAATATCTTGGTGGCCACTCTGACATTATAGGTGGAGCAGTAGTTGGAAGGGCAGACTTAATTGCTGCAATGTTCATGAAAAAGGTCCACTTCGGGGGCTCACCAGATCCTCATAATTGCTATCTTTTAGAGAGGGGAATTAGAACACTAGCAGCTAGAATGCCTATACATTGCTCGAACGCTGCAGAAATAGCAATCCGTTTAGAGGCCCACAACAAAGTAGACTTGGTCCACCACCCTAGTCTCGAGTCCCATCAAGATTATTCGGTTGCAAAGCGAATAATTCCTAAGGGAACTGGAATGATAGCATTTACTGTAAAAGGAGGAGATGCAGCTGCTTTGAAATTCATGCGTGGCCTAGATATGATATTCGAAGCAACTAGTTTAGGTGGCGTTGAGAGCCTTGTTGAATGCCCATTCAATTCCAGTCACATGGGCATCCCTGAGGATGTAAGAATTGCAGCAGGCTTAGGGCCTGGCTTTGTTAGAATGTCAATAGGAATCGAGGATGTGGAAGATATTTGGAACGACATTTCTACCGCACTTTCTACAGTTTGATTACGGCAACTCTTCGATTTGGCCGCAGGCTTTGCGAAGCAACTCAAGGGCTTCCTTGTAATCCACTTCTTCGCCTTTAACCAGTTCTTCACCTGCTTTCCATACATTGATTGCAGCGTGACTCCAAGCGCCACCCCTGTCTCTAGCATCTGATGAAAACTGCCATTCTTGGCCATTTGATTTACCTGCAGCTACTAGCCAAGCCCAAGAAGCAGCCTGCCCATCAATTCCGTCTTTCTTAGATAGAGCAGATTTCTCGGCTTTACCCATACCTTCGACCAACCCCATCATAGTAAGGTCGTGAATCATTCCAACAGGGCCCGAAACCTTTCCTCTCCTATACGGGAATTTTTGAATAATATCCGCCTTTGCTCTTTGAGACTCAATATCTTTGAGGAATTTTCCGAAAGCACGTTTTTTGTTACATTGAGCAGACCACAAATCATGAGCCTCCTCTTCTCCAATCCCCATTTCTATCAATCCAGAAAGCCCATGATCTTGCCATAAAGCGGAAAGAACATCGTTACAAGAGGTAGCGGAGATTTCCAACGCAGTGCCCTCTCTTTCGTGAACCTCCCCCCGTTGAGATATCCTGATTCCAGAACCCGTTGCTGATTGCATTAGACTCAGAGCAAGCCCCTTCTCTGCCGCGGAGCCATTTAATTCTGTAACAGCCTCATCTGCCGTTGAAAACCATCTCTCTCCAACAACAAATCCTTCATCAATATGGTGTAGGACTGCAACCTTTACTCTCTTTGAAAGCGAACCTTCGTTCAACGTCAAACCCATCCACGCATCTAGTATTCTATCCAATGCATCTCTTGCACCATCTCTGTTTCCACCTTCTGGATACCAAATAGCGTCCGGCTCCATTACAGTGGATAGATTCGGAGGCAGCATTGAAAGAGCAAGGTCATGGATAAACGAGGTCTTACCCTTCGCCTTTTCCAATTTATCAAAGCCAATAGCAACTTTGCTACCATTGATAAAATTGAGTAACAAATATCCACTCCCAGACATTTCGTTAGCCGATATTTTTTCGACATCTAGACCTTCAGTTGCCCAAACAGAGCCGATGTTGTTGAAACTAAACCGGGAGCGATCTAACACATCATCTAGCCAACCATCTGGAATATTTGGTTCCGGGCCACTACATACGAAACCATTTCTCCAGGAGAAAAAGAAGTATCCTTTGCGAGCGTGATCTTCCCAAGGAAGCATGCGCAATGTAGTCATGTGGTAGTTTTGTAAGCCCGCTTGGTAAGCAACTTTACCGTCCCCCCTTCTGACATACGATGCCTTTCCGAATGACTGGTGGCTATAATTTCCAACAATCGAAATTTCTTGGTCATGGGCTGCCATAAGAGAGCCTGCTAGTGCTTTACCAACGTCATCTCCTCGCTTTGCCATCATTCTTTTGGCTAGCCATTTTTTGTCATGCCTTTTACCCAATATTTTCCTTAGGTCAACTAAAGTTTTGGTTACGGGGTCAGTTCGGCCCCATTTGAGTTTTCCAGTCCAAGACATTGCAGGTAGAAGAGTTTCACCTTCTGCTAGCAAACGATCGAGGTTTTTCCTCAACTTCTTTTGCGTTTCAAGATTGGCCTGTTTCGTACCACGCATACGCATACGCTGGCGCTTTTGCCCAGGAAATTCAACCTTAGAAGGTCCTGCCATAGACAGGCCGAGAAGTTGCCCCCTGTTCACTTCTTCGACCATCGGCTTAGAGCATTTGCTTCAACATCACTCGGCTCAGCAGGTATAACCAAACAGTGTAATCTACCCGTTTTTGCTTCTTCCAATTCCCCTACTGAAAGGTATGATATCGATTGCGCATCAGTTCCCATGTCACTACAGAGTACGACCATTAACGAAGAAATATCATTGCAAATTTCAGAACCCGCCTCGAATTTCAAATCATCAAAGCTAGTATCACGAGGGAAGTGAACTAAACTTTCTGATAACTTAATGGCCATTCTGATAATCGCTTGACCAGCATCTAGTGGCTGCATAGGCCTTTGTCCACCGGTTCCTTCACCCGTTGGGTCTAGGTCGAGAAGTGCGAGTGTGTGTAATCCTTGTTTTCGGTTTAGAGCAATTACTTCCAATGGCGATGTTGCTACCCACCCGCCGTATGGATAAGTAAGGGTAGTTTGTCTACCAAAGCGATAATTTAAGAGACCAATCGCCCCTGTTACTAAGCCGGTAATTGAAACTCCGTGAATCACAGAGCATTCGATTCCCGCCTCAATCGCTTGCAATTGTAAGTCAACATGAGTGGTGGCTTGTAATGGATCACCCACTACCAATAAAGCAACGACTTCCTTCTTTGCCAGTTGTAATAATTCCAAGGGCTCTTCAACCTCGGGTCGCATTACACGTTGGATTTGGCCAATTTCATTTTCAAGAACTTCTAGGTCATCTGCACTCCACAACGCAGTATATGCTTCGTAACGCCTATGATCTGCATTTGTCGCAGCATGGATTGCAGCACGAGTCATACCAGCAATTCCCCCGGGACCCATCCCGATTAGAACTAATCCAGCCGCCATGCTCAAACCACTTGCTCCTGTGGGCATGGCGAGGACCATGCGCCATTTGAGCGTGCCGAGCAAAGAAACATCCCTTTGGAGGGATAGATTAGACAGCCAAGGGTGGTTAGTCGAAGGGCTCGGAATTCATAATTTAGGGAAATTTCGCGGCATTCCCATAAACGACACCGCACCTCAAAGCATAGAAAACTTGGAAATTGTAAATCTACAACCACTTACGCCAGGCCCAAAACATTGGACAGAAAGATTGGATCCCGAATTATTCTCTAAACACCAAAGCGAATGGCCAATGAGCCACGACCAAATCGGCGATGTGATAATCATCAAGTTACCTGAAAGTGTTCAAAACCATTCTATTGCGATTGGAGAAGCGATGCTGAAACAGAATTCTAACGCTCGCGTCATATGCGCGGATAACGGGGTAAAAGGTCAATTCCGCGTTAGGGGCTTGTCGGTTATTGCAAGCAACGGGTCCGACGAAACACTGACCAAAGTCAAGGAAAATGGGCATGAGTTTTGGGTGGATCCGGGCGCAGCATATTATTCTCCAAGACTAGCCAACGAAAGGCTTGCGACTGTTAATTGCGCAAAAGAGTTGAGCGCTACACTTGGAAGGAAAATTTCAGTTTGTGACCCATATGCGGGGGTAGGTCCAGCATTAGTGCCCTTGGCTAACACAGAAATTATCGACAAAGTCTTCGCAAGCGATCTGAATCCAAACGCAGCAGATTTACTGGCCAAGAACCTACCTAGTAGTTGGTCTGAATGTAGAGATGCCAGAACGCTAGCCGATGAATTGCCAGAGTGCTGCGATCTATTACTAGTCAATCTGCCACACGACAGTATTGATCACCTCCCCGATTTACTAGGCCTTCTGCGTAAAGGCCATCAGGTAGTGATTAGGGGCTGGGCAATCACCCCACTCGACGCTCTTGCCGATATAAGAAAAAGAATCACCTCGATACTATCTGATTCGGAAATCGTATCTTTAGAAATTGAGGCAAACCGCTCCTATTCTCCAAACGACACATATGCTTGCTATGAAGCACATATAATTCGTAACTAATTTCCGTTTATTTCATCAATGAGCCCCTCTTGCGTTGATACATGCAGACCAAAGTCAAGTGCCAATGTGGCGCAGAAACCGACGTTTCAGGCGTAACTCCTAGGATTAACGGTGTTGATGTATACTGCACCGTTTGTGGCACTGTGACAAATCACGACATAGTCTGAAACTCCTCCCTCTTCACCTTTTGAAGGTGCAACACTCTTATACTCGACGAAATGAAATCCATTCGAGACAATAGTCTCTAGGAATGTGAAAATAATGGATGGAAAAATGAAAGGAATGATTATGGCGGGTATGATGGCGCTTAGCCTGATTCTCGGTGCAATGGCAATATTCAGCAACGAATGGCTTACTGAGGAAGAAGATGATGTGACAGATAATTCTGGCCTAAGCAACAAGGTGATGGTTATGGACGCAGGGGATTCTGATACGTGCGATGCAATGGTGCCGCTGTACGAAGCAATGATGAAAGATGCCACAGTAGAATGTGACGGCGCAGAATTGACACTGACAATCGGAATCTCTGATTTGTGCGAATCTTTGAAAGACGGAGACGCGGAATCTGATGATATCGATGATTGTGAAGCAGCAGCATCTGCAGGGACAATGGGCCAAATTGGAATGTGGGGAGGCGTTGTTCTAGCGCTTGTTGCAACTTTGATGATGGTTCTACCAATGGCTGGAGTCGACGCAATGGATGCAATCCCAGAAATGGGCCAGAAGGTAATCTCTTGGGGAGCTGGAGGACTAATGCTACTAGGTATGGTTCTTTGGTACTTCATGCTACCAGACGGTGATTCATCAATGGGTTCAGGTTTGATTATGGCAGGAGCTGCTATGTCAATTGCACTTGGATCAACATTGATTGGCCAGTTCATACCAGCAGACGAGTGAAATTCACTTAATTGGAAATGAAACACCCTAACGGGATATTGCCCTCATCAGGAGTTCGCTCCTGGTGAGGGCTTTTTTTATTTGAAAACGTAAAATTGGTTCGACTGTGGACAAATTAGTTAGAAACAGCATTGTTTGAAGTGTTCATTGGTGTAACAATCATATACCGCTTAAATTAAATTCCAGCAGAGGCAATAGTCTCTAGGAATGTGAAAACAATGGATACAAAGATGAAAGGAATGATTATGGCTGGCATGATGGCAGTAAGCCTGGTACTAGGAATATTTGGCGTACTTGGAAACGAATGGCTAGACGTTGAAGCAGACGAAGATGACGACATGGGTGGATTTTCAATGTCCTATGGTCTCAATAACTTGGCCGTAACCTATGATTTAACCGAATTTATGGGCGGCATGGCAGAAGGTGAATGTGACGCTATGCTAGAAGAAATGGATGAAGATAAGGATGATGGCTTGGAATCAGAATGTAAAGACGATGACACACTATTTGCAACAATGTCTCTTTCAGATATGTGTAGTGAAGCAGAAGACGATTTAGCTGAAGCTAAGGACGATGATATGAGCGACGAATATATCGAGGAAACAGAAGAATCTAAAGACGATTTATGCGCCACAGCCACAGCAGGAACAATGGGAACCGTTGGAATATGGGCAGGCATAGTATGTGCTTTAGTGGCCACTCTTATGTTCGTTCTACCAATGGTCGGAGTCGACGCAATGGATGCAATCCCAGATATGGGTAAGATGATCGTAACATGGGGCGCAGGGGCATTAATGCTAATTGGTATGCTACTTTGGTATCTTATGCTACCAGATACGGACAGTGAAACTGCTCTAGGGCTGAGTGGATACCTTGCAGGTGCAGCTATGACCATTGGTCTAGGCGCAGCAGCAACTGGACAGTTCATACCAGCAGACGAGTGAAATTCACTTAATTGAAAATGAAACACCCTAACGGGATATTGCCCTCACCAGGAGTTCGCTCCTGGTGGGGGCTTTTTTTATTTGAAATATACAATTTGGCCGTGGACAAATTAGTTAGAAAAAGCATTGTTTGAATTGCTCACCGGTGCAACACTGATATACTCGCTAATTTGAAATCCATTTGAGACAATAGTCTCTAGGAATGTGAAAACAATGGATGGAAAGATGAAAGGAATGATTATGGCGGGCATGATGGCGCTTAGCCTGATTTTGGGAGTAATGGCTGTCTTAGGCGGCTCTTGGCTGACCTCAGACGAATTTATGGGCGAAGAAATGGATGACGATGACGAAGTAACATACGGCTTGAATGCTTTGAATTTAGTTGTCCCAGACGCCGACTGCAATGATGACGCGGTGGATGGAATAGAAGAACTCTACGACGGAATGGAAGTAGAATGTGATGGCGATACTATAATCGCCACATGGGCCATGTCTGACCAGTGTGATTTCTACGGTGATTTGGTTGAAACATACGAAGATATGGGAATGGAAGGCGACGATATAAAAGAAATCACAGATGCTGAAGACGATGCTTGTGCAGCAGTTACCGCAGGAACCATGGGAACTATCGGAATGTGGGGAGGCGTTGTTCTAGCGCTTGTTGCAACTTTGATGATGGTTCTACCAATGGCTGGAGTCGACGCAATGGATGCAATCCCAGAAATGGGCCAGAAGGTAATCTCTTGGGGAGCTGGAGGACTAATGCTACTAGGTATGGTTCTTTGGTACTTCATGCTACCAGACGGCGACTCGAGCGCAGGAACGACTCTATGGATAGCAGGAGCTGCTATGTCAATTGCACTTGGATCAACATTGATTGGCCAGTTCATACCAGCAGACGAGTGAAACTTACTTAATTGGAAATGAAACACCCTAACGGGATATTGCCCTCATCAGGAGTTCGCTCTTGGTGGGGGCTTTTTTTTTATTCCAGAAAGGCCTTCAGCATCTCTTTTAACCCAATTTACAGTAACTGTTATCGTACTCAATAGTATGATTATGAATGAATAAGAAATAATTGCACGAATTATGTTAATCTTGATTTTGAAAAACAAATCCAAACTCTGAGATAACCTCTCAGTACATCATTCAAGCGCCCGTGCCGGGAATCGAACCCGGGTCGAGGCATCGACAACGCCTCATGATAACCGCTACACCACACGGGCAGCAAGTCGCCGAGTAACAACCGCTATTTAAGCCGCGCTCTGTGGCCCAGACGGGGAGAGAACGTGGCCGGCAGAAAAACATCAGCAGAGAAGTCTCGAGAGGATGCAGAAAACGCGGCTGCAGATGATATGTTTGGGGGCGCTTTCGACAGCCTCGAGGGTTTCACACCCCCTGTGTTGGAAGAACCGGAGTCTCCCGAATCTCTAGCCGAAATACCAGGCGAGGAATCAATGGACGAGGCAGGTTCAGAAGAATCAGAAACCGATGATTCCAAGGTAGATTCAACCGAAGACTCTTTGCAAACCAAAACCCCCTCTGGTCCACCAGGCCCTCCCGGTCCACCTTCAGGGCCACCAAGTGGCCCACCAACGGGTCCACCAACGGGTCCACCAAGCGGCCCACCTTCAGGCCCTCCCCAGGGGCCACCATCTGGTCCCCCGAGTGGCCCGCCCTCAGGTCCTCCAAGCGGCCCACCCGGCGCTCCTCCTGCGGATTCAACAACCGAAGGAGAATCCACCACAGAATCGAGTGATGAAGAACCAGAATCCGAGTCAGAAGCAGTTGTTGGAGACGAAGAACCAGCGGTAATCGAAACTGTAGAAGAGATCGAAAGCCCTGTTGAAGAAACCCCCGAAGTCTCTGCCGAAGAGGCCGATGAAACTCCGGTAGATCAACCCGAGCCAGAGGCAATTGTCGAACAAGAAGAGGCGGCACCTACGCCCCAGCCAATCCTTCCGAAACCGAGCATTTCCAATCGCGCAGAGGCTGCAGAAAAAGAAGCAATCATGCTTTCAGGCGAAGTAAACAGTTTGCGAAGCTCCCTGGTAGGAGCAGTAGCGATAATCGAAGAGTTGGAAACACAGCCTATGCCGCCAGCAGTATTGGCGGCAGACATCGTTGTTCCCGACCACTTAGTTGCAGACGTTGCTAGATTAGCAAGGCAGTTGGATAGAGAACAATTAGTTAGAGCCAACATGGGAGCAATTGCAATGCTGCATCCAGGAATGCACGGAGTAATGATTACAACCCGTTCTGGAGTGACGCTTTCCAGACTAAACGAGCGCGGGCTTGTTGGTGGAAGGCTGGGCCAAGGGGCCCCCGAAGGAGCAACTGCAGACTGGCGAACCCTCGAAGTATTGTTGGCTACGAAATCTCTTGATACCGGGGGACCTGCTGCATGTATTCACATGATGGGCGCTTACACTACAGCGGTTAGTTGTGAAAAAGACCTAATCCTTTGTACCCCGATAGATGAAGTTGGGAAGAAAATGTTAGGAAAAATCGTAATCGTAGATCCCGATGAAGCAAACCCAGACGCGTTCCTTAGGCAAACGAATGAAGCCCTAAAACAGGGAGGCATGAAGTGCGTAGTTATTCGTGGCCATGGAGCCTATTGTGTCGGTTACGACTTGGATGATGCTTGGGCAAATGCGGCAATGCTAGAACATAGTATGCAGATTTCTTTGCTAGCAAGACAAGCGAATCTCAAGGTTTGAATCACAGTAAATCTTCTGGCTCGTCTCTAGATGAAAAGCGAATCACACTTCCATCACTGTCAATTACGAACTTAGCAAAGTTCCAGCGAATATCTCCTTCGTATCCGCCGGCGTCTTGTGCCTTTGATAGATTTTCGAATAGAGGCGTTGCCCCCGCTCCTTTGACTTCGACCTTTGCCATCAAAGGGAAATCAACTCCGAATTTGGACTCGGTGAATTCACATATTTCTTCATGAGATCCAGGTTCTTGCGCACCAAACTGGTTGCAAGGGAATCCTACAACAGTTACCCCTTCCTTCACAGACAACTCTTGGAGCCCAGCATATTGCCTAGTAAATCCACAAGCGCTAGCAACGTTGACTACGACCCAAGTGTCGGTACTATCCTCTCCGATTTCGCGGAGCGTGGTTTTCTTGCCATCCATGTCCTCAATTTCAATATCTAATGGATTATCCATGCCATTGGCAGGGGGCCGATATCTTCAATGTTGCTGGATTCTCGTTTAATTTTATATAAAAATAAATCAATTAATATCTTTTTAGATTTTACAATACATGGGATTAAAACCTCTTACATTTCCGGAGAGAATATGCATCTTACACCTACTGAGTATGATTTTGGAGATATGTCGAATTATTTCTTTGCCACAACGATAACCTGCGCTAATGAAGAAGCAAGGAAAATGTATGTCCTAGGATTTGGACACATGTTGAATTACAACCACGAAGAAGCAATTGCTTGTTTCAGTAAGTGTGCAGAACTCGACCCTACTTGCGCAATGGCATGGTGGGGTATTGCTTACTGTGTATCTTCTAGCTACAATTGGCCTCCAGGGCTAGGCTCAGGACACGACCCAATTCAACAAGCGGTTTCTCTCAAAGACGGATGTACTGAATTAGAGAAGGATTTGATAGATGCTCTAGCACAACGCCACTCTGCAGAAGCACGCGATGCGGCAGATCCAACAGTCCTCAACATGGGCAACAGCCCAGAATTAAATGTTGCATTCGCAGAAGCAATGGCTCCACTGTATGAAAAATACAGAGGTAATTTGGATGTTACTGCGGTTTATGTTGAAGCCCTAATGAATCTGAAAGCTTGGCAATTATGGGATAAGAACACAACAACCGGAGAAATCACTCCTGCAGATGATAATACACTGTTGCTTGTCAAGGTCATGGAAGATGCTTTCGAAACAGTGGAAGGCGCCAAAGAGCACATTGCCCTATGCCACTTGTATTGCCACGCTTTGGAATTATCACCATTCCCGGAGCGTGCTTTACCAGCAGCCGATGTTTTGCGAACAGCAATGCCGGGATTAGGGCACTTGGTCCACATGCCATCTCACATAGATGCCTGGGTAGGACAGTGGAAAGAGGCTGTAGATTGTAATATTGCTGCAGTTAAAGCCGACGATAAGTATGTCGAACTTACCGGTAACGAATCACAGTTTTACAAATTCTATCGAATGCACAACCACCACTTCGTAGTTTGGTGTGCAATGTTCGAAGGCCAATACGAAGTTGCAATGAAGTACGCTCGTAAGGCAGTTGCAACACTCCCTGCAGGAGACAAAGATTCCGGAGTTCAATTCATGCTCGCCGGGATTATTCCAATGGGAGCAATTTTCCTAGAGTCCTATGTTACAATGCCATGGCACGTAATGATTAGATTCGGTAAGTGGGATGAAATAATTGCAGAACCGATGCATTCCGACAAGGATGTATTCCCGGCTGCAATTGCAACACAGCACTACGCAAGAGGCGTCGCTTATGCATCCAAGGGAATGGTCCCTGAGGCAGAAGCAGAACAGGTTCTATTCAATCAAGCACTTGAGAACCCAGCGCTTGCAGGAAGAGTACTGCATAACAACTTGATGTATCAAGATCCATCTGATGGACCTTGTATCTTATTGGTTAACGAAGCAGTCCTTTCTGGAGAAATCGAATACCGCAGACAATTCTTAGCCAAAGAAAGAGGCGATGCTTCAGACTTCACTGTAGCATTCGACCACCTGCGTCGAGGAGTAGACCTTTCACTAAACCTAGCATACAACGAACCATGGGGCCAGATGCAACCAGTTCGCCACATTCTAGGTGCACTACTTCACGAACAAGGTCATTATGAAGAGGCAGAAGAAGTCTACCGTGCTGACATCAAGTTGTGGAAAGACAACATGTGGGGACTACTCGGACTCAAACTCTGCCTAGAAGCAAGAGGAGATGCGCCCGAGGAACTCGCTGCAGTCACTGCACTATTCAACGAACGCAGTTCTAGAGCAGACATCGTTCCTGCAAAGACCTGCTTCTGTGCGCAAGACAGCATCGAAAAGAGCTGTTGCGACTAATCGTAGGTTAGTTTACGCCGACACATAGCAATACCTTTGATTAATCAAAACCCGAGCAATGGGCCCCCCTCTGACTAGCCTCTAATTTATACCACGATTCACCATGGCCATTTCATGACGAATTGGGAACATAAATCGAACTCATGGGCAACACACATAGAAGCCCCAAGGAAAAAATGGGCTTGTTGCAAGCCTAGGATTACATTTACTGGAGGTACCCATTGTTCCTATTGCGGTAAATTGAATCCTAATCTAACAGAGGAACCGTTAGAATTTGATGATTGGTTGAATGAACAGTGTGTTGGTGGCTGGGAAGTCATAAAAATCTCAAGGAATTACAAATCACAGATTTCAAAAACATGGTGTGTGTTCCGTCGAGAAATCTAATTTTCATTGGGTCTATCCGGATACCCTTTGCTCAGGTATTAGCAAATCAAAGGGCTTGCAGTGGGTCTTGTCAGACGCTAGCGACTGTATCGACCCACTGAATCCCCTTGTATCGTAAAATCAAATGCAAAGGGGTTTCGGATAACCCCTTGCAACTCATCCGAATCAATTTGTCGCTGCTTTGGATTTCTTTCGGTTACGATTCCACTTCTTGATACGAGGCAGTTGCCACTTGATGATTCCAGTCCAGAAAACAATCGCTACCACAGCTTGTCCAACAAACATCGTGACCCAAGGATCGTTGTCCCAGGCGTCAGTGTTTCCAGTGAAAGTAATTCGAGCGAAATAAACAGAAATCATCATCCCAAAGGTCAGATGAACCCAACGAAGAATTGTATTCCAATTTCTTGCCAAATTCATTCCTCTTTTGAGCTCTCTTGGTGTTCTTTCAATTTCGCTTCATATTCTTCTTTGGAAAGACCATGCCATCCTATACACATTCCAGTTGGTGATCTTCCACATCCGCATTTACTCATAATATCATTTCTCCTTGTCACTGGGAGATACCCTTCCTATTAAGGTGAAAAAGTCCCAAAGCAGAAACTATGGTATCTGGTTTGAAACTGGGTGGTTGATATAATCAAGCAACTTGGTATCGGTATGCAACCACCAGTTTATGCGCAGCCCCTTTGCTTGCAATCACAAGGACGAGAATTCATCGAACTGTTAGGGAAGTCACATGTTCTCAACATGTTGTTTTTCATGTCCCGTACGAAAAAACCAATGAGATTTAATCAACTTAAGCGAGATATAGGCATTACTGCGACCACGCTCGGCCGTCGCTTGGATGAGATGATTAGGCAGGGGCTGGTTGATCGAGAAGTTTTTGCTGAAGTTCCTGCAAGGGTTGAGTATGAATTGTCAGAAAAAGGCAGAACGCTGGGGCCAATCCTCAAATCTGTTTTTGAATGGGTTGGAAGCAATAATTCCTAGGGTGGTTCAGAAATGAAAGTAATATCAAAATTCAAAGTGACCAAAGGTTACGGTGTATGGAAGAAAGAATTCGAGTCAAACGAGGCCATGAGGCTAAAACATAACGTCAGAGTCTTAGCTTACGGTCATGAAAACGACAACGAAAGTAACGTATACACGGTTGTCGAAATGGATTCGATTGAGGATAAGCGATTAAAGGACCCCAATATGATCAAATTTAGAAATAAGGCCGGAGTTGACCACGCATCGTTGGAAATCATAGCATTGGTTGAATAATGTCACTGAACATACCCTTGCTTCATCAGTCGAGATGTATAGAGGGTATACTCCGTAGGAGAAGATAACACGAGAAATCGCAAGGGCCCCCTTCTGTATCGACGGGTGTCGTAAGGGGATACAGAGGGGGTAGCGTCTTACATGACCCACTGCAAACTGGAATTAAACCTACAGGAGGCTAGTCCGAACAGGCCACTAAGGAGCAGCGGGCGTTAGCAACCGGGGGCGTGTTTGTAATTTATGCAAAACGCATCAGCACCCATGCATACCGTATTATAAGGCAGAAGACAGGCTCCTAAAAGCCCCACAGCAAGCCAACCTCAGGGTTTTTTGGCGACGTTACAGACTTCAACGAAGTTCTCGAACATCTCTTTACCAAACTCTGAATCGTTTACCTCGGGGTGAAATTGCAGACCAAACCGGTCCCCTGCGTTGTTTTCCATCCCTTGGATATTACAAGACTCACTCGAAGCGGTTATAAAAAACGAATCAGGCAATACGTGAACCTCGTCGTTGTGACTTTCCCAAACAGTTTGTGTTTCTGGCGTATTTGCAAAGATAGCACCACCTCCGCCGACTAGATCTATACTCATTGCGCCGAATTCAGGCTTGGGCGACTCCCTAGCATCTCCCCCGTAGTGCCTTGCCATGAATTGATGGCCAGCACATATTCCCAAAATTGGAATATCTAATTCTAGGAATGCTGCACAATTACCTAATTCTCCGGACAATCCTATCCGGGCGGCTCCTCCTGAAAGTACCAGCCCGTCAAGTTCTCTGAGTTCTTCTACAGGAGTATTATTCTCAATGATCTGTGTATCTACACCCAAATAACGTAGCATGCGCCATTCTCGGTGAGTCCATTGTCCACCATTGTCAACTACATCGATGACGAGTTTGTCTCCGGGCATGCCAATATGGGGCCGCGCGCCACCCATGAACCTTGCTTGTCGCAAAGGACACCTTCAAAGAGGGGAGGCCGGTCGCGCAGATGAGAGTGAACGATATGGCTGACCTCACTGTTGATTACAAGTGCGCAAATTGTGGTACCATCCAAAGCTTCACACGTGACCGTGAAGGAAAGTGGCAACCAGCAATGACTTGCAAAGTCTGTGGAACACGTATTTTCCTTAAATTAAGAAGGACAGGACACAAGATCCTCGACGCAGAGTGAGCACATTCACTCACCGAGGGGTTGAAAGACCCACTCGCCACCATTCTTACTAATGGCATCTTGGCTTGAGTCTCATGCACCTCGCCGATTCGACGAATTGGCGATGTCTGAATCCATCCAAAGCAACTTACAGAAAGTTGCAGTTCAGGCCAACCCGCCTCATCTAATCCTAGCCGGACCAACCGGCGTTGGTAAAACTGCGGCCTGGAGATTGATCGCCAGACAGATATTGGGCCCTTCTTGGCATTCTACTACACACGTTCTCCAAGCAAGGGATTTGGCTAAGAGTGCAGGCGCAATGAAAAAATTCGAAGAGTTTCTCAAACCGGGCGGAACATCGTCAAAAGATACACTAGCAGGTAGGTCTTCATTAGATTCGTTTGATTCTAATCTCACAGTTGCAGATGAAGGAGACACTCCACCTGCAGGCATTGAGAACCATTCACGAATAGACGCCTCTGGTGCAAAAGTTTCCCGCTTAATTATCATCGAAGATGCTGATCATCTCGGTCCAACAAGGCAACCCTACCTCAGAAGAATGATGGAATCGACTTCATCCACATCGAGATTCATTTTCACAGCCAGGTCCCCATCCAGAATAATTGATGCATTACGATCACGTTCAAAACAAATCAGAATACCATCTACTCCTAAACAGATAGTCACTAAGCGCCTCGAGGAGATAGTAAACAAAGAGGAGTTATCGCCAATTAGGGGGATATTGGGTGATATTTCGCACGTGGCGAATGGCAATTTGCGACGCGCTGTATTCCTGTTGGAACTTTTATCCAGGCAAAATAAAATCAACGATAGAAGTAATTTACAAAAAGTCGTTGCTGCAACAACCCTTCTTGGTATTCAGCATGTTTTGGAGGAAGCCCTCCGGGGCAGAGTCCATGATTGGAAATGGGAGAAACAAAGCGGTCGTAATAAACGGGTTTTGAAAGGCGCCCTAGGCGCTTTAGATCAATTGATGAACGAGCATGCATTAGAGGCAGAAGATGTCGTGTACCATATCCACAGGCTACTTACCACCGGAAGGTTACTACTCGAAGAAACGATGCTCTGTGAATTATTAGAGGCATTGGCAGATTGCGATGTTAAACTACAGAAATCTATGCATGGCAGAGTTCAACTTGAGGAATTTCTTCATCGCGTTAAAGAGATATCTCAAAATCAAAACTCTTGATTCTTACTTGGCGGACACGGCAGGATTTGAACCCGCGATCTGCGGCTTAGGAGGCCGCCGCCTTATCCAGCTGGGCCACGTGTCCAAATGGTCGGTGAGGCCAACCTTTGAACAACCTATCGCTACCATTCCACCCAAAGTCAGATACCAGCGCGTGCAATGCCACCATCATGGGTGAGCCCTCATCGAAGAAGGTATTTCCCGGCATGGGGTCGGGATTGCCGAACCCATATAGCGAGGATTTCGATAGAGCTGAAGACTCAATATCTAGTGCCTTTATCGACTACCAATCCGCAGAGAGTCATAGGATTAAATATGGCAGGCTAGCCTGCAACCCAATCGTTCTAATGATGAGAAGAATAGCTGGACTTCTGATGGCCCTTACTGCCTTGGCAGGAGTGGTTGCCCCCAATCATCCTCTAACTAGTCCAACACTGATGATTTTGCTTTGGATACCAATGTTAATCGTCTCCATCACACCCGCATTTATCGCTGCTAAAAGGGCGATGACCGCCCTAGTTCTGCGCTCTTCTCTTTGGAAAGAAGAAGCGATTGTCAAAGGGGTTCGGAGAGACATGATGTCAGAGCCAGGAATGGACCGGATTAAGGCTGGGCTTAACGATGTAAGACTCCATAATGCCACAGCTTCAATTTTGGCCGCAACATCCCTTTTCTTGCTAATTTTAGCAGCCGGGTTAGAACCAAACGGGCTTGCCTATAACCTCGTATTACTAATCACTCTTACCTCTAGTTTGGCACTAGCATATCATGCTATTTTTACAACCGATGACATCCGTAAACTTGGGGATGAATTACCATACTTGGTTTTACATTCTCCAACGCACCACCCTATGAAGTTAGACACAATTCTTGGAGATCTTGTTTATGCACACCTCGACCCCGATCACTCATTATTGTGGAATCTATGGGAAGACAAATTATCTAATTCAATATTGCCCGGGGTAGATAAAAAACAAGCCCGAGAGAGAATATTGTATCTTATGCATCTGAATAGTCGCGGCGACCTTAACGATGATGAAACGATGAATGAACTAGAGGAGTTCATCAAACCAATGGCGATAAAGGACTTACTCCTCAACGATGATGAACAATTTAATTGGGTAAGATTGCAGAGGTTGATAGCTCATGCTAGAGCATGGCAAGTAGAAGTCTTTGACCTGTTAGATCGTTTGCAAAACGACTTATTATCTGGCTCAGCAGCAATTACCAAAGACGATTGGAGAATGGATTTGGCACTAGCATCTCAATGCGATAATCAAACCGGGCACTTGTTCATAGCCCTCAATAATCAAACCAACAAAGACAGACACCTACGGGTCGAAGTAATCGCTCCAGGGGGAATGCCTGAGAGCCAAGTGCATCGATTCGAACTGAGGTCATGCCCGGGCCCGAATAACGCTGTTAAAATTACAGACAGGCTAGTAGAAGATGCATTAGATTGGATGCCAAAATATCTCGAGAAGGGGGTTATTCTTTGGATCGGAGTTGCGTGGGGCTCCAAGGTACGTGGCAAAAGAAACGTGCAAGTAATTCTTCGTGATGACGATGACACTATTATCGGCTCAAGAATTATCCGCACCGAGGTACTTTTAGGAGACAGTAATCTATCAAAACAACGCCTTAAGCGTATGCTGAAAGCACGTCAGAAAGGCGAAACCACACTACCAAATTTAGAAATCTCAACAGCGGCATGATGAGAGTTTAAGCGCGTTGCTTATGACATGCCCACTCTTCGCATGACTTACTGAGGTGGAGTACTTGGAAGCATGGGACATCATCGTAATTGGAGACGGACCGGCAGCACTACACGCGTCGGCAAGTGCAGCAAAGGCCGGAGCATCAATTTTGATGATGTCTGCCGATAGTTTAGGGGCGGGCAATTCTGCCGCCATCGACGGCATTGCAGCGCCATTAAAAGAAAGCACAACTAAGTCTCATCGCGACGATACGATTAGGGCAGGGGGATTCCTTTGCGACCAAGATATCGTTTCAGAACGCATTTCACAAGCAACCCGGCAAGTCGATTTACTCGAAAGGTGGGGAGTTATTTTCCGTCGCGACGCAGATGGAATACCGTTAGTTCGACGCGCAGCAGGACACACTCTACCCCGTTTAGCAGGTGCAGGAGATGCACTTTCTCGCGAAACACAACAAGTTCTGGAAGAACAATGCATGCGCCACGGCGTCGTTAGAAGGGGCGACCAAATACCTCTTCAGATCGTGCACACCGATGAACAGATTCACGGAATAATCGCTCTTGACATGTCAACCGGAACTGTGAATTCCATTCAGGCAAAGTGCGTTATTATTGCCGACGGAGGGTATGAGGGGGCCTGGACGGGAACCTCAATCGGACTAGGTTTAGACATGGCTATGAGAACAGGAATGTCTGCTAGAAATCTTGAATTCGTATCGTGGACACCTATGGCAGTTCCTGGAACAAACGTCGTACTACCCGTTGGAATGTTATCAGATGGAGCATCCCTTCACCACCCAAATGGTAACCCCTTGGAAGTGGAAGAATTCGCCGACACCACCAGTATTTCAATTGCAATGGGGGCGCAGAACATAGCGCTCGATGCTAGAAACATGGGCGAATCTGAGAAATGGTGGTCACAAACTTCTGAATTAGTTTCTACACGATTGGGGATTAACATGGCCCGCCAAACAATACCAGTTAGCGCACAAGCTTCTACAACTCTAGGTGGGATTGTGACCGACGAGCAAGGAAGGGCGATATCTGGAAAATGGTCGCGATGGTTCACTGGGCTTTATGCAGCAGGAGATGCAGCATGTTCAGGAATCCATGGCGCAGGAATGGTTGCAGGAAACCGTCTTCTCGACGCACTGACAGGAGGCCACATCTCCGGACTTCACGCCGCAGAGCATGCGTCCAAGACGACTTTCTCTGGAAGAGCCGCACTCGAAACACAATTAGGAGTTTCAGAAGCAGATCTAGATTTCGAAATGGCTGGCGCCGAAGAAGGCCCAGTTCAACGAGCAGGGGCTTTGTTTGCTAAACTTACAGAAATCATGACTTCACACGTTGGAATGAATAGAGATGCTGAAGGTTTGAATGCGGCATTGGAAGCACTCAATTCCCTAGAATCATCCGCTGCTAATCTCCATATTGACGATAGCAGTAGGTTGTTTAACTCTAATCTTCTTGAGGCATTACGAATCAAGGCCGGAATTAGGTTAGCCAAAGCGACGGTACACAGTGCACTATCTCGAACAGAAAGCAGAGGCGTCCATCAGAGAGCGGACTTCACAGAAACCGATTCTGAACAGATGTACCACACTTTAGTCGATATCGAAGGCAACATTTCAACTCTAGCAATTAGAAAAGGTAGCGCTGGCTCTTGGGTACTAACTCCTGAAGAGTGATGGCAAAAACACCCTCAATACTTTGAGGTGTATGCGGTCAGCAACCGATATGGCAGAGCCAACCCTGTTTCAAAAAATCCTATCGGGAGATGTTCCTGGTAACTTTGTTGCAAGAGGAGACAAGTGGGGCGCCTTTCTAGATGTGTTCCCTCGCTCCGAAGGGCACACGCTTGTGGTTCCTTCGAACCCAGTGCAGAGGATTTCTGACTTATCGGTGCATGAGTTGGGGGAACTTTTCGAAGGAGTGAAAAGAACTCAAGCGATATTAGGAGCTTATTTTCAATCCACCGATTTCACAGTAGTTGTCCATGATGGCCCACTTGCTGGACAAGAGATACCACACGTCCATGTCCACATAATTCCGAGATTAGAAGGAGATGGCGGGAAATCATTACCTGCAATGTTCCCCAAATCAAACCCCCAAGACCCGCCTGATTTTACTAGACTCTCAGAACTTTGTAACAGAATAAAGGAGGCCTCGATATGAAAAGCGGTTCAGATGGAGCACGAGATCGTCACGGAGAATTACTTCCCGAACTATCAGCGTCGGCAACAAAAATGAATTACCAAAAATTGGTAAATACGCCTCTACCAAAGTTCAACCAAAAATACCCCGGCTCACCATTCTTTATGGAGATAGGATATTTTTGCCTGCGCAGAACATTTAATTCCGTATTCCGTACATTCGAAGTAACCGGTACCGAAAACATCCCGGATGATAGAGGTACTATGTGCTCAGCCTGGCACACAAACGGTCTACTCGACCCTATATCGATATTTTTGACACACCCAAAGATGTTCGTAGTCGGGGGTCGCCATGACCTTGTCACTCGCCCAATTCTTGGGTTTTGGGCAAGAAAGTTTGCAGTTCAACCAGTCGTAAGGAAAGCAGAACTACTACGTGGCGGATGCTCGGAAGAAGAGGCCAACTATCTCAATGGCCGCTCACTTTTGAATCTCGCAACCGGAATTTCTCATGGTTTCGCTTGTGCATTATTCCCTGAAGGAACCAGTCATTCAGAAAGCCACCTTATCAGGGTCAAAACCGGTCCCTTTAGAACAGTATTAGCCGCCGCCGCACATGCTAAGGCTATTGGAGCAAAAATACCTGTGCTGATACCAATTGGCTTACATTTCAGAACAAGGCACCTCTTCAGAACTGATTGTTGGGTAGAATACGGTGAACCAATCGAATTACCACATTCAAGTTTGCCAGACGATTTAATACAAGCTGTAAAAGACGGAGACTGGAAAGAACCTCCTTCTGATTTAGTTGTGAAACTAAGAGATGAAGTCGAAGCGAAACTATCGCCAATGACTCCAGATAGAGATACATTCAGCGAGGTGCACAGAGACGGTGTAATCGCCCATGTAGAAAATAGAATCAAGGGGGAGAAAATCCTCTCTTGGCGCCAAGAAGTCCTAGAGGTAAGAAGGCTGAAGGCCGAACCAGCCCCTCTGGAGGTTCAAGAGGTTGCAACTAGGATAGGAGACACTCTGAACTCTTCAATTTTAGACGGAACAGACATTAACGCTCAAGGTAATGGGTTGAGGGGAATATCTCCTTCCGGAGCAATTGTGAATTTATTGAAATTTATTCCAATGTTGATATTATTGCCATCGATAATCGTTGGAATGGGACCACAAATTGCCCTTGGAAGATTACTCGGAGACGATACAGATGAAGGCTTGGACGCTAGAACATCATACCATTTTTTGTTTGGAATGTTTGGATCTTTAGGATGGTGGCCTATACTGGCAACAGCCATAACCACAATTTCAATTATTTTTAGTTCAGATATTACTTCTCAAATTGATATCAACTGGGAATTCTTAGTCGGCGGCGGAATGGCGCAACATATTCTAGTAACAATTTTGTTATGGGTTAGCTTAATCCTGATGTTTTGGATGTCGGGGATATTTTTCTCAATCGGCTGGGATTCAGTTTCAGACACGAAAAAGTGGTTCAGAAGGGCTAGTGCGAGCAAGAAAGTCCAACCTGACCTAATTAAATTACATGAATTACTAAAGTGAACGGTTCAAGTTAGTGGACCGTCTCGGATGCATTATGTCGCCTGACGAAGCAGAGAAACTAGTCCGCACATGGTTGGCTAGTGAGAGGATAGAAGTCCGAGAACAAGAGGACCCTAGGGCCCAGCTACATTTACTCGTAAAGTACCCTCAAGGTAAAAACGGGCACATGTTCGCTATCGTCATCCCAAAGGGCAGGGATTTATTGGCCGTGTCTTCGATGACTAGGGTCGACGAAGGGCAACAGAAATCAATGCGCGATCTTATGAAAAGTGATGATGAAGAGTGGCGATCTTGGATGCACGAATGCCGGATGCAACTAATCGCTTCAGGGGTTGATTGGGGCATCCACCTTGGCCATTCAGGGAAAGAAAGGCCTGGTCCATTACAAGCATTCAATGTTAGCGAGCCAGTTTGGTTTGACGGTTTAACCAAGAATGAAATGATGCAAAATTTACGTAGGCTTTGGCTAGCCAAACTCGGAATCATCCACGAAATAAAATTCACATTCGGAACCGGTACTGGTAAACCAGGCCCAGTTGATGATTGGCAAGACAAGAAGACTTCAAGCACCCGTACAGGGCGCCCTTCCGCCCCTATGCCGAAAGAAATTCACACAGATGACTCGATGTCATTTGGTGAAGGATTCGACCCGTCTGACTGGATTTGAAAAACCCAAACACTACCTTCTCCTATAATGACGAGAGGGGGACGCGGTTAAGTAGGAGTATTGTAGCGTTAGGGATGTCGTTAGGAAGGTATACGCATGGGTCAAAAAGCAAAGTCAGTCAGCCTCGCAGCAATAATGCTGCTATCAACACTATCAGCAATTTTGGTTGCAGCTCCAGCAGCAGCAACACAGGTTGTCATAACAGAAGCCATTCAAGTCGTAGACGGTGGTAGTTCTTCGGATCGAATGTCAGCAGTATCTTCTGACTCTCAAGGAAACGTTCACGTTGTCTGGAGCCGTTCTAACCAGCACCTGTATTACTCGATGGTTTCTCCTCGTGGAGACACTTTGATCGATGCTACACAGGTGACTAATTCTGGCCTTCACAAGATTTACCACCCAGATATGGTTATCGATGACAACGACATCGTTCACGTGACATGGGCTGACCATTCCGGCCAGCACAAAATCATGTATACGGCACTTCACCCTTTCAATACAGCCATGGATGGTACCGTTTCTGACGACGGGTCCCTCACAGCAATCGACGATTTCATCGTTGCACAACATATCAATAATCGTGACTGGCCAGCAATCGATGTAGACAGCAAAGGAAATGTCCACATTGTATGGCAAGACAATTATGATTCACTGGACATGTTCTTCCAACAGCCACAAATTTACTACAAAATGTTGCAACCTGATTACAGCGTTCAGAACGTAATCGTTCTGTTTGATGACACACTCTTGACTCCAATCATTGGACACAAAGGCCACCCTGATATCGTAGTCGATGCTAATGATCTAGTTCAGATTGCATGGGACGATACTCGCGGAGGCAAGGTAGAACTTGTATTCGTAGTTGATACATCAGGTTCGATGTACTCTGAGTGGGCAGATGTCTGCACAGTAATTTATGGTGGAAACTTCCAATCTGGAGGAAACTTCAGAGGAATTAAACCAATGCTAGAAGAAGGAAACATGACTGTTTATGAGACTATATACGGCCTTGGTGGAACTCTTCCTGGTGCTGCAAGCCAAGGAAACTGTGCTGCATACAACAAGAACTCCGGTCCAAGAAACACCCCTCTTGGACTTGTCAACAATGACGACTCTGGTGGACTAAGAACTCTACCGGGAACCGTATACAACGGGGCAACATACTCTGGATACTCTGGTGAAGACTGGGGACCGGGATCTAACTGGGCCTGCCTTTCTTGGAAAGATTCGGTAGGAAACGTTCCAGGAAACCCACCAACATCCTCTGACCACAAGTGGAACCCTAACGCTACAAAGATCGTTCTTCCAATTTCAGACGAGGGGCCGAAGGACGGAGACCCGTCCCAACAAGCAGATGATACAAGTTCAATCAACGAAGCTCACGATAACTGTTTGAATGCGGGAGTAATTCCGGTAGGTCTGTACGGCCAATCATACGGCGGCGCTGTCAATATCGAATCTCACATGAGAGATCTAGTACAGTGTCCTAACGGAGTGGTTTCAGCATCGGCTCGAAACTGCCCAGGAAATTCAGTACGCTCAACTGATGCAGGTGGCCAAACCTACGAGTTCCCATCCGGAACCGGAGGCGCTAGCCAGATGCAACTTCTAGTAGAAGCAATGGTTTACATCTCAACCAACAATTCTCGTGAAATTTTCATGACAGTATTGGACCCATATGGTAAGATGGACAACGATCCACAGTGGACCCCTGGACAACCGGGACACACAACACTAGGGAATGGATATGCTGAAGACACGGGCCGTGGAAGCGAAGGCCACCTTGTTGTTGTAAACGACACACGTGTCACAATTGACGACGCTTTCTCTTTCCACCCATCTATTGGAGTAGATATGCAAGGTAATACGCACATTGCTTGGATGGATGGCCGTGACTATGGATTCGAAAAGAATGTTCCATACGAAGTATACTACACCAAGTTGCGCCTACAAGGGGCAGGAGAGTGGGACGGGGTTCCTCAAGGATTGTCTACATACGCAATTAAGAGAGTAGAAGACACTCCAATTTCAGAAGTTGAAGGATGGCAACAGATGCCACAAGGAAGCAGCCAGAATTCTGCATACCCTGCCCTTCTAACAGACCCACAGAACAACGTTCACATCGCATGGCTAGATTTCGGTAATGCAAGTGCGGGCGAAGAAATTCGCTACACCCGTTTGAATGCAACCGATGAAACAGGACCCGGAGAAACAGCACTTGATACTTGGAACTCTACTGCAGTTACATCATGGACTTCGTTTAAGCTCGGTCCAAACCAACTGTCGAAGCCTTCTCTTGGACAACCTCCTGCTTTCGCTAACGATCTAGGAAGCGGTGCACATATTGCTTGGTCAGATACAAACAAGTGTTCTGATGAAAGTAACGGTGGACCATGGACAATCTGTTATTCTCACGTATTGACCGGCCAGGTAGATGTAGAATTCGATGAAGGAGAAACATACTACCACGTAATCGAGCCAGGAGAACAAACAATCTACAACTTGACCATCAATAATACCACGCCAGGACCTAAGGACTTGGTTGCAGATACATACAACTTGAACCTGTCAGGTATGCCTGAGAACTGGACTGCGAATCTTTACTTCGCAAATAACCATACAGCAATCTTTGCAGATACTCCGATTTTCCTCGAAGGAGGAGAAATGGCACGCATGTATCTTCGCGTAAGAGCGCCATCGATTTATCAGGCTGACCAGGATCAACTTGCTCAGGTAATTGTTTCAGCAATTTCTCTGAAAGACCCTGCAATCAGATCAGAAAGATTGACGCTGACCTTGATGGACGTTGTTCACGGCATTGATCTCGATACAAGCCATAGAATGGCAGATGTTGAGCAAGGCCAAACAGCAATTTTCTCAATAACCATTACCAATACTGGTAACGTATTCGACACTTATGCGTTCTATGATCCAAATAGTTTGGAAGGCCAACAGGAATGGCTACTTCCATTCGGTTGGCAGGTTGCGTTCCCAATGCAAGTAGCATTAGATCCGGGACAATCGGTTACCAAGAACTTGGAGATTTCAGTTCCAACTAGTCAAGACCCCGGAACCTTCGTAATTTACGTGAAAGGATGGTCTGAAGGCGAACCTCTAAAATCCGTAGAAAAAGGAACCTATGATGTTCTTGAATTGTGGATAAACGTATCCATACGTTCTATTGGAAACATTGTCTTTGAGATATTCGATACTAGTGAAATTATTCTACCATCTCCAGGCTCAGGTGCTCCTTCTTGTGCTGTTTACGAAATTAATGTAATCAAGAACTACGAAGCGGGTTACCTAGTATTCACCACACCTGGCGCTCCTGAAGCTAAGCCCGATGAAGTCGATCTCAACACTTGGAGACAGGACCATTGGACGGTCGATTTGGACTTCTCAAACGCTCCAGGGCCAAGAGATCCCGCCGATATCAATAGTCCAAGATTATGGCCGATAGAGACTACATACACTGTAGGCATTTCTGTTTGTGCCCCTGTCAATGCTAATGCAGGACTTGGGCCGGCAGTAACCATAAAAGCTCACCTTGAAGGTTATCCGAGAGTAGCAGATTCGGTGATTTTGTCGACAAACGTGATTCACGTATTCGATTTGGCAACTCAGGCAGAAGAAACCGACTTCCTAGCAAACCCTGGCGATTCCTGGGCTATTCCTACAACAATTACCAACACAGGAAACGGCCCCGACAGATACGACCTTCGTCTAGGCCGCGTTTATGATTCAGCAGGAATCGATGTTCTATGGGACATAGACATCCCTCGTTCATTGTTAACAGAACTAACACGTGGTACTTCACAGACCGTAGATCTAACGATCAATGTTCCACAACAAGTTCCAGCAGGAGATTACACTGTTGTAATACAAACATTCAGTGAGGAAGACTACCCTGATGATACAGGACATAGAACTCGTCTACGTGGCGAAATAATGTTCTTCATAACAGTTAACGAATTCTATGATATGCAAATCAACATGGACCCTAGTATTGACAACGATGTCAAAACAAGTGCTCCAGGTAGGATAGTTGAATTCGTCGTGAACATTACTAACGCTGGAAACGTTCCAGATACCCCATCTCTTCACAACCACTCAACACAAAGAGACATCTCCAGTGGCAATGATATCATGAATACATTGCCAGGAATGGGAACTCTTTCTGATTGGTATGTTGACTGGAAGGTCATAACGTATTCCGGTGACCTAATTATCGAATCCGAATGTATTGAAACAACATCAGATGCTGATGAATTCCCAGAAGACGCATGTGTGTACCTAGAAGACATTGATGAATGGAGACTTCCAGAAATGGACCCATACACAACACACACAATGGTTGCTACTGTACATATTGCTACAGGTGCTAAATTGGACACTCGTTATGTCGGATTGAAGGTTACAAGTATGGCCGGAGGTATGGAAGACGATGGTGACCATGATGACAGCCCAGAGTGGAGTGGAGATCTTCTCGATTCAAACGAGCTAATAGTAACTCTAAGACTACGTGCACCTAACTTGGTAATCTCTGAAGTCTCGGTATCATCTACAACTAACGAGGTAGACAAGACAATCCCGGTTAGAGTCGTTCTACAAAATACTGGAAACGTTCATGCAACGAACATAGAAGTAATTCTCTGTGAGTTTAGTGATTACGATGACGAAATGGCAAAGGAAATCAAGAAGAATGGTTGCCCTGAAGAGTCAATTGTAATGCGCCAAACCGTCGGTGCCCTACTTGCTCCTGATGCTAGTGAAGATGCTCAGGAGATTGAATTGTACTTGCTATACCCTGTATCTGCAGGTTCATATGACGTAGTAGTCGTAGTAGACCCAAGTAACACAATCGTTGAAGTTAGTGAATCCGATAACATTCGCGTAGTCAGTGATGAATTATCAAGCGATTCTCCGTTCCTTGATGTCGCTGGTGAAGTAATTAGCAACTGGGCATTACCGTTCGGTGTACTGCTTCTAACGTTCTCTCTATTCGGAGTCCTATTCCTGGTAGGTCGTGGACGCCGTGCAGAAGTTAACAACAGGCTTGCAGAGCAAAGCAGTCTGATTTCAGTGCTAGAAGACGAAAGTTGAGAGCAATAATTCGGTATCGGCCCTACTGATTTTCAGCGGGGTCGATGCCGAGTGCTGCCCACCAAGGCAGCTCTATTGTTTGAGACGCAGCGATGAATTGACCAGAACGATCGGCCAGTTGTCTTACGACACGCGAACGGACTTCATCCATCAACCTCTCACTAGCCTCTGCTCCGAGTTGTAGTTCTCGCGTGAACTCCTTGAAATTGAAATTCGATCTTGGAGATTCGAGGATATTGTGAACCATTAATCTCTGTTCATACGACTCAAAATCAGTATCTACTGTAGTTGAAACACGTTGTTTGATTTGTTGGTGTAGGGCAATCAGAGCATCACGCTCAGAATCTAATCGTTCGATAGCTTCAGAAATTGCAGATAGATGATGAGCGCCCTCGCCAACACTAATCTTCTTCCTTCCACTGACCGTCTCAGCAACCTTTACCACTTCACCCTTCAAACTGTTTGAAAGCTTCAATGGTCCACCAGCGGGCAGTGTTCTTTGGCTACATTTGAATAAATCAGGACCTAGATCTATACGGATAGAAATAGCCTGTTGTACCGAATAAATATTTTTTGGAGGTCCACCTTTACTGCTTGCAGCCTTCATTTTAACAACGAACCCAGCACCTTCCAATAACTTCAGGTGTTTCATGACAGCTTGCTGGGATATACCGATTTGATCGGATAGTTGTAGTGGATAATGTGGCTCCCTAACCAATCTCTCTAAAATGGCTCTACGGGCCTTATTTTGTAGAATTGCAAGGGCCTCGTCGAGGTTAGCCATAACTTCACAACCATTGGTTACCTACCAACGGTTACCTATGAACCCGTCGCAATAGGGCTCAAGCCTCATCCCAATTCTTCCAGGATTCGTCAGTAGGGGGGTTTTCTGCGGTATACGAACTAGCCTTGTTTATTGAGCCCCCCACCTTTTTTTGTGTATTTGTACGAACCCGTGTGTCAGCGTTTGCAAACGGGCTAGGGACATCTTTTGCAACATCTTCTTCAACAGGCATTTCGCCTCTGACTAATTGGTAAAGTTGGTCTGTAGTCAGCATTTCTTGATTCATTCTAGGATCGTTTTCTAATGGCATTACCGATGCATTAGGATTCTGAATTAGTTGAACAGCAGCCTCTTTACCTCTGTTTATCGATATTAATATCCAACCTAACGGGATTAGAATAAACCCGGTTAAACACAAGCCACCCGGGATCACCATTGCCCTAAGGAGTTCAGTTGAGGCGGTATCGCCGTTAGTGAATAACAGCAGATTCTCACATTCCTCTTCAGATTCACATTCTATTGTGACTAATATTTCAGATTCTTCTTCAATATACAATTTAGATATGATGTCGTAATCGTCATTCCATTGATAATCGGTTCTGCAATCGTCATCAACCTCTTCGCCTGCGCCATCATCATCAATGTAGTTGAAAGTAACATCATAGTCACTGCCACTACCCTCTACATTGACTACCCAACAACCTTCTTCCAATTCCAAAGTGTTGACTTCTCCAATTTCAGCAGTATGTTCTGAGGTCTCTGCAGGTTCGTAAAAACTGGTCAGATGATCAGACATGAATATGGTGGCAACAAATCCACAAACAGCTAATACGAAACCTGCAATCAAAATCCGCTTCGGCCAGGGCGAAGTGGTTTGAGCAGGCTGCATAACTACACCTAAACAGGTCTTCAACTTCAACCAAACGGCTTCATGCTAGTCCCATTTCTTCCAATTTCTCTGGAAGATATGTATCTGTTACGAAATCTAGGCCGTATTTTGCTAGAGACTGCTGCTCAGCCTTCTTGCCAATTTCAAGCATCATATTGATCTGATCTTGCCACCAACCATCAGCAAATCGCGGGTCGGTTAACTCAGCATTCAGGGCTTCTATGTCTTTCTTTGAAAGATCATCTGAAGGTAAATCGTATGCCAATATGTCATCAGAAGTTATTCCGAGATAACTAGCAGATGGGGTTGCAAGATATTCTGAGATATGCGCAGTCTTAATCGCCCCATAGGCGATAGATGCGAAAATTCTGAAGGACCACGGGTCGCCGTCGAGGAATACTACAACAGGCAAATCCCACTCCTCATTCATACGCTTAATTATTCGGCGCGTAGAACGGGCAGGTTGCCCTTTAAGATGGATTAAACCACAATCATATTCTTCGTCGAAACCGTTTTCCACTAACCTGTCAAACATACCACCAGTCTCGATAGCCATTAGGAATTTGACATCATGTTCCTTGAGCTGAATCTTTTCGATTTCTACATTGTAAGGAAGACCATATCCCGAGTCTCCAACATCATCTCTGGCATTAATTGTCATCCACTGGCCCCTTCGGTTCAGTTCATTGAGTGTTACATTCCCAATCATTCTGGCACCGTCTTCTTCAGGCCTTAGTTTGAAATCTTCTCTCAAACAAGATGTAACAACTTCAAGATCCTCTGCTAGATTGTTAGATTCGTTTTGACCACCGAATTTACCTAATCCCCATCCTTCTGAAATGTAATACATTTCTCTCAGAGTAGATGATTTTCCAGCCTCAATCATTTCTTCAATAAATTCAACCACGTGCAACGCACGAAGTAGGTTCTTCGCCGAACCAAGACTAGTAGCGTCACGTGTAGACCTCTTCTTTCCATATTTGTAAACGCCCAATTTTTTATCAAAACCGATGTTATTCTTGGTCCTAACAGGCAATGTCATAGTAGGAGGTTCTCCTTTTACAATTCGGTCATACATTTCTTCGACCACTAAATGTAGCCTTGCCTTTGTCAATTCTGGATCATTCACTCGTGCCATCAGACATCACCTCCAAAGAGAGTAGTTTGTGCAGAATCACCTTCAACCACACCCGGTTCAAACGATGATTCAGAATTTGTTTCGCTTTCGACGCTAGTCTCTTCAGACTGGGTGAGAACCTCTTCTTGTCTCCGGATTTCCACTAGCATCTTCTCATCAAGTTTTGTAGCGCCAATGACGTCTTGGCTACCTCTGAAGAATACTTCAGTTTCCGTCCAGTCTCCTTTCTCTAAACCAGAAAGTGAGTACTCAAGCACCGCTTGTTCCCCTGGCTCTAAGGTTTCAATTTTCCAACCCCAGATGCCCATGGCTTCTTTTCGCCCACCGCGTTCATTCTCTACGATCTCAGCGCCAGATTTCTCAGGCCAATTTACAAGCAAAGAGTAACTTCTGGCTCTCGTTGTGTAATTGAATAACGTGACAGAGACATCAGTCTGCTTGGTCTCTTTATTCCAAGTCGTAGTTTCGTTACATATTACTGCACTCATAATCTTGGTAATAGAGCCAGCTAAATCCGGAACAGGGCGTTCTAGAATTGCTGCAGACTTCGCAGCAATCGCCGGCAGAATATCGTTGATAAGTTCGAATTTCTCCCTAGTCTTCGCCATTTTCTTCTTCTTCTCAAGGTGCTTTCTCAACCCGCGACCCATCTCTAGCATTGCTTTACGGGTTTCTTCGAATACGAATTCATTGTCTGATAACGCTTCTTTTGCCTCAGAAGTAAATTGTACGTTTGTGCTAGCCAAGTGTACTAGGATTGCTGCTGGGCCTTTTGGAACACCCTTTCCGCCGGCTTGCTCCAAGCCGTATTGCCTCCAATCAACACTCTCGATGGCTTTGGTCAGTAAACAGCCACCTTGCTGGTACATTAGCGGAACGCGATTTGCGAATCTCAAGACTTCAACGTGCTTGTCTGCAGACATGCCATCGCCAAAAATCAGGCCAACTTCGACTTGGAATGGATTTCCATGACTGACAGTGGGGGCTCGAGTCATTGTTGCGATGAACTTTGAATCGATTGTTTTTGATAGCCCCTTTTTGATTAACATTTCTTCAATTGGAGAAAGACAATTCGTTGGAGGGCTAAGCAATTTGATTACTTTACCACCAATCGTTCTTTCTCCTTGGAATGCCTCCAAGAGCGCTCTAACATCATCAGGCTTCATCGACTTAGGTTTGGTACTAACCGATAATTCAGCCGCTTCGCACAATTCTTTAGCCGCCCTCATTGAAACTCCAGAAAAGTTCTGGCGAAGGAATACGGATATTCTGGAGTCCGAGGTTTCTCGACACATTCTCTGTAGTTGCCCCAACTCAATACCATGCGGATGCGGCTTGATAGCATCAACCTTTGTCGGCAGACGTTCAGTGACCCTTGGCCAATGGAATCTCTCCCCATCAGGATCTACGAATGTTATTTCCGCATGAGGGTTAACAATACTCGTCATTCTAAGGTATTGAAACACAGACTGACGTCCGCGTTGGTATTTGGCTTTCATTCTAGTAGTAACTTGAACACCATGTTCTTTCAGACTCATGTCTTCTCTTTCCCATATAATTCGGGTTTGTTCGCTTTTTACAGCCTTGTTTTTACGAGTGTCTAAGCCAATATTGACACTAACTGCAGTTGGCTCTCCAGAGATTTTCGAAAGAACGTGAGTCGGCTTTCCAGTTGTCAACTGTGAGTACATTACGACCCCAGTAATACCAATTCCTTGCTGGCCACGACTTTGTCGAATAGCGTGGAACCTAGAACCGAATAATAGTTGGCCAAACACTTTCTCAATACTTTTCTGAGGGATTCCGGGACCATTGTCTTCAGTCTGTAACTCTAAAATATCCTTCTTGGTATCTATTTTAGTGATCTTTACAACAATCTCGGGAAGAATTCTTGCTTCTTCACAAGCATCTAATGAGTTGTCGACAGCTTCCTTAACAGCAGTGATTATGGAACGTGGTAAAGAGTCGAAACCTAGGAAGTGTTTATTCTTCTCAAAAAATTCAGAAATCGCAATCTGTTTTTGGTTACTTGCCATCTTGTCTGCAATTCCTGCCATACGATTCACCCCACCCATGGTCCTCCTTCGTCCTAATGACGTTGGGCCTTGAGCGACCTAACCCCAGCGCCCGGGGTTCTTGAATCATGGCGTTCATTCTTGAGTTTCCAGCGCAATATGGGACAGAGTGATTTTACGCAGGTATGCAATTATCCAAACTGTTAGGATTATCGAGGCGACAATCGCAGTCCAATATGTCCAGTCCCTGCCTTCATCCATGGCCACCGATAGGTCAGCGGCTCTGGAACCCCAATATGCATACAGGGCTCCGGGGACGATCATTCCAGCGTTACCCAGGAGGTAATCTCTCCATGTAACATCGGTTAACCCATACCCATAGTTGAGAACAGGATAAGGAATTACTAAACTAACTCTAGTGAGAAATACACATCTTAAACCATCTTCACTAACAGCTTTTTTCATTGCCCGCAGAGTTGGCTTTCTACTTAATTTAGAATCAACGAACCCGTGCAGGTATTTTTTGGTGAGCCAGAAAGGTAGTATTGCCCCAAGACAGGCTCCGATAAATGCAATCGCCCACCCCCCCCAGAATCCAAATAAAACTCCTGAAATGAATTTATGCAAACTTGCAGGGGCGATTAATAGTGCTAGAATAACATACAGTAGTAGCCACGCAGCGATACCTAGCAATCCGTTTTCGGGAAACCAAGTCGCCTTTTCGATTAGTGGGGCTAACAAAGTTTGAGTCAGGTATATCGTAAACGCAATACCGCCAATTACTCCAAAAATACTCAGTGTAGCCATGCCTTTGCTAGACAAATTATCACATCTTAGAAGTCATTCTTCCAGGCCGAAATGTGCCCAGTAAATGCACTTGTTGCAACAGTTAACGGGCTAGCAAGGTACAACTTCCCTGGCCCGGAACGACCTTGGAAGTTACGATTTATCGCAGATACAGTAACTTGCTCTGGAGTAATTGAAACACCAGGCCCTGCTCCAATACATGCACCGCAACCAGGATCGATTAGGTTGACACCAACACGTGCGAACAAATCATGCCATCCTTTCCTGACCGCTAAATCCTTGACTTGTCCACTTCCATATTGAATGAAGAACTGAACGCCCTCTTTGACTTTCAGTCCAGCCTTTTCTGCAGCGCTGCAAACCATTGCATAGTATGCAACATCGTCTTCTTTTCCAGCAGTACAAGACCCACCATATGCGATATCAATCTTGACTACTCCAATATCTGAAATATTGGCGCCGTTCGTTGGGTCCGATGGAACTCCTTTGTCAGGGTCTCCTGGGTGTGCTACCATAGGAACAATTTCTGAGAGGTTAATTTTGTGAACTCCCCCGTCATATTTTGCACCAGGGTCGGCCATCACAGACATCTTTTGCATGTGTTCACGACTGATGTTCTGAGCATTTTCCATCCAATCATACAAGAGATCGTCCGCCTCACATATCCCAGTTCTGCCGCTGCACTCAGTTGCCATATTGCAGAGCGTGGCTCTTTCATCAACGGATAACGAGGCTAAACCCGGCCCTCCAAATTCCATAGAACGATTTAATGTCAATTCTTCACGAGCATGGTCAGCCAAAATGTATAGAATCACATCTTTTGCTGTACAACCATCAGTCAGTGTACCATATAATTCAAACCTAATTGATTCGGGGACTTTGACAAACGTAAAACCAGAATAAATTAAACTAGAATATTCAGTTGCTCCCACCCCGTATGTTAGAGCGTTAGAAGCTCCACCCATACACGTGTGCGAGTCAGTAGCCTGTATGAAGTCTCCAACTTCTATGAATTCTTCACGCGCTACTTGATGACAAATACCCGGCGACACGCCATCTTTTGCAGAATAATCTCTTACGCCTGTGTGCTTTTGGAATTCAACCTGTAGGTCTCTCAAAGTTTGGACCTTGGCCATATGGGGGACAAACTTTGGATTATGGTCTGCATACAGAAGGTGGTCCTCAAACACTGCAAATTTGGCAGGGTTTGGCAACTCATAGTCCTCTCCGTATTCTTCTGTTAGGAATGTATGAACTTGCGCAGTAGTAAATTCATGACTGTAACCGCCTTGTACTTGTGCAATAACAGGGTCGTGTGGCTTCACACACTGATCTGTAGGCTGCCCAACTAGATTTCTCGCAATAATTTTTTCAGCCATGGTCATTGGACATTCTGGCGTGTCTAGCGGAGGCAGGGATATCTGTTCAGTTTTTAATTTCCCAGCAAATGGAAACAATCCCCCGTTTTCAATAATTAATTTAGTAACAGGGTCGTACCTTGATGTGAATTCAGATAATGGAATCGACTCACCATTCTGTAATCGTTCTAACATACTGTAATCTCCCATCAACTGACCAAGGTTTATGTTATTTCTTTCGTGAATCGGCGCAAACGAAGATGCAATTACGATTCTCACACCCGCCCATCTTTCACATTGAGCAGCGGTTTCTCTCGAAGATCCAGTTCCTTTGCGCTGGCCAGAAACAATTACTTCGAAACCGCCATCGATGAGGGCATTTTCATTGAATACTCTCATGCCATCTTGCATCAATCCGGCATAGGCGTTCTTGGCAATCTCAGAAGGCTCATGATCGAAACAAACCCAAGCCGGAGTCATGGCATCAGTGTTGATGTCGTCCAACAAGTCTTCTGGCGATAAATCGCTCATTTTCAAGTCCAAGCCGTCGTAGAGCTGGCTTCTGATTAAACTCAAATCTTTGGTAAGAAACAGTACTCGTTTTCCTGGGGAAATGCTTACTTGATTAGGCGGCCAATTATCAGTCATCCATCTCCCCTAAACCATTTCAAGGGGCAACGATGTATAACGGGTTCGGATTCTGAAGCAATAGTATATTTGCATCACCACAACTTCTTTTGTCGTGCCGAAATAACCCAAATAGTTCGATTTGTATAACTTTTGAAACGGCTCACGAGCAATTACCCGGGTTCTAAATCTCAACCATTTGTATAAAAAAGCCAAACGATGTACTGGACGCTATTTCATGTAGAAAAGGTATTAACCATGCCGCCAATTAATTTAAATAACCCCCGCAAGAGGGTATTAGTAGTAATCGGTAAGCAAGTGCTAAGCCGGTGGATGTGAGAGAAATGGATAACAACCAACATGTAGAAGATATCGTAAAATGCAGCGATTGTGGAAGTCGCTCCTTAACCCGTGACGAGACTCGCGGTGAAGTCGTCTGTGACGATTGCGGTCTTGTTTTAGAAGACAACGTAATCGACCAGGGAGCCGAATGGAGAGTATTCTCTCCAGAACAAGGAGACCAGCGCGCACGTACTGGTGCTCCAATGACAGTCATGCTTCACGACAAAGGACTGTCAACAGACATCGACTGGCAGAACAAAGATTATTCTGGTAAGACTATCAATTCACGATACCGCTCTCAGTTCTATCGAATGAGGAAGTGGCAGAAGAGATCCCGTGTTTCAAACGCTACAGAAAGGAATCTGGCAATGGCACTAGCGGAATTAGACCGTATGGCAAGCCGCCTAGAACTTCCTAAATCAGTTAGAGAAGCAGCAGCTGTAAATTACAAGAAGGCCGTTGAGAAGAGACTTATCAGAGGCCGCTCTATTGAAGGCGTAGCGGCAGCATCATTGTATGCAGCGTGCAGACAATGTGGTGTCCCTCGTACTTTAGACGAAATAGGACAAGCAAGTAGAACAGGGCGTAAAGAAATCGGTAGAACCTACAGATTCATGGTTCGTGAATTAAAGATGAAGATTATGCCAACTGGTCCAGAAGATTACATCTCAAGATTCTGTTCAGGTCTAGGCTTAGATGCTGAAGTCGAAGCAAAGGCTCACGAATTAATCAAGGCTGCGCAAGAAAAGGAATTGACAAGTGGTCGAGGACCTACTGGAATAGCGGCTTCAATTATCTATATTGCAAGCGTTCTGTGTGGAAAGAGAAGGACACAACGCGAAGTTGCTGAAGTTGCAGGTGTAACTGAAGTCACAATCAGAAATCGATACAAGGAACTAATTCAGAACCTGAACATCGAGTTAGACATCTGATGGTGACCACATAGGTTTCGTGCACTCACAAGGGTGAATTAGATGAAAAGTAAGCGTAGAGTATCCGCAACGGTTCTAGATGCATTAGCCGAACGGCTAGCACTGACTTTAGAATCAGGCTCGAACTCTTGGCCATTACCCCACCCGCCCCAATCAGATCCAGACTTCCCACCTGTTCATCCAAAAGATAAACAACAAGTAATCGATCTAGGAATAGGACTTCTTCAAGCAGATAAAGGAATGTTTGACAGACACCTTTCAATAGTTGTCGACATGATTGTTCCACACAGAATGAACCTGTCTGACGACCCGTTCGAGATACACGAAAGGTGGCTACTCAAAAGGCTAGATGTGTTAACTGAGCGACTTTTGTTTGCTATTACTACGGAATGGCTTGCTCAGGCCCTAGACCGCTCAAACCCTTCTCCGGACCGTTGGTGGTTAGCCGTCGTAATGGTGAATGGGCTGTGTGGCGCATCACATGGCCAACCCGTACACCAAGGATACCACCTGGTCGAATCAATCGCTTTAGCAGAAAGGCCGGGCACTTGGCATACTCAGCCCGATGTCTCCAACGCGAACATCGATTGGAACCCGCATGGAATGGTTCCACGTACAACTTCAGTTGTAGCACATGAGGCGGGTGCTGAAGCCGCAGTATGGCTTATGACTCAGTTAGAAAATAGCGGGGAAGAAAGGCGTAAATTACTAATTGAATGGTGCCGATTATTACTCGAAAGAAAGGAATTAATCGGTCCTTTGGGTATATCGCAGATACTAATCCGAAGAGCTAGCGATTCCTCCGAAGAAGTATCTAGTCGAGTTGTCGCCTGCCTAGCTAAATTAATTGAAGGCGACAAGGATTCTGGGCTTGAGTGCATTAGAGTTCTCAATTCAAGAGAAGATTTGTTTACTCGCCGAGCAATGGCGGATGTATTGACGAGGCTATTCAGAAGAATAACTACCGATGCAATACCCCTGCTGAATAGTATGTTAGAAGATGAAGACGAGAGTGTTCTGGCAGCAGCCAGTGCAACTATCGGAGATTTGAGATTCCTTGACAAAGAGATGTGGGCTAACAAAATCGACGAACTATGCGGCCACCAGTCACAGATTGTCCGCCGTAATTTAGTCTATACAATCAGAGATTATCTCGAAGAGTTCTCCGAAGATGAACGCGGAATTATTCCAAAACTTTGGGCCGACGGAGATGAAACCGTGCTAACGCGCTTGAAGGAATTATTGATGCGCATGGATGAAGTCGACGCAGATCGATTTGCTTCAACTATACGCTCTTTAGAACATTTAGACATCAGTGGTCTGTGGGCTCCAATGAAAGTCAGGGACGAAGATAGAACTGTT